>DAIUEL010000098.1:6739-9856 GCA_036845145.1 Rhodanobacteraceae bacterium | reverse complement strand
CCTCGGCCTGGCGCAACGCGGCCTGCGCGGCCGTGATCGACGGGCTGTGCTGGAAAGCCTGCTGCACGCGGCGATCCAGTTCGACATTGCCGAACGTGGCCCACCAGCGCTGCGGCACGTTTTCGCCCTGGAGGAAACGCTGGGCATCGCCGCCGGCGGTATCAGCGGAGGCGGTGGACGCCGGCAGTGCGCTCGCCGTGAAGCGATCGACCTGCGGCGACGCCGGTTCGCGGAAATTCGGGCCGACGGCGCAGCCGGCCAGCGCGAGCGCTGCCAACAAAACAGGGATCGCCACCGCGGTCCGCGGAAAGCCGGACTTCAATTGGGTCTTGGGAAAGATCATTCAGGCTGACAACGGTCTGATGCGCGTCGAGAGGCGCCGCAAGGGCGATTCATATAACTGAACTGCGCGGTATTGTATTTACGCCGATTCCGCATTGCAACATTCCTTGTGGGAGCACGAACCGGGCGCATGGAATGAAACCACCGACCTGCGCTCACTGTTGGCCCGCGTGTCCCACAACCGGTACGCGCGTGCCTCGTTGCGGACAATGTGTATTCCAAACCGGAACGACTGCTGTTGGCTAGAGTCGAAAGTCGTGCTTTTCAACATGACAATCGTCAGATGAAGGTCGTCACTGCGCCATCGACGTTCGACGTTGCACGATTTCGACAATCGCATGCGCTTCTGCAAAGCCGCCGGCGATCGCCAAGCTCGAACCCGAAACCGCGTGGCAAACGGCAGACGATTGGCGGGGCGATGCAGCCCGGTTCAGCCGGACGGCACGCCAGACGCAGCATCCAGACGATGCGCCTCGGCAAGATATTCCCGGCTCTGCATCTCGATCAGCCGGCTCGCGGTGCGCGCGAATTCCAGCCGCAGACGCTTGCCGTCATACAGTTCCACCGTCGGCGCCTGCGCGGTGACCGCCAGCTTCACGCGACGGTCGTACAGTTCGTCGATCAGGTGCACGAAGCGTTGCGCGGCGTCTTCGTTGAAGGGCGTGAACTGCGGCAGGCCCGAAATCAGGATCGCCGGATATGTCCGCGCGAGCTCGATGTAATCGGCCGAGCCGTACGGCCCGTCGCACAGCGCCGCGAAATCGAACCACGCCGCCTGCGCGCAGACGCGGCGCACGCGGAAGGTGCGATCGTTGATGTTCAATGCGGCGTTTTCCTGCACCGGCCCTTGCGCCAGTTCGACGAACAGGCGTGCCAGCGCCATCTCGGCATGCGCGTCGTCGGGCGTCAGGTACACCGGCGCGCGGGTCAGCGCGCGCAGGCGCCAGTCGTGCGGCGAAACCAACTCCAGCACTTCGCAATGTGCACCGAGCAGGTCGATCGCAGGCAGAAAACGTTCGCGTTGCAGGCCTTCCTTGTAGAGATCGCGCGGCGGTGTATTGGACGTCGCCACCAGCGTCACGCCGCGGTCGAACAAGGCCCCCAGCAGGCCACCCAGGATCATCGCGTCGCCGATGTCGGTGACCATGAACTCGTCGAGGCAGAGCACGCGCGCGCGCGCCGCGATGTCGGCGGCTACCCGCAACAATGGATCGCGCACCTCGCCCAGCGCACGCAAACCGGCGTGCACATCGAGCATGAAACGATGGAAGTGCACGCGCTGCGCAATCCGCGCGGGCAGCGAGGCCACGAACCGATCCATCAACATGGTCTTGCCACGCCCGACCGGGCCCCACAGATACAGCCCGCGAACCGCATCGGGTTTCCCGGCCAGGCGCGTGCGCAGGCGCTGCAGGCGACCAGGTGGCGGCGCCAGCAGCGCCGCATGGATGCGATCGAACGCAGCCAGTGCCGCGTGTTGCGCGGGATCGTCCTGCCAGCGCCCGCCGGCAATGCCGCGAGCGTAATGTTCGCTGGGCCGAAAAACTTCCGCGTCGGTTCCGGCAGCCACGCTCAAGCGGTAGTCTTGCCCGGCAACCAAGGCCGCACCGCGTTCTTCACCGCGCCGCGCAAATCCATCAGGCGGCGATGGAAGAAGTGGCCGGTTTCCGGCATGCGGATCAGCGTCGGTTTCGGGTCGAGTGTTTCGATCCAGTCGAACACGCCCTGCGGATCGACCACTTCATCGTCTTCGCCCTGCACCACCAGCCACGGACAAGTCGGCATCGCCAACTCGGCGAATTCGTAGCGTCCGGCCGGCGGTGCCACGGTGATCAGCGCATCGGCGCCGAGCGAGCGCGCGGAACGCAGCGCGATGTAACTGCCGAACGAAAAACCGGCCAGCCACAAGGCATCGCCCGGACGCACCTGGCGCACCCATTGCGCCACCGCGACCAGGTCACCGCTTTCGCCATCGCCGTGGTCGAACGCGCCGGTGGACGCGCCGATGCCGCGGAAATTGAAGCGCACCGTCGCCAGGCCGGATTCGCGCAACGCGCGCTCCAGCATCGTCACCACCTTGTTGCGCATGGTGCCGCCCTGCTGCGGATTCGGGTGGCAGATCACCGCGGTACCCGCCCGCGCCTCCCCCGCCTCCGGTGCGGCGGTCGCGACTTCCAGCGTGCCGGCAGGACCGGGCAACGCGAACGTCGCCGGGACATCGGGAAAGCCGGACGGGGCCGGCGGCAAAGCATCGCTCATGGGTGGATGATAATGGAAGACAGCCATGAACCACCTTGCCCATGCCCTGCTCGCCGATGCCGGTGGCATCGAATTCGCGCTGGGCAGCGCCCTGGGCGATTTCGTGCGCGGACGGCCGGACCCCGCATGGCCCGTGCCTCGTCAGGCGGGGCTGCGTTTCCATCGCGCGATTGACGCCTTCACCGATGCGCATCCCGAAGTCGTCGCGGCGCGCAACCTGTTCACGCCGCCGATGCGCCGCTATGCCGGCATCATGCTCGACGTGTGGTTCGACCACCTGCTGGTGCTGGACTGGGACAGGTATCCGACGGACGAACCGCTCGCGCGGTTTTCACGGCGCTGGCTTGGCTTGCTGGACGCACGCGCCGCCGAGTTGCCGGTGTCGCTGCGCGCGTTCATCGTGTGGATGCACACGCACGACCTGCCGGCGGGTTACGGCGAAGAGATGACCCTGGATGCCGTGTTCCACGCGCTGGCGCAACGGCTGTCGCGCCCTTCGCCCATCGCGGAAGCATT
>DAIUEL010000098.1:0-6639 GCA_036845145.1 Rhodanobacteraceae bacterium | reverse complement strand
TGTTCCACGCGCTGGCGCAACGGCTGTCGCGCCCTTCGCCCATCGCGGAAGCATTACCCGCGCTGCTCGCCCGCTCCGGCACCCTGCAGCGGCATTTCGATGCATTTTTTCCCGACCTCGTCGACTACGCCCGCGACTTGCGCGTACGCCTGCTGGCGTGAGTGTTCCGGCCTCGATCGGGTCAGTCAGGCCCTGCCGTCGTTCCCCAGCAAAACCGGCAACGGACAACCCAGCGTCGCACACGTGACGCGCAACAGTTCCGATTCGGCGACCGTGACCTTGCCATCCGCGGCGATCGCGCGGGTGACCGCGTGCACGGCCAACTCCTTGCCTTCCGGCCGCAGCCGCGACAACGTGTCGAACGCGCGGTCCAGCGCCGACTGCCAGTCCTCGGGCAACGCATATATCACGCTCGCGTTCGGCAGTGCATCCTGCATCGCCGCCTGGAACGCACGGCGCGCGCTGTCGTCGTCTTCGTTGCCGAAGTGCGCCACCAGTGCGGCAAGGTCGCGCAGTTCGTCCCGCGCCTCCGCGAGTTTCAGCGTGCCCGGCTTGAAGCTGGCGGACGGGTCCAATGCCGCGACCACCTGAGCCTGCACCAGCTTGGCGAGGCAGTATTCGTCGAGATCGACGCGGCCGTCGGCGTGGATCATCGCGTCCAGCGCCTTGACGCAAGCGGTCACTTCCGGGCGCGGCCGGCGCTTCAGCGCCGGGAATGCAAGTTGCGCCAGCGGCAGGCGCAGCATCGGATGCAGGTCCGCCATTTGCAGAGCGAGACCACGCGCGGCCTCGGCGAGGGCATCGTCGAAAGCCTGCGCAATCGCCTGCACCTGTTTCGCCGACACCTCGGGACGCGCGGAAAGCGCGAGCGCGAACACCGTGGCCAGCGCGCCGCGTGGATCGCGTGCGGCGGTTGCCAGCGCCGGCGGAATCCGTGCGTGGAGGTCGGCCGCGGCGTGGTAATCATCGGTGCCGGGCGAGCCGACTTGCGCTGCGACGGCCGCGGCGGCGATCGCAAGTTCGGCCCCGCGCGCCGGTATCGCGCCACCGACGACACCACTGGGCGCCGCGCCCGCCGGCGCGGCCGGCGCACTGCGGATATCGACGTCGCCATCGGCGCGCGCGAAATCGTGCACCGCCTTTTCCCACGGTTGTTCGGTCGCGTGCAGTTCGATCGAGTTCGGGTCGCCACCCGACGCAAGCCATTGCTTGACGTAGGCATCCAGCTCCTCGGGCTTGAACGAGGGATCCAGCGCCTTGATGCGTTGCATGATCGGCGGGTGCGTGGCGAACCAGGAGCTGCCCTCGGCGTCACCGAACAGCATGTGGCGTACCTCATCCCGGCGGGGCGCCTGCAACGCCGAACCTTCCTCGAACACCGCGATCTTCTTGAGCGCGTTGGCGATGCCCGAAGTCTGGCGCGTGAACTGCACCGCCGACGCATCCGCCAGCGATTCGCGCGAGCGCGACACCGCCGCCTGGATCAGGCGCCCGAAGAGCAACCCGATGGCGCCGATCGCGAGCAAGGCGATGCCCGCCAGCGCGACTTGCCCACTGCCGCCGCGGCGACGGTTGCTACTCCCGTCGCCGACGCCGAAATAGCCGCCCCACATCAGGAAGCGGCCGATCACCCAGATCGCCATGATCCCGAACAACAAGCCCATCAGGCGGATGTTGAGCCGCATGTCGCCATTCAGTACGTGGCTGAACTCATGCGCGATCACGCCCTGCAGTTCATCGCGATTCAACTTGTCGAGGCAGCCTTGCGTCACGCACACCGCGGCGTCGGTGGGCGTGTAGCCGGCCGCGAAAGCGTTGATGCCAGCCTCGTTCTGCATCACGTAGATTTCCGGCACCGGCACGCCGGACGCGATCGCGATTTCCTCGATCACGTTGCGCAGGCGCTGCCACTGCGGGTTGGTGGTGTCGGCGGGAACTTCGATGGCATTCATCTCGCGCGCCACTGCCGAACCACCACCGGCGAGACTGGCCACGCGGTACGCGGAACACAATCCGATCACCGCGATCACTGCAAGCGTGATGCCGATCAGCGCGCCGGGCCGGAAGCCCACGAGGAAGAAGGCGCACACGAGGTCGACCGCGACCACGATCGCCAGCACGGCCAGCACGAACAGCCACACCAGCGTGCGGCTGGAGCGTCGGACCTTGGCTTGCTGGGCAAAGAAATCCATATAGTTGTCAGTCGCTCGCTGCAAGACGCGCCTTCGGCGCTGCAAAGAGTAAAGCGTAAAGAGAAACAGCCACCTGCAGTACGCTCTTGCCCATGACAGGCGGCGCAGCCACTGACTTTACCGTTTGCAGTTCGCGCGAAGCGCGAGCGACTTTACGCAAAACTGACCTTGGGTGCTTCTCGCTTCGCCGGATCGTCGATCGCCAACTGCTCGGCTGGCGCGAACCCGAACGGGCCGGCGACCAGCGTCGAAGGGAACACCTGCACCTTGTTGTTGTAGTTCATCACCGAATCGTTGTACGCCTGGCGCGCGAAGGCGACGCGGTTTTCGGTCGAGGTGAGTTCTTCCGAAAGCTGCATCATGTTCTGGTTGGCCTTCAGGTCCGGGTACGCCTCGCTGACCGCGAACAATCGGCCCAGCGCCTGCGTCAACTGGTTTTCGCTGCCGGACAACTGCTTCATCGCAGCCGGATCGCCCGGCTGCGCCTTGGCGGCGGCAAGTCCGTTCACCGCTGCGGTGCGCGCAGCCGTGACGGCCTCCAGCGTTTCACGTTCATGCGTGAGGTAACCTTTGGCCGTCTCGACCAGATTGGGAATCAGGTCGTGGCGTCGGGTAAGCTGCACGTCGATTTGCGCGAACGCATTCTTGTAGGCGTTGCGCGACGTCACCAACCCGTTGTAGATCGCAATCAGGTAAATCACAATGATGGCGATGATGATCAGGAAGATGATCAGACCCGTCATGTCGTCTCCTGGCAATGCCTCGGCCGAAGCCGCTGTTGGTGAGAAGTCAGGGCTTGGACGCCCGTTCTGGTGCCGGAGATGCGGAAAACCTGCAAAGCGCCGGCACCGTTCAGCGAAGCAGCGTTCATGGACGAACGCACAATTTTGTCAAACTCAGGCCATGGAAGGCCGCTCTGGTCTTCGCGCGCCATGACGGCGCCGTCGGTCGACCAGCCCACCATTGCGGCGATCACGCGTGATCGCACAACGATTTGAGCATAGCATGCGTTCATCCGCTTTCTGCGCAGCATTCATCTGTTTCGTTTTCTCAGGCGCGGCGCTCGCGGCGCAGCCTCCCGGAACCCACAGCAACCCGGTGCCGCCGGAACCGACGGTGGTGCACACCGGCACCGATCAGGCGAACTTGCCGGAGGCGCGCGTCGAGGCCGCGCTCAGGGATTACGATCACTGGCTCGATCAGCTCGCCGCGTCCGATCGCACCGCCGGGCTTGCGACCGCGGTGGTGATCAATGACAAGGTGCGTTACGAGCGCACCCTCGGTTACGCCGACGCCAACACCGGCGCGAGGGTGGAACCCGACACCGTGTTCCGACTCGCCTCGCTGTCCAAGGCGTTCGCCACCGCACTCACCGGCATGCTGGTCCGCCAAGGCGTGGTGAGCTGGGACACGCGACTCGCCACGGTGTTGCCGTTCTTCAAGTTGCGCGACGCCAACGCCTCGCAGGAAGCGACGGTGCGCGACATCCTGAGCCAGAGCATCGGGCTGCCGCACAATGCCTACGACAACCTCCTGTCGAACGGCGTGTCGTACCAGGAACTGGAACGCAAGCTGGCGACGGTGCCGATGACGTGCGATCCCGGAAGTTGCTACGGCTACCAGAACATCGCGTTCTCGCTGATCGGCGACGTGATCCACGCCAAGACCGGACAGTTCTTCATCCGGCTGGTCGATCGCTACCTGTTCCTGCCGCTGGGCATGACCACTGCCAGCTACGGCCGTGACGGACTCGAAGGCAGCCACAGCTGGGCGCGTCCGCATTACAAGCATGGCCGGGGATGGGTCGCGTACGAACCGAACGAGAATTTCTACGTGCCGCCCGCGGCCGGCGTCAATGCCAGCATTCGCGACATGGAGCAGTGGCTGATCGCGCAGATGGGCGGCCGTCCGATGGTGCTGCCCGATGCGCTGCTGGACGTGCTGCACGCGCCGGTGATCGCCACGCCGACCGAGCGGATGTTCTCCAACTGGCGCCGCGCGCGCGTCGACAAGGCGTCGTACGCGCTCGGTTGGCGCGTGTACGACTATGAAGGCGAAACGCTGATCTTCCACGCGGGTGCGGTGCAGGGCTACCGCTCGATGATCGGATTCTTCCCGAAATACCACGCGGGCGTGGTGGTGCTGTGGAATTGCGAAAGCAATACGCCCGCGGGCCTGATGCCGGAACTGCTGGACGCCTTGCTGGGTGTGCCGCATCAGGATTGGGCGGAACTCAATCGTCCCGACCGACCCACGCGGGCGAAGCCGCGGCACACGCGGCGCGCCAAGCGCAAGCACTGAGGCAAGGCGCCGGCATGTAGGTTGGGCTGACGCCGGCTTTATCGGCGGAAGCCAACGTTGTCGCTGCGTCATGTTGGGCTTCCCACGATGAGGCCGTGGTCAACCCAACCTAAACGCTATTCGCCCACGATGATTGCCAGGCGCAAACGCCGCTGCTCACCCGCCGAACTTGAAGTCGATCCGGCGGCGAACGACGCTGGCGACGGGCTCGCCATTGCGCAGCGCGGGATCGAACTTCGACGCTCTCACGGCCTGGATGGCCGCGCTGTCGAACACGCGGCGCGGTGACGAATCGATGACGTGGGGATTCTCGACACCGCCGCTCACGGAGACGGTGAACTCCACCACCGCGAAACCGGACGTCTGATTGCGTGCGGCCTGCAGCGGATAGCTCGGCGAGGCAGCCTGCACGACCTTGGCGGCACGCGTCTCGCCGACCGGCTTGGGTGCGGGCGCCTGCGCAACCGGCTTGGGCGGCGGCGCGGTCTTGACGGCCGCGGCCTGTTGCTGCGCGGCCAGCTTCGCCGCGGCTTCCTTCTCCGCCGCGGCCTTGGCGGCAGCCTGTTGCGCGGCGACAAGTTCGGCCGCCTTCTGCGCCTTCAACTGGGCTTCCTGCTGCTGGCGCGCCTGCAGCTTCTTTTGCGCGTCCAGCTTGGAACGTAACAACGTCAGCGTGTAATTGGTGGGATCGGCTTTGGAGAGTACGTCGATCTGGCGACCGGCTTCATCGAAATTGTTCTGCGCGATCGCCTTCTCCACTTCGGGCACGCTGAACGGGAAGGTTTCCCGCAGCGCATCCTTGGCGACCTGGTTGTTCGGATCCTTGGCCAGCACGGCTTCGTAATATTCCATCGCATTGTCGCCGGCGGGCGACACCAGGCGATGTTGTGCGTAGGCTTCGCGCGCGGCGGTGAGCAGATCGGACACACCCATCGTCGACAGCTTGGCCTTGGCTGCATCGAGCGCGGCTTGCTGCGCCTGGGCCGCGCTCGCGGCAGCGGCCGGCGATTGCGCGGGCAACTGCGCTGGCGCGGAAGCGGGCGCCGATGTCGCCACGCCTGCCGAAGCCGGCGGATTGCTGCTCGCGGCAGGTGCGGAAGCGTTGTTCTGGCCCTGGCCACATCCGGCCAGCAGCAGGGCCATGCCGGCCGCGACCGTGGCGCCACGCAAGCCGGCAGCCAACCCGAACGGTTCCCAGGAACGGAAGGATGATGCGAGTGTCATCGTGCGCCCACCTGTGTACGAGAGAAGGAATTGGCCCGCTCGTGGCATGCACGAATCGTTCCACCTCCACGCTGCGCCATTTCCTTCGGCCCAAGATGCCATCCGGCACCGCGGCAATATGTGACGGATTCGACATCCGCGACCGTTTTGCAGCGGTAGACCCCATCCCGCGGCCGCATGTGCGCGGCATAGCAAGGCCACGGACTGTTGTGAGAAGTCAGGGCAGGAAACCCGTTCCGATGGTTGGGGTGCGCGACCGGGAGAGTGGCGACACCGTTCAACGAAGCCGCGACCATGGACGATCGCACGCGCCTTCGTGAAAAGTCAGGGCAGGAAGCCCGTTCTGGTACTGAGGTGCGCGAACCGGGAGAGCAGCGACACCACCCAACGAAGCCGCGATCATGGACGATCGCACAAAAATTGAAGCCCCGGCAAAGCCGGGGCCAACGCTAAAACTCTTGCCCGCAATCTCCCCGCGCTGGGCGTCGCGGGAAGAGCAGGCTTGTGGTTATGAATGACGGTGTGGCGTTACCGCATTGCAGCGGAATTACTTCTTCGCACGCTTGGTCTTGCTGGCGCGCGAGGTCTTGGCCATCACGGCCTTCTTGGCGGTGCGCTTGCGGGCCGTCTTCTTGGTGGCGCGCTTGCGTGCCGGTTTCTTCGCTACTTTCTTGGCCGCCTTGCGGGCGGTGGTCTTCCGCGCCGTCTTGCGCGCGGTGGAGGTTTTGGCTTTCGCCGACTTGCGTGCCGCCTTCTTGGCGGGTTTCTTCGCAGCTTTCTTCGTAGCCATGGTTCGTCTCAGCTCCTCATCAGTTGGCAGTGGTTGCCCAGTGAACGCATGCAGAAACGCCTCGCACAAAAGATCACTGTTCGTGGCGTGCCGCAGGTTGGACACTTGACGACGTGTACGCTCGTCGGAAAG
>DAIUEL010000097.1:0-9860 GCA_036845145.1 Rhodanobacteraceae bacterium | reverse complement strand
AGCCCCGGCCAGGGCACACCCATCCACGACCACGCCGGCATGTGGTGCGTCGAAGGCGTGTGGCGGGGCGCGCTGGAAGTGGTGCAATACGAGCTTTGCGAGCACGACGACGAGCGTTACCGCTTCGTTCCGGCTGGCGTGATCCAGGCGGGGGCCGGCTCGGCGGGCAGCCTGATCCCGCCGCATGAACACCACACCATCTGCAACGCCAGCGACACCGATATCGCGGTCAGCGTGCACGTCTATCAACGACCGATGCTCCGCTGCAGCGTGTTCGAACCGGCGGGCGGCGACTGGTACGCGCGCGGCGAACGACAACTGTCGCTGGATCACTGACGCCGACGGGCCGTCCCATTCACGCGGCCGAACTTACTGCTGCGATTGCGACTGCGTCGCCGGACGCTGCGAACACGTCACGTACTCGGCTTCGGACAGCTTGCCGTCACGGTCGGTGTCACAGCCCGGGAAACGCTGGCCGCTGTCGCCGCGCTGCGTGAACTCCGAGCGGTCGAGGAAGCCGTCGTGATTGGAATCCATGTTCTGGAACGCCATCTGCGCTTCGCGCGGCGTCATCTGCATGCCCAAGCCGCCGCCGGAATTGTCCATCTGGCCCGCCGGCTTGCTGGCGGTCGATGTCGCGGGTTGGGTTGGCGGGTTGTTGGTGGGCGTGTTCTGCGCGACCGCGCCTGCGGCCATTCCGAGCGCGGCCATGCCGCAAAAAGCGAGGATCGAGGTACGCATGGTGACTCTCCTTGTCGATGGGTGGCGCGCGCCGGCGTCCTGCCGGGCCCGCGCCGTCCGATCATGATGCAGGCTCGCGTGTAAATGCGCCGTCAACTTCGGGCTGAATGGCGATACCGGTTGGCCGCGATTCACCCAGTCGCCCTCTGCCGCCGTCGCAGCGCTTGGCATTCGCGCGGTGCTCCCGCATACTTTGCGGCCCGTCGCCGAAGTGGCGGAATCGGTAGACGCAGCGGACTCAAAATCCGCCGCCCTTAAAAGCGTGTGGGTTCGAGTCCCACCTTCGGCACCAGCGGGCTTTCGTCAGCGCCTGATCACCCGCGCCCTGACACAATGCGGTAATGCGCTTGTGGAGCCTGCATCCGCGTTACCTCGACTCGAAGGGCCTGACGGCTGCCTGGCGCGAAGCGCTGCTGGCACGCGCAGTGATCGCCGGCCACACACGCGGCTATCGCGCGCATCCGCAATTGATCCGGTTCGAGCGCTGCACGGCGCCTTTGGCAACCATCGACAGCTACCTGCTGGGATTGCTGGTGGAAGCGCAGGTGCGCGGTTTCAATTTCGATGCGGGCAAGGTGCTTGGCACCCGCTCGCGCAGGCGGCTGACGGTTACCCGCGGGCAGCTCGCGTTCGAATGGCACCATCTGCGATCCAAGCTGCGTTTGCGTGATCCCGAACGCCTCCGCCTGCTGCCACGCACCATCGCCACGGTCGAGACGCACCCGCTGTTTCGCATCGTTCCCGGTCCGGTCGCGGCGTGGGAGCGTGGGGAAACGCGCTGAGCCTCGCATGCAACGCACGACCTTGCCTGACGGAACCCGCATCATCATAAAACAGCGGCGCGACGCGCCCGCGGGTTTCTTTCACGCAGAAGCGCGGGGATTGGCGGCCCTGCGCGATGCGCACGCGCTGCGCGTACCCGAAGTGTTGGAGGCGGCAGACGACCGGATCGTGCTGGAGGATCTCGGCGATGGCACACGCGCAACCCGCTACTGGCAGCGCGCGGGCGCCGGGCTGGCGCGACAACATTGCAGCATCGGCACGCATTTCGGATTCAACCATGACGGTTTCTGCGGCGACTCACCGCAGGACAACACGCCGGACGACAATGGCTGGCGATTCTTTGCCGAGCGTCGCCTGCTGCCGCAGGTGCGCTGCGCGCGTGACGGCGGACTGATCGATACGCATGACGCGCTTGCCATCGAATCGCTGTGCTCGAACTTGCGCGAACGCATTCCCGACATGCCGCCGGTGCTGCTTCACGGCGACCTGTGGTCAGGCAACCTGCACGTCTGCGCGAACGGCGAACCCGCGTTGATCGACGCGGGCGCCGTGCACCATGGCTGGGCCGAAGCCGAACTGGCGATGCTGACGCTGTTCGGCTCGCCGCCCGGCGAATTTTTCGACACCTATGCCGAACACGCACCGCTGCGCGCTGACTGGCGCGAGCGCACGTCGCTGTACAACCTTTACCACCTGTTGAACCACGTCAACCTGTTCGGCGCAGGTTACCTGCCGTCGTTGCACGACGCGCTTTCTGCGTGCGGCCGGTACAGGCTTCGCTAGAGATCCCGGACCACCCGGAATCCCACGCGCCCGCTGCGTGCGTCGGCCGCCGCGCCCATTCGGAATGACGATCGATCCTGGTCGGGCGCGCTGCCCCACGAGCCGCCGCGGATCACGCGTTCCGCGCAACCGGGGTTCACCCACGCGCTGCCGTCGGTGGGGGCGCGCACGTAGTTTTCGTGCCAGCAGTCGGCGACCCATTCGGACACGTTGCCGCCGATGTCGTACAGGCCGAACGGATTGGGCTGGAAACTCATCACCGGCGCGGGGCCCCAGTAGCCATCGTTGTAGTTCTTGAACGCATTCGCCCAACTGCGGTGCGCGGGCGAACGATCGCCGGCGCCGGTGAGGTTCTCGACCTTGCCCGCGGGCGCGCCGTCGCCCCACCAGTATGCGGTGGTGGTGCCGGCACGTTCGGCGTATTCGTACTCGGCTTCGGTGGGCAGCCGGTAATGCTGGCCGGTACGCTTGGACAACCATTCAGCGTAGGCGTGCGCGTCGTTCCACGACACGTTGACGACCGGATCGTTGCCCTGCGCGCGCTCGCCGGCGTAGTCGTCCTGCCAGTCCACGCCCGCGCGCGTCTGCATGCGGCCGTTGGTTTCGTCGTACACCGAAGCGCCGCCCAGCCGATTGGAATCGGGCACGTAGCCAGACTGCCGCACGAACGCACGAAATTCGGCGACCGTGACTTCGGCGCGCGCCATTGCGAAACCCTTGGCGATCGTCACCTCATGCTGCGGCTGCTCGGCGCCGGTTTGCGAGCGGCCGCGTTGCGGTTCGCCCATCAGGAAATTGCCGCGCGGGATCACCACCATCCCCGGCGCCTGCCCGACGATATCGAGGAAATGATCGGTGAATACCTGCCCCGGATGGTAGCTCGCGTACTCGCGCGCGTTCTCCACTTTCGCGAGGAACGCCTCGGTGGACGCACCGAGCGCGGCGGCCTGCTCCGCAATGCGCTGCGCGAGGTCGAGATTGCCGGCGTCCAGAGCCGATTGCGCCTGCGTCATCAAATTGTCGGCGCGGCCGGTGCGCATCGCCGCGACGCGTGCGCGGGTGTCGGCCAGCGCCGGGGAGGACGGCAGGATCGCAGCCGCGTCGGCCAGCGCCGCGACGGCCTTGGCGTCGTCGTTCTGCGCGGCGGCACTCAGCGCGCGATCCAGCGCGGCCTGCTGCACGCGTTGCAGGCCTTGGCGCGCCACCACGTTTTCGGGATCGAGCGACAGGACCTTGCGGTAGACCGCCAGCGCGGTATCGTCGCCGGTCCCTTCCAGCTTGCCTTTCTGCACCAGGTCGCTTGCGTGTTCCAGCAACGGCTGCACCTTGCCGGCGGCATCGATGCGCGCCGACAGCGCGGCCACGTCGCCATCGCGACCCGGCAACTGCTTGAGGGCATCCAGGTTCGTCCGCGCGGCGTCGGCGTCGCCGGTCGCCAGCGACTGCTGCGCGTTCGCGACGAGCCGCGCGTGCAACAGCGAAATCGCGGATTTCACGTGCGGATCGTCGGGCGATTCCTTCGCCGCTTCCAGCACCAGCGCGAGTGCGCTGTCGTTGCCCGGCCCCGTGAGGTTGCCGGCGCGCGCGGCCTTGCCGGCCTGGGTCAGCAACTGCGCCACCTTGCCCTTGCCACCGTGGCTGCCGAACGTGGCTTCGCGGGCACGCGCCGCGATCACCACCGAAGGTGCCAGCGAAATGGGCGGCCCGGCGTTGAGTTCGGATTCGGCCGAGGTCAGCCTGCGCGGCGGCGGCCCGGTCCTCAGCGGCGCACTGGAAGGCACCGCGTTGTGCGAGCGAAGGACCGCCGGCTCCACCTTCAATGCTTGCGGGAAAAACCGATAGACCAGCGCGAACGCCAGCAACAACACGCCGATCGCACCACCGATGGCGTGCTGGCGGGTAAGGGTTTGCTGCTTCGGCATGCGGTCGCGACGTCCGGGTGCTATCGTGTGCGGTTCACGATAGCAAACCCCATTGCAATGGAACACCGATCAATCGACGGACGGACGCCATGAGTGCGGCATGGATCGATCAGGCAGGTGCGCTTCCGGCGCTGCCGGACCGCGAGCCGCTGGGACTCGACACCGAGTTCATGCGCCGCAACACCTTTCACCCGAAGCTGGCTTTGGTACAGGCGGCACACCTGAGCGAGCGCTGGCTGCTGGACCCCTTGGCCTACGCGGTCGGCGCGGACGTGCGTGCGCTGGTTGCCGATCGCACCTGCGTGATGCACAGCGCCAGCGAGGATCTGGAAGCCTTGATGCCGCTACTGGACGACACGCCGCTCGACCTGTTCGACACCCAGATTGCGGCGGCGCTGTGCGGCATGGGCGCGGGCCTGAGTTACCAGAAGCTGGTCGCGGGCGTCCTGGACATCGCAATCCCCAAGGATGAGACCCGTTCGGACTGGCTGCAGCGCCCGTTGACCGCCGGCCAGCTCGACTACGCCGAACAGGACGTTGTCCATCTCGCCGCGCTGCACGAACGCCTCGCGGCCGAACTCGAACGGCACGGTCGCACCGCGTGGCACACCGAGGACTGCGCGCGGCTGGTGCGGCGCGCGCGCCGCCACCGCACCGAAATCGATCCGCAACCGCAACGCGCATTTCCCGGCGCGGCCGACTGGCACCCCGATGCACAGGTACGCCTGAAGCGCATGTTGCTGTGGCGTGACGTTACCGCACGCAAACTCGACCGGCCGCGTCCGTGGGTGCTGGACGACGCGCACGCGCTGTCGCTGGCGCAGCAACCCCCGCCGACCCCGCAGGCCCTGTTCGATCGCGTGAAGGGCCTGCGTGCGATGCGCGGTCCGCAGCGCGCAGAACTGCTGGCGCTGCTGCAGGCGACGTCCACCCCGGAAGAACTGGAAGCGTTGCAGCCCATCCCGCCGGCGCCGAGAGGCGAAACCAAGCGCGCGATCGACGCGATGCGCAGCGTGGTTCAAGCCGTCGCCGAAAAACTCGCCCTGCCCGCGGGCCTGCTGTGCCCGCGCCGCCTGATCGAGGAATTCGCGGTCACCCGCGCCTGGCCCGCCGGTCTGCAGGGTTGGCGCGCCGCGGTGCTGGAAACCGAACTGACGCCGCTGCTGCCGGGCTGAACCGCGCCTCGAAACGCTTGGCGCGCGGCCGCATACCGGCTACCATACGCGGCTCGCTGGCGTGCAACGCGCCGGCGCGGCGGCTCCGGATTCCCGATGCCCGCCCTGAAAATCCAAATCGTGGGGCGGTAGCTCAGCTGGGAGAGCGTCGCGTTCGCAATGCGAAGGTCGAGGGTTCGATCCCCTTCCGCTCCACCAATTCGACGATTGCAGGCCGAATCTCGTGCATCGGGGCGTGTTTCCGTGGCCCGGTGCCCGTTCCGCACGGTTTCGCGCTACCTCGTGCTCTCGTTCAGTTGTTCCGTGACGCGGTCACCGCGCAGGCGCAGCACGTGCGCCAGCGCCATGATCGCCGCCGAGAAGATCACGATCACAACCAGTCCCGACACCATGTCGAGGTAGCCGAGATTGCCGGCGTGCTTGTCGAGACCGGGATAACGTCCGAGCCAACTGATCAGCGTGACGCCGCTGAGCCACGGCAACATCCAGAAGCCCGCGCGCAGGTCCAGCTTCGGCGTGTGTTTGCCCCAACCGCTTTCGTGGATCGCCAGCAGCACGAGGCCGAGCAATACTGCGACCATCAGTTTCCATACCACGTCCCAGCCCGACCAGAACACGATCAGGTTGGACGACAGGAACGCGAGATATGGAATGATCCAGCCACCGCCGAGTCGGAATGGTCGCTTGTAATCCGGCAGTTCGCGGCGCAGCGCCATCATGGTCAATGGACCGGAACCGAACGACATCACCATCGCCGAAGTGTGGAAGCCCACGAGTTTCTGCCAACCCGGAAACGGCAGGAAGAACAGCAGCCCCACGAAGAACGCCAGCACCACGCTCACCCACGGCACGCCCCTGTCGTTGACGTGCGACAACGCCTTCGGCGCATTGCCGTTGCGGCCCATTGCGTAGGTCAGCCGCGCAGAAAGAACCATGTAGATGAGGCCCGTGTCCGACGGCGACACGAAGGCGTCCACGTACAACAGGATCGCAAGCCAGGTGAGTCCCAGCGCCGTCGCCAGTGCCGCCAGCGGCCCGAACGCCATCGCATGTTCGCCGAGACCGGCGATGAACGTGTTGCCGATATTGGCCCAGCCGTTGACAAGCGCCGATTCGGGCAGCGCGGCGATGAAGGCCACCTGCAAGCCGACATAGATGATCGTGCACAGCGCCAGCGAACCCAGGATCGCGATCGGCACGTTGCGTTGCGGATTTCTGGTTTCGCCGGCGAGTTCCACGCCCTGCCGGAAACCGAGGTACGAGAACACCACGCCCGCGGTCGCCACCGCCGAGAACACGCCATGCCAGCCCATCGGCATGAAGCCGCCGTATTGCGGCGCGAAGAAATGTTGCGGATGAAACTGCACCGCGAAAAATGCCACGATCGCGATGATGATGATGCCGACCTTCCACACCACCAGCGTGTTGTTGATGCGCGCGAACCAGCGCACGCCCAGCATGTTGATGAGCACGAAGCACAGCAGCAGCGCGCAGGCGACGCCGAGGCCCGGCGTGGTCAGCACCGGTGAACCATCCTTCAGCGTCTGCAGCCACGGGATGTAGTTGGCCGCGTACTGCAGCACCGCCAGTACCTCCAGCGGCGCGACCGCGACCGTCGCGATCCAGGTGATCCAGCCGGAGACGTAGCTCGCGAACGAGCCGAACGCGAAATGCGGAAACCGCACCACCCCGCCCGACACCGGGAACATCGTGCCGAGTTCGGCGTAGGTGAGTCCGATGAGGAGGATCATCACCGCGCCCACCAGCCACGAGATGATCGACGCCGGGCCCGCCTGCTGCGCGGCGTTCATTGCGCCGAACAGCCAGCCCGAACCGATGATGGACCCGACCGCGGTGAACAGCAGCCCGATGGTGCCGATGTGGCGTTTCAGGCGATGGTCGTCACCGGCGGGTTGGATCGTCGTTGACGACATGCAAGCTTCTCCTCGTTGTTGGTGAAGCAAAACCAGTTCTGATTCGCGATACGTGTCAGCAATCGCTTTTCATTTCGTCATTCCGGGGCGCCTGCGGCTTCATCGCGGGCGAACCCGGAACCCGGTGACTTTCCAAACCCGGAGCAAAGTCACCGGGTCCCGGGTTTCATCGCCGATGAAACCCGCGATGGCCCTGGGGTGGCGAAAGAAATTTTCCCGCCGCTTGCAGCCTCACTACTTGCGCGTCGGTACCTCGAAATGTCCAACCCCTCGCTGCTGATGTGCGGCATCACGCCGGCCATCAGGTCCGCAAGGTAACGCCCCGATCCGCACGCCATCGTCCAACCCAGTGTGCCGTGGCCGGTGTTGAGCCAAAGGTTCCTGAAAGGCGTGCCGCCGACCACCGGCGTGCCGTCCGGCGTGGCCGGACGCAACCCGGCCCAGAACTCGCTACGCGCCGGATCGCCGCCCCGCGGATAAAGACCGGCGACGACTTTTTCCAGCGTGGCGCGGCGCCGCGCCGGTTCCGAAAGATCGAATCCGCACACGCCGGCAGTGCCGCCCGCGCGGATGCGACGTTCGAAACGGGTGACGGCCACCTTGTAGGTTTCATCCAGCACGGTGGAGTTTGGCGCCATCACCGCATCGGTGATGGGCACGGTCAACGAGTAGCCCTTGAGCGGATAGACGGGAAGCTCGATGCCCAGCGGTGCCAGCAGTCGCGGCGTGTAACTGCCCAGCGCCAACACGTAGCGGTCGGCGCGCTCGACATGGCCGTCGACGCGCACGCCGGTGATGCGGTCACCTGATGTATCCAATGCCTCCACGGTGGCGTTGAAGCGAAACGCCACGCCAGCGGCCTTCGCGCGCTCGGCCAGCAGCCGCGTGAACAGCGCGCAATCGCCGGTCTGATCCTCGGGCAAACGCAGTGCACCGGTGAACTGGCCCGCGACTTGAGCCAGCGCCGGCTCGACCTTCACGATCCCGGCGCGATCGAGCAGCTCATAGGGCACGCCGTATTGCTCGAGCACGGCGATGTCGTTGCCGGCGGCATCCAGTTGCGACTGCGTGCGGAACAATTGCAGCGTGCCGAGCTTGCGGGCCTCGTAATCGATCCCGAGTTCGTCCGCGAGTTCATTGAGGCATTCGGCGCTGTAGCGCGCGAGGCGCAGCATGCGCGCCTTGTTGACTGCATAGCGCGCTGCGGTGCAATTGCGCAGCATCTGCAGCAGCCAGATGTACTGACGCGGGTCGAGACCCGGCTTGATCACCAGCGGCGCGTGCCGCGAGAACAGCCACTTCAACGCCTTCAGCGGCACGCCCGGCGCGGCCCACGGCGCCGCATAACCCGGCGAAATCTGGCCGGCATTGGCGAAGCTCGTTTCCAGCGCGGGACCGGCTTCGCGATCGACAACGGTGACCTCGAAACCCGCGCGCGCAAGGTACCACGCGCTGCTCGTGCCGATGACGCCACTGCCGAGAACAAGTACATGCATCGCTTTCGGATTCCTCAGGAACGCAGACACGGGGCAAGACGGATGAACACGGATGATCCGCATTCATTCGTATCAAGGGCTCCCGATCATCGCTCGGAACGCTCCACGCGTCCTTTACTCCGCGTGATCGAACTCCGGCATCGCCTCGAACATGTCGCCCTTGCGCCATTTCTCCGCGCCCGGCCGCTGATAGACCACCTTGCCGCCGATGATCGTGTACAGCACCCGCGTGCGCAGGATGTCGTTCGACGGCAGCGTCAACAGGTCGCCGGAAAACACGTCGATGTCGGCCAGCTTGCCGGGGGTGAGCGAACCCAGTTCGTGCTCCTGGAACATCGCGTAGGCGTTGTTCCAGGTGTAGGACTTCAGTTCCTGCACCGGCGTCTTGGCCTCGGCCGGGAAGAACGTCTTGTTGCCGTGGTCGTAGGCACGGGTGACGCCGCAATAGAACACCGGGATCGGATTGGTGTCTTCGACCGGCGTGTCGGTGCCGTCCAGCACGATCGCGCCGCTGTCGATCAGCTTCTTCCAGACATACGCGCCGTCCTTCGCGCGCTGCTCGCCGAGGCGCGGCACCACCATCGGCGCGTCGGAGCAGGTATGGATGGACTGCATCGACGCGATCACGCCCATCTGCGCGAAGCGGGGAATATCCGCGGGATCGAGATGCTGCGCATGCTCGATGCGGAAGCGCAGTGCTTGCGCGGCCGGATCCTCGTCGAAGATCTTCTGGTACATGTCCAGCAGTTCGCGGTTGGCACGGTCGCCGATCGCGTGGATGGCGACCTGGAAGCCGTCGCGGGCGGCTATGCGCGCGATCTGCGCGAGGTCGCTCATCGGCGTGACGTTCTTGCCGGTGATGTTGGGCGCGTCGCTGTAAGGTTTCAGGAACCATGCGCTCCGCGTACCCAGCGCACCGTCGGAAACATCCTCGCCCACGCCGCGTACCGTGAAGTGGTTGTCGGCGTAGCCGATGGTCTTGTACTTCGCGAGTTTCTCGTCGAGGCTCGCAACGTCCGTGACACC
>DAIUEL010000096.1:0-9975 GCA_036845145.1 Rhodanobacteraceae bacterium | reverse complement strand
AGGTGCATCGGCACGTGGCCGGGACCCTCGATCATCACCTGCACGTCGTGCTTCCAGGCGATGTCGGTCAACTCCCCCAGCGTGTCGAGTTCGGCGAACTGCGCCTCGTCATTGGCGTCGGCGATGCAACCCGGACGCAGGCCGTCGCCCAGCGAGAAGGCGACGTCGTACGCCTTCATGATTTCGCACATTTCCTCGAAATGCGTGTAGAGGAAACTTTCCCTGTGGTGCGCGAGGCACCACTTGGCCATGATCGAACCACCGCGGGAAACGATGCCGGTGACCCGCTTGGCGGTCAGCGGCACGAAGCGCAGCAGCACGCCGGCGTGGATCGTGAAGTAGTCGACACCCTGTTCGGCCTGCTCGATCAGGGTGTCGCGGAACAGTTCCCAGGTAAGTTCCTCGGCCGCACCGCCGACCTTTTCCAGCGCCTGGTAGATCGGCACCGTGCCGATCGGCACCGGCGCATTGCGCATGATCCATTCGCGGGTTTCGTGGATGTACTTGCCGGTGGAAAGATCCATCACCGTATCGCCGCCCCAGCGGATCGCCCACACCATCTTTTCGACCTCTTCGGCGATCGAGGACGTGACCGCCGAGGTGCCGATGTTGGCGTTGATCTTGGTGAGGAAGTTGCGGCCGATGATCATCGGCTCGGTTTCGGGATGGTTGATGTTGCACGGGATGATCGCGCGCCCACGCGCCACTTCGTCGCGCACGAATTCGGGCGTGATCTCGCGCGGAATCGCAGCGCCAAAGGCCTGACCCGGATGCTGCTCGGCCAGCGCGCTGCCACGCAGCGCTTCGAGTTTCTGGTTCTCCCGGATCGCGATGAACTCCATCTCCGGCGTCACGATGCCGGCCCGCGCGTAATGCATCTGGGTGACGTTCGCTCCGGCTTTGGCGCGGCGCGGTTTCGGCAGGCTCGGAAAGCGCACGTCCGCCAGCAGCGCGGCTTCGGCGTGGCGGCGGCCGAACTCGGAGGTGCGATTCGGCAGCTCTTCGGTATCGCCGCGTTCGGCAATCCAGCCTGCGCGCAGTTTCGGCAGCCCGGCGACGAGATCGGCGGTGAACGCGGCGTCGGTGTACGGCCCGGACGTGTCGTACACGCTGAAAGGCGCATTCGCTTCGCTACCGAACATCGCCGGCGTGTCGGTCAGCACGATTTCGCGCATGGGCACGCGCAAGTCGTCGCGGCTGCCGCCTACGTACGTCTTGCGCGAGCCGCGGATCGGCGAGGTGACGGTTGCGGAAAGGGTCTGCGCCTGGCGCAGCAATTCGGAGGGTTGGGCGTTCATCGGCGTCGATCCGCTGCATGGAAGAGCCGCGCGTTTGCGCGGAACGTGAGCGGTGGCGCCAGGCGCACGAACAGGCGACGCGTCGTGCGGCGAAGCTCCCTACACCGGTGCGAACCGGATCAGGTTCCAAGGGTATGTCTCAGCCGACGCGATCCTTCGCCCGCGGCACCCCCGCTTCAAGCCACCATTGAAGCACGTTCGAGGGGCGATGGCGAATGCCCGCGACGCTCGCGGCGACGCGCCCATGACATTCATTCGGAGCGGCTGTTGTGGAAAGTCAGGCCATGGATGGCCGTTCTGGATCAGCCCGAAGCCGGGAAATTCCGCCTGCGTGCGAGACCAACCGAAGCCGCGATCAGGGGCGATCGCAAGAATATGCCCGCAGGAACATGTCCACGGTCGCTTCGACGTGCGCTTCGGCTTCCTCGACCGTCGGCTGGCCGCAACCGAACAGCATCCGGGCATGATGCTCGCCTTTGAGCAGCGCGAAGAACTGGCTGGCGGCGCGATGGGTGTCGGTGATGTCCAGGTGGCGCGCGGCGACTTCCTTCTGCAGCATCTCGGCCAGCGCGGCCTGCACCTGCATCGGGCCGGCTTCCCAGAACAGCTTGGCGAGCTTGGGCGACTGCTGCGAGCTGGCTACCAGCGTGCGGTGCATGCCCAATGCTTCCCCGCTCATCATCAGCCCGAAAAACGCCCGGGCGACGCCGAGCAACTGTCCGCGTACCGGCGCGTTCACGTCCACTTCGAACAGCGTGCAGGGCAGCAGGCCATCGCACTTGCAACGCACCGTTTCGATGAACAGTGCTTCCTTGCCGCCGAAATGGCTGTACACAGTCAGCTTGGAAACCCCGGCCTCGGCCGCGACCGCGTCCATGCTGGTGCCCTCGAAGCCTTGCTGCGGGAACAGGCGTTTGGCCGCTTCCAGAATCGCGGCGCGTTTTTCGAGATCCTTGGGCCGGCCGGGGCCGCTGCAACGTTCGGGTAAGGCGTTCATGGGCTTGACAAGGCAATGTGCTGCAATCAATGACGACGGGGTTAGTATACGCTCCAGTACATATTTGTCCGATTGACTTGAATCACAATCCCTGTCCGGGGTGTCCGCGGGCCGTCCGCGGACAGGTTTCACGTTCGACCCGCGGCTCCATGTAGCTGATCGGGAAAGCAAAATGGCACGCCAAGGCTTGGCCCGGAACGTGCTTTTACCCCTCCGCTTGCGCAAATGACCGCTGTCACCGAAGCCCGGTGACTTCCGGCACTTCGTGGGCCACCCTGCCGCCGGCACGCTGCACGCATTGCCCGCCTTGCGCTGCGCGCCTTATGCTTGGGCGATTTTGACCATCGCAGGAAGTTGTGATCGACATGAACATGAATGCCCAACTCGAAACGGCTCGCCGCAACATGGTGGAGAACCAGGTCCGGCCGTGGGAAGTGCTGGATGCACGCGTGCTCGGCGTGCTGTCGGCGCTGCCGCGGGATGCGTTCGTGCAGCCCGCGTACAAGGCGATGGCGTATGCCGACGTCGCGCTGCCGCTTGGTCACGACGAAGTGATGTGGAAGCCCATACTGGAAGGTCGCGCGCTGCAGGCACTGCTGCCACTGCCCGGCGAGCGCATCCTGGAAATCGGCACTGGCAGCGGCTACTTCGCGGCCTGCCTGGCCAAGCTCGGCGCGCAGGTGACCAGCATCGACCGCCGCGCCGATTTCGTCGACGCGGCCCGGACGCGCCTGCGGACGCTTGCAATCGGGAACGTCGAATGCCTCCAGGCGGACGCCTTCACGGAATTCCGGCCCGCGCAGCCTTTCGATGCCATCGCGGTCACCGGCGCGGTGGCGGAACTGCCTTCCCTCTTCGGCGGCTGGCTGAAGCCTGCCGGGCGCATGTTCGTGATCCGTGGCGCCGAACCGGCGATGCAGGCGCTGCTGCTGCAGCGCGCAGCCGACGGCGGCTGGATCGAGGAACGCCTGTTCGAAACCGACGTGCCCTACCTCGCGGGGGCAGAACCCAAACCAGCGTTTTATCTGTAATCGATCGACGTGATTCGCGCCGGAACGCTTCGACCGCACGCAGCCCCAAGGATTCCTTTCGCATGAATTCAAGTTCCGCCTCCCGTCGTCCCTTGGCGCTGCGCGCCTGCGCCGTAGCCATCGTCGCGGCGCTGGGCCTTGCCGGCGCGGCTTCGGCGCACGCCGAGGACCTGATGGATGCCTACCGCCAGGCGTTGCAATCCGATCCGGTATTGATGCAGGCGGAGGCGCAAAGCCGGGTCGGGCAGGCCGGTGCCGCGATCTCGCGCTCCACCCTCCTGCCGCAACTCAATGGCAGCGTATCGTTCAATGACCAGCACGGTACCCAGACGGGACCGCAAACGGTGCTGGGGCCGGACGGTAAACCGATCCTGATCGACACGACCGGACATACCGCCGGTCGCTCGCGCACGGAATCAGTCGGTCTCAATCAGGTGCTTTTCGATCTGGGGCGATTCGAGCAGTGGCGCGCCAGCAAGGCCAACGCCAGGTCGACCGAAGCCCAGTATGTCGCGGCCGAGCAAAACTTGATCCTGCGCGTGGCGACCGCGTACTTCACGGTGCTGAACGATCAGGACCAATTGCGCTACGCCGAAGCCAACCAAAAGGCCTTGCAGAAGCAACTGGACGCGGCGCAGGCGAAATACAGCGTCGGTTTGTCCGCGATCACCGACGCCGATTCCGCGCGCGCCCAGGAAGCCGCGGCCGCAGCCGCGGTGATCCAGGCGCGCACCACGCTGTACAACGACCGCGAAGCACTGGCGCAGATCACCGGCAAGGCGCCGGTCGACCTGCGCGTATTGCGGGACAAGCTGCCGCTGAACCCACCCCGGCCCGACGATCCCGAAGCGTGGGTCAGCACCGCGTTGGCCAGCAATCCTTCACTGCAGGCGCAACGCGAGCAAGTCGAAGCCGCGCAGCATGGTGTCGGTGCGGCCCACGCAGGCCGCCTGCCGACCCTCAATGCTTCGGTGGATTATTCCCGCAATCCCTCGTGGGGCGGCGTGGACTTCACTACTGGAGGGCCGCGCGCTGACAGCCGCACCACCGGCACTTCGTTGGGGCTGGTGCTTTCCGTGCCGCTATTCGCCGGCGGCGGCATCCATGCGCAAATCAAACAGGCGATCGCGCAGCGCGACCAGGCCAGCGACGTTCTCGAACAGGATCGCCGCCAGATCGTCGCCAACACCCGCAACGCGTTCAATTCGATCCGCGCCGGCATCAGCCAGGTGCAGGCGCAGAAGGAAGCCGTGGCCTCCGCGCAGAAGGCGCTGCAGTCCACCCAGGCGGGCTACGAGGTCGGCAGCCAGACGATCATCGACGTGTTGTTCGCGCAGCAGACGCTGTTCCAGGCCGAAAGCAATTACTCACAGGCGCGCCACGCCTACGTGATCAACCAGCTCAACCTGGAGTTCGCGGCGGGCACCCTGTCGGTGAAGGATCTGGAAGCGGTCAACGCGTTGCTGCAGTAATCGCGCGGTTCTCGCCATCGAAACGGGCGCGCGCGAAAATCCTGCCAAGCAGCACCATCGTACGCCGCGCGGCGCCGCGTTCACGCGCGCAGACCATGCGCGCGGCTGCGCCCATCCGCGCAAGTTCGGCCGGGCTGCGAAGCAATTCGAGCACCGTCGCGCCCAGTTCTTCCGCCGACGCAACCCGGCGCGCGGCGCCGGCGTCGATCATGGTGCGGGTGATTTCCTCGAAGTTGAAGGTGTACGGCCCGACCACCACCGGCTTGGACAGTGCCGCAGGCTCCAGCACGTTGTGGCCACCGATCGGCACCAGCGATCCCGCAACGAACGCCAGATTGCAGGCCGCGAAGTAGCGCATCATCACGCCCATCGAATCGATCACGAGGCACTGCGTTTCGGCGTTCGCGTCGGCGGCGGAATGCGTGGCTACCGCAAAACCGAGATTGCGCGCGGCGTGCTCGATCGACCGGAAGCGCTCCGGATGCCGCGCCGCGATCAACAGCAATGCATCCGGCATCCTCGCCAGAACCTTGAGGTGTGCCTCGAATACCGCAAGGTCTTCGCCCTCGTGGGTGCTGGCCGCCATCCACACCGGCCGGGTCGGTCCCCACTGCGCCTGCAGATCGTCGGCGCGCTGCCGTGCACCTTGCGGCAACGGCATGTCGTATTTCAGGTTGCCGGAAACGTGAACGCGTTCCGCGGGCGCACCAAGCGCGCGATAACGGCGCGCGTCGGCGTGCGACTGGGCGGCCACCAACGCTACGTGCCCGAGCGCCTCCCTGACCAGCATGCGGATCGGCGCGTAACCGCGCAAAGAACGTTCCGACAAACGCGCATTCACGATCGCCAGCGGAATGCCGCGCCGGCCACAGTGGTAATACAGGTTCGGCCAGATTTCGGTTTCCATCACCACCGCCAGCGCGGGGCGGATGCGATCGAGGAAGCGCTTCACCGCACGCGGGAGGTCGTACGGCAGGTAGACGTGGAAGACCTCGTCACCGAACAGTTTGCGCACGCGCTCGGAGCCGGTCGGCGTGACCGTGGTGACCACCATCGGGCGCGGCGCATAGCGCCTCCGCAATGCTTCGATCAGGGGCAGCGCGGCATTGACTTCGCCCACCGACACCGCGTGCACCCAGATGCAATCGCGCAAGCCAGGGTCGGGGAAGCGTCCGAAGCGCTCGCGCCAGCGCCGGAAATAGCCGCGATAACGGAAGCCACGCCAAGTCAGCCGCCACACGATCACCGGCGTGGCGAGGTACATCGCGACCGTGTAGAGAATTCGCAGCATGGCGCACAACCGGAGCGTCGACGGGCGAGTATAACTTTCGCGTCCGCCGACTCAGCGCGCGGCGATGCCGGCACGCGCCCCGGTGCAGACCACGCGGCGTATCAGCCGAGCGCCTTCAGCGCCGCGGCGTAGTCCGGCTCGTGGGTGATCTCGTCCACCATCTGCGCGTGGATCACCTTGTCGTGCCCGTCCAGTACCACCACCGCGCGCGCGGCCAGTCCGGCCAACGGACCGTCGGTCATCGCGACGCCGTAATCCTTCAGGAATTCGCGGCCGCGCATCATCGACAGCATGGTGACGTTCTGGATGCCCTCGGCGCCGCAGAAGCGGCTCTGCGCGAAAGGCAAGTCGGCCGAGATGCACAACACCACCGCGTTCTTCAGACCCGCCGCGTCCTGGTTGAAATGCCGCACGGATGCCGCGCATACGCCGGTGTCGACGCTCGGAAAAATATTGAGCACCTTGCGCTTGCCGGCGAAATCGGAGAGTGATTTTTCCGAAAGATCACCGGCGATCAGCTTGAACGCGGGCGCCTTGTCGCCGACCTTCGGAAACGGGCCGTCGACGTGGACGGGGTTGCCCTTGAAATGGGTGCCGGACATGACATGACTCCTTGTTTTTTTGTACGCGGACCGCCGCGGTGGGTCTTCCAGTCTAGCTCACGGGGAATTCGCAGGCGCCGGCGTGGACGCCGCGGCATCTTGCGTGTGAGGGTCGCCGCCGCGATCGAGCAACGGCAGCTTGTCGGGAATGCCGTC
Source organism: Rhodanobacteraceae bacterium (assembly GCA_036845145.1). GTDB lineage: Bacteria > Pseudomonadota > Gammaproteobacteria > Xanthomonadales > Rhodanobacteraceae > 66-474. The sequence continues at coordinate 3,128 of DAIUEL010000096.1, read as the reverse complement.
CCACAGATCGGCGCCTTCCATCGCGGAGATCTTGCTGGCAATGACCGGCCATTCCCGCGCGAGCTCCGCGTTGATGGCGAGAAAGCCTTCCTGCCCGGCCGGCACGTCCATCTCCGGAAAAATCGCATTCGCCGGACACTCGGCCACGCACAAGGTGCAATCGATGCATTCGTCGGGATCGATCACCAGGAAATTCGGACCTTCGTGAAAACAATCGACCGGACACACCTCGACGCAATCGGTGTACTTGCAGTTGATGCAGTTGTCGGTGACGACGTGGGTCATGGCAAGGCGGTGGATTGGCGGGATTGCACTGTGTCGCGAAGCGCGGTGCACCGCATTGATGCGCGTCATTGATGCAGGTCATGGCCGCCGCGGCGGCAAGGCGCGACGCTGACGACATGCCGCCACCGATCCCCGCCCAGCTCGATGAAAGTCGACTCGCAACGCTGGTCGACCACTTCTACGACAAGGTGCGCGCCGATCCGTTGCTGGGTCCGGTGTTCGACCCACTGGTCGACGACTGGGATGCGCACAAGGTGTTGATGACTTCGTTCTGGGCGACGGTGGCGTTGCGCACCGGGCACTACCGCGGCAATCCGTTGGCCAAACACCAGCCGTTGCCGATCGGCGTCGCGCACTTCCAGCGCTGGCTGGCGTTGTGGCGCGAAACCGCGGGCGAAGTGCTGGATCGGGAATCGGCGGCGCTGGTGATCGGCTACGCCGAGCGCATTGGTTACGGGATGCGAGTGGGCATGGGGTTGAGCGGCCATCTGCGCGGGCGCGAATCCGGCATTCCCATCCGTGCACGGCAGACCGCCGCCACGACGCGCTGAACTTCGCTGCCCGCCACCACGGTGGCCCGCGCTTCGGGCAACCCGGCTTCACGCAATTCCGATCTAGTCGGCGGCCGGTGCGCCGACCTGCTGCAACAGGTGGCCCACTTCCTGCGCGACCACCACCTGGTCGCGCCCGCGCGCCTTGGCCGCGTACATCGCGTCGTCGGCAGCCCGCAACCAACTGCCGACGTCGTGGCAACGCGTGCCGTCGAACAGCGCCATGCCGATGCTGATGGTGACTTCAAGATCGTCGGGTGCGTTCGGGAATTCCAGGCCCGCCATCGCGGCACGCATCTCGCCGGCAAGCTGCAGCGCCGCAGCGCCGCCTACGCGCGGGCACAACACGATGAATTCTTCGCCGCCGAGGCGCGCGAGCCGGCCGCGCTTGCCGACCACCTCGCGCAGGCGCTGCAGAGAAACATTCAGCACGATGTCGCCGAACGGATGACCGCAACGGTCGTTGATGTGCTTGAAGTAATCGAAATCGAACAGCAGCAGCGCATGCAGCGGCGGCGTGTCGGCACCGCGCTTGCCGAGCAGTTTTTCGGCGCGCCGGAAAAAGCCGCGCCGGTTGTCCACGCCGGTCAGCGGATCTTCCAGCGCCTGGCGCCGCAACTCCTGCGTGTGCCGTCGCTGCGAGCGCAACAGCAGCAGCAATGACACCACGCCCACCACCAATCCGATCGCCGCGGCAAGCGCGGCAACGAGCGTGGTGCGCTGGCGGCGCATCTGCATCACGTTGCGCTCGGCGTCGGCCTCGGCGGCCTGCAGCTTCAGGTTCTTGATCTGGTTGTTGCGCTCCAGCTCGCGGATGCGGATTTCCTTTTCGCGCGCCGCGTAGCGGGCCGCGAGTTCCGCCTGCTGCGAACGCAGGCTGCTGGTCCAGTGGCTGCGCGCCACGGCCGCGGATTCGCGTGCGGCGGTCAACGCAAGCTTCAGGTTGCCGTTGCGCTCGGCCATCCACGATTGTTCCTGCAATAGGTCCGGCAACAGGCCGTCGAGATGGGCCTTGCGCGCCTCGTCCACGGTGGACGCAATCAGATCCATCGCGTCGCGATGCTGGCCCGTGGCTTCCATCGCGCGCGCAATGTCGTGCTGCGAAATCAATGCGTCGGACTCGCGACCCGCGGCGCGCTCATCTGCCAGCGAAGCCCGCGACAACGCGATCGCCTGCTTCGGCTTGCCCTGCTTCAGCATCACCTGGGCAAGATTGTCGCCCACCATCAATGCCTGTGAACGGTCGCCCGCCTTTTCGTACAACGCACGTGCCTGCTCGTAGAAATTGCCTGCAGCGTCGTATTGGCCCATCCCATACGCATTGTTGCCTTCGTCGTTCTTCGCCTGCGCCTGGTCCCAGTCGTCGTGGAGCGCGCCGAACGCCGCGTCGGCCTGTTTGCACAACGGCTGCGAATGGTGGTACTGGCCGGCCATGCTGTAGACGTCGCACAGCTGGAACTTGGCCAGCGCGCGATGCGCGGGATCGGGATTGTCCAGTTGCAGGGCGGCGGCCTGAAGCGCGTCACTGACGCCACCGCCGTCGCCGTGCGCAATGCGCAGGTCGGCATTCAGGAAACCGGCATACGATTCGGCCAAGGTGTCATGGCCGACGCTGCCCAGGCTCTCGAGCCGCGCCACTGCTTCGGTAACCGCGGCGTCGTCGGAGACATTGATCGCGGCGTGGCCCATCCACCACAGCGCTTCGCGCTCGCCCGCGGGATTGCCCGCGTAGACACCGGCATCGAATGCGGCGCGCAACTTGACGATCAGCCCCTGCGGGTCACGGGTCGAGAGGGTGCGCATCTCCACGGGCGGCAACGCGGCCGCGGCCCACGCCGCCGACAACGTCCCCCACAGCAGCAACCCCGCAAGCAGCTTCCGCATCAGCCTCTCCGCGAAGCCATCCCGGACCCATTGTCGGTTCGGTGCAAGGATCGGGCCAGTACAACGGTAAACTTGGCGGATGCAGATCGGCAATCTCCGCATCGACCCGCCGGTGGCGCTCGCGCCCATGGCGGGCGTCACCGACAAACCTTTCCGCCAGCTTTGCAAGCGGCTGGGGGCGGGCTTGGCCGTATCGGAAATGACCACGTCCGATCCGCGTCTGTGGCAAACCTCCAAGTCGCTGCACCGGATGGACCATGCGGGCGAGCCCGATCCGGTTTCGGTCCAGATCGCCGGGTCCGATCCCGCGCGCCTGGCCGAGGCCTCACGCTACAACGTCGCGCACGGCGCACAGTTGATCGACATCAACATGGGCTGCCCCGCCAAGAAAGTTTGCAATGCCTGGGC
>DAIUEL010000095.1:0-10002 GCA_036845145.1 Rhodanobacteraceae bacterium | reverse complement strand
ATCGCGGCGAACGCGTGCGCCCCGATCTTGCAGAACTGGTGCACGCCCGCGAACCCGCCCAGCACCACGTGATCGCCGACTTCGACATGACCGGCCAACGTGGCATTGTTGGCGAGCACGGTATGGCTGCCGACGATGCAGTCGTGCGCCACGTGCACGTAGGCCATGATCCAGTTGTCGTTGCCGATGCGGGTGGCGCCGCCGCCCTCGGCCGTGCCGCGATTGATGGTGACGAACTCGTGGAAGGTGTTGCCGTCGCCGATCTCGAGCCGGCTGCGTTCGCCATGGTATTTCTTGTCCTGCGGATTGCCGCCGATCGATGCGAATGCGCCGATGTGGTTGTTCTTTCCGATGCGGGTTGGTCCCCGCACCAGCGCATGCGGGTCAACCACGCAACCGGGGCCGATTTCGACGTCGGCGCCGATCACGGCCAGCGGTCCGACCGCGACATCGTCGGCGAGCTTGGCGCCCGCGTCGACGATCGCGCTCGGATGAACCGTGCTCACCGCGTGGTTTCCGCGCACATCAACTCGCAGGTTGCGGCGTCCGCACCATCGACGCGCGCGCGTGCAGTGAAAATGCCCATGCTGCGGAGGCGGCGTTTCAGTTGAACCTCGAGGTGCAGTTGGTCGCCGGGCACCACCGGCCTGAGGAACCGCGCATTGTCGACCTTGGCGAGATAGAAGATGCGGTCGTCCTTGTCCGTCATCGTGCCTGACAGTCCGATCAGCAGGCCCGACGCCTGTGCCAGGGCCTCCACGATCAACACGCCCGGCATTACCGGGTGGCCGGGAAAATGTCCCTCGAAGAATGGCTCGTTGATCGTGACGTTCTTGATCGCGACGATGCTTTGCTCCGGCACAAGTTCGACCACCCGATCGACCAGAAGAAACGGATAACGGTGCGGCAGGATGGCCGCGATCTGCTCCGCGTCGACCGGCAGGTTCACGGGGGCGGTGGTGGGGTTCATCAATGGCGTTCCTTGATCAATGCTTCGATTTGTTTTTCGAGTGCCGCAATACGGCGCGCCATTCCGTCGAGCTGGCGCATGCGTGCGGCGTTGCGGCGCCACGCGCGGTTTTCCTCGACCGGCGCACCGGAAGAGTACACGCCGGGTTCGCGGATGGAGTGGGTCACGAGTGTTCTCGCCGTGATGGTAACGCCGTCGGCGATCTCGAGGTGACCGAGTACACCGGCGCCACCACCGATCAGGCAATCGCGGCCAATGACGGCGCTGCCTGCCACCGCCGCGCAGCCGGCCAGCGCGCTGTGTGCGCCGATGCGGACGTTGTGGGCGATCTGGATCAGGTTGTCGAGCCGGACATCGTGTTCGAGCACGGTGTCTTCCAGCGCGCCGCGGTCGATCGTGGTGTTGGCACCGATTTCACAATCATCGCCGACGCGCACGCCACCGAGTTGCGGCACTTTGACCCAGCCATCCCGGCCGCGCGCGATGCCGAAGCCATCCGCGCCCAGCACCGCACCGGCATGGATCAGCACGCGCTTGCCCAGCGTCACGCGCGTGACCAGCGCGACGTGCGCGGCGAGGTGGGATTGCGCGCCGACGGTGCAATTCGGTCCGATCGAGCAGCCCGGACCGAGACGCACGCCGGCTTCGAGGACGGCGCCCGCTTCCACCACGCAGTGGGGAGCGATGCTCGCGGACGGATCGACCTTGGCGCCATCCGCGATCACTGCGCTGGGGTGGATGCCGGGCGTTGCGGCGGGCGCATGCTCGAACAGGGCAGCGATGCGTGCGTAGGCAAGATAGGGGTCGGTGGCGATCAGCACCGGCACCGGGCACGCATTCGCGTGTTCGCTGCGCAACACCACCACGCCCGCGGCGGTTTGCGCCAGGTCGGCCGCGTAGCGCGGATTGGCAAGGAAGGCCAGGTGCCCGGCTTGCGCGCGCGCCAAGGGCGCGACGCCGTGGATCACGCGCGAAGCGTCGCCGCGCGCTTCCAGTCCGAAGCGTTGCGCGAGTTCGTCGATGCGATAGCCGGTTGATCGTTCCATTCGCCCCGTCGAACGGTGGTGTGTGAGAGACGCTTTCGAACCCCTCTCCCTCCGGGAGAGCGGTTGGTGAGGGCACGGCACCAAAGGCAGCTCGCTGGGATTCGGGTCCTCATCGGGCGCTTCGCGCCACCCTATCCCGTCGGGAGAGGGAAAATCAAAACGTGCGACCGAAGTAGAACTGCAATCGCTCTTCGTACGGTTTGTCTTCCGGCTTGTCGCGGACCGGCTGCGCCAGGTTGATCACGATCGGGCCGACCGGCGCGATCCACTGCAGGGAAATGCCCACCGACGCGCGCAGGTCCGAAGCGTTGAAGTCGCCGTAGCTGGCAAACACGTTGCCCACGTCGGCGAACAACGAGATGCGCGCCTTGGGATTGTCCTTGAAGAACGGCAGCACCAGCTCGCCGCTGCCCAGCACCTTGAACGCGCCGCCGACCGGTTGCGGACGGAAGGAGCTGCCGCCCAGGCAGCTGCCGTTGACCGAGACGGCGGTCAGGTCGGGCTTGCCGTTGGCGCCGATCAGACCGGAACAGATGCGCGGGCCCAGCGTGTTGTCCTCGAAGCCGCGCACGTCGCGCACGCCGCCGGCGTAATAGTTCTGGAAGAACGGGAACGACATCGTGCGGATGTTGCCCTGACTGTCGGCGTACTGCACCGACACGTCCTTGGAATACGCCTTGCCATATCCGAGGGTGCCCGACACGTGGCCGGTGAAGCCGAACGGCATCGGGAAATAGTCGCTGGTGGACAACGTCAGTTTGTAGTACGGCACGGTGCCGCCCGGCAGCCCGATTTCCGCGCTGACCTGCTGCAGCCCGCCGCGGGTCGGCTTGAAAAACTTGTTGAGCGTGTCGTGCGCGTAGGAAAGCGTCAGCGGGGTCTCGTGGATGGTGTAGTGCCCGATCTTGAAGATCTGGTTGAAGAACACCTGCGGCGTGAAACCCGGAATCAGGTCCAGCTTGGTCTTGTTGATGCCGATGCCGGCATTGATGCTGTCGGTTTCGCTGATCGGGAAGCTCAGGTAAGTCGAGAACGAATCGGTGTCCGAAAGATAGGATGCGATGTTCTGCTCGGCCTGGTTCAATTTCAGCACGCTGGCGCTGTAGCCGATGCCGATGCCGCTGTCGGTGAGGTACGGGTCGAAGAACGAAACCTGGTACTGCTTGAGGAACAGGCTCTTCTGGAACGTCGCGGACACGCGATTGCCGGTACCGAGGAAGTTGTTGTTGGAAATCGAGGTCGAGAGGATGATGCCCGACACCTGCGAGTAGCCGACACCGAACTGGAACTGGCCGGACGACTCCTCGGTGACCTTGACGTTCAAGTCCACTTCGTCCGTCGTGCCCGGCACCTTGGCGGTATCGATGCTGACGTCGCGGAAGAAACCGAGGCGCTGCAGGCGCACCTTGGAACGGTCGATCGCGGCCTGCGAATACCATGCGCCTTCGAACTGGCGCATCTCCCGGCGCAGGACCGGATCCTGGGTGCTGGTGTTGCCCTTGAAGTTGATGCGGCGCACGTACACGCGCGGACCCGGATCGACAAAGAAGGTCAGGTCGACGGTGTGGTTCTTTTCATCCACCTTCGGAATCGGCGACACCTTGGCGAACGCATAACCGATGTTCGACAGCACGTCGGTGATCGCGTCCGAGGAAAGTTCGATGCTGTGGCGGTCGAACACCTCGCCCGGCTCGATTCGCAGCACCTCGCGCAGCGCGTCTTCCGGCAGGATCAGGGTGCCAAGCAGGTGGATGTCGGAAATCTTGTAGATCTCGCCTTCGTGGATCGCAGCGGCGATGTAGATGTCGCGCTTGTCGGGGCTGATCGTGACCTGCGCCGAACTGATGTTGAAATCGGCGTAGCCGCGGTCGAGGTAATACGAGGAAAGCTTGGTCAGGTCGCCGGAGAGCTTCTCGCGCGAATACTGGTCGTTGTTGGAATACCACGACGTCCAGTTGGGCGTGCCCGATTCCCAGTCGTCGCGGATCTGGTCGTCGGTGAAGGCCTGGTTGCCGACGATGTTGATTTCCTGGATCTTCGCGGCCTTGCCTTCCTGGATCTCGATGTCGATCGCGACGCGGTTGCGGTCGAGGTTGGTGACGTGGGGCTCGACCGTGACGTTGTACTTGCCGCGATCGTTGTATTGCGCGATCAATTGCTGACGCATCTGGTCGAGGGTGAGGCGGTCGAAAGTCTGGCCTTCGGCCAAGCCCGCGGACTTCAGCCCTTTCATCAACTGGTCGGTCTTGATGTCCTTGTTGCCGCGCACGCTGAGGCTGGCGATCGACGGGCGCTCGGTGACCTTCACGATCAGGATGCTGCCCTGGCGTTCAAGCTGGACGTTGTTGAAGAAGCCGGTCTTGAAGAGATCCTCGATGGCCTTCTGCGCCGTCGAGTCGGTCATCGTCTGGCCGGGCTCGATCGGCAGGTAGGAGAGCACCGTGCCGGCTGCGATGCGTTGCAGGCCCTCGATGCGGATGTCGCTGACGGTGAAAGGCTGGAAGGCATACGCCGCCACGGGTGCGGAGAGGGCGGCGAACAGGATCAGTGCGGCGACTCGCTTCATCGTCGATTCCGGAAAGTCAGGATTTGCCACGCAAACCGTGCATCGTACAGGCGCGGCCGCGCACGGGAAAGCGGCGCGTCTCAGGCCGCACGCAAGGAAAGCCCTTGGCGAATGGAAGGCAGGGCTGGCTTGCTCATGAAAGTACGCGCAGGATGTCGTTGTAGAACGCCAGGCCCATCAGCATCACCAGCAGCGCCATTCCCATGTATTGGCCGGCCGCCATCGCGCGTTCCGACAGCGGACTGCCCTTGACCAGTTCGATCAGGTAATAGAGCAGGTGGCCGCCGTCGAGAATCGGGATCGGCAGCAGGTTCATGACGCCGAGGCTGAGCGAAATGATGCCGAGGAAGTACAGGAACCAGGCCGGGCCCATTTCGGCCGAGGTCTGCGCGTACTGCGCAATCGAGATCGGGCCGGACAGGTTCGACAGCGACGCCGAACCGGTCAGCATGTGACCCAGCATCTTTACGGTCGTGGCGGTAAGGTCCCACATCTGTTCGACGGCCGCGGGCACGGCTTCCAGCGGGCCCCGTCGCAGCACCGTATCGTACGCCGCCGTGCCCGGCTTCGCGTAGATGCCGATGGCCCAGACCTTGCTGCCGTCGGGTTCGCGGGTCAGGCGCGGCTGCAGCGACAGCGACATCCGCTGGCCATCGCGCATCACCACCAGCGCGAGCGTGCGATCGGGGCCGGCATTCGTGCGGGTGATGTCGGTCAACTGGTTCCAGTCGCTGATCGCGGTACCGTTGATGCTGACGACGCGGTCGCCCGGCTTCAGGCCGGCGGCTTCTGCTGCGCTGTCGGGCACCAGCTTGCCCACTACCGGCGGCAGGCTGCGTTGCATCGGCATCATGCCGGTCTGCTCGACGATGGCCTGGTCGCTCGGATGCACCGGCAGCTTGTCGAAGTGCAGCACGCGCGTGTGCACGTCGCCCGAAGACGTGCGCACCTTCAGCGGTGTCGGTTGGCGCGTCTGCGCCGCGCTGGCCAGCGCGAGGCCTAGATCGGTCCAGTTGGAAATCGCCTGGCCGTCGACGCTCAGCACGCGGTCGCCGCGCTGGACGCCGGCTTGCGCCGCGAGATGGGTGACGTCGCCGACCAGCGGCTGGAAATCCGGTTTGCCGATCACCAGCATCGCCCAGAACGCGGCGACGGCGAAAATCAGGTTGAAACCGGGCCCGGCCAGCACGACCAGGATGCGCTGCCAGATCGGCTTGCCGGTGAATTCGCGCGGACGGTCCGCCGGATCGACCTCGCCTTCGCGCGCGTCCAGCATCTTCACGTAGCCGCCCAGCGGAATCCACGCCACGCAATATTCGGTGCCGTCCTTGCCGTACCACGACTTGATCGGTTTGCCGAAGCCGACGGAGAAACGCAGCACCTTCACGCCGCAGCGGCGCGCGACCCAGAAATGGCCGAACTCGTGGAAGGTCACCAGGATGCCCAGGGTGACGATCATCCACCACACCGAGCCAAGAATGTTCAGTAAGTCACTCATGCCATGTTCGCGGAAATTCGGCGCTGCCCATGATACGGCACCCGGCCTGAAGGCCGGCGTGGCGTCGGTCATTCATCGACCCCGGCGAGCGGCCGCAAGTTCCGGCGCGCCTACAACCCCAGCAGGAATTTCCCCAGCACGAAAATCGGCAGCGCCGCCACGATCGAATCCATGCGATCGAACACGCCGCCGTGGCCGGGGAACAGCGCGCCGGAATCCTTGACGCCCGCGTGGCGCTTCATGAGACTTTCGAACAGGTCGCCCACGATCGAGAACAGTACGGTCAACAGCGCCAGCGCCACGATCGCAGGCAGGCGATCGAGGGGCACCTTCAGCAACGCGCCGCCAATCAAGCCGACGATGCCCGAGCAGACCAGCGCCCCGTACACGCCTTCGCGGGTCTTGCCGGGGCTGATCACGGGCGCGAGTTTGTGGCGTCCCCAGCGCCGACCCGCCGAATAGGCGCCGATGTCGGCGGCGACCACGATGAGTGCGAAGAACAGCACCCACCAGTGGCCGTATCCAGTGTGCGGCTCGGCCATGTCGCCGTGCATCACGACGACCGCGCACCACGCCGGCACCACCACGAACGCGGCCGCCACGAGCTTCAGCAACGCGTGGCCACGGGTGGGTTCGGCGCCGAAGCGATGATGGGCGAGCCAGTACAAGGCCAGCAGCCACCACGCCAGACCCGCCAGCACCGGCAGCCACCACCAAGGCGTCTTGCAGACCTTCCACAGCAACGCGAACAGGACCGCATAGCCGAGCAGCAAAAAGACTCGCAACGGATGGCCGTGCACGCCCGCCATGCGCGTCCATTCCCACATCCCGAGCAGGAAGACCAGTCCCAGCAGCGTCGCGAACACCGATGCCTTGGTCAGGAAAATCAGCGCCACGATCAGTGGCGCGAGGACAAGGGCGGTAATGACGCGCTGTTTCAGCATCGGTGGCGGTCAACTCGCGCGGGCGGCGGGGGCCGGGGCAGGGACGCAGCCGAAACGCCGTTCGCGATGCGAGTAGTCGTCGAGCGCGCGGTCGAGTTCGGCGGCATCCATATCGGGCCAAAGGGTATCGGTGAAATACAACTCCGTATAGGCAAGCTGCCACAGCAGGAAATTGCTGATCCGGTGTTCGCCCCCGGTACGGATGAAAAGGTCGGGCGGAGGCACGTCGGCGAGGCAGAAGTACGGCGCCAGCGTGGTTTCGTCGATGGATGACGGTTCCAGCTTGCCGGCCACCGCCGCGCTCGCGGCGCGCCGCGCGGCCTGCGCCATGTCCCAGCGGCCGCCATAGTTGACGCACACGTTCAGGATCAGGCGTGCATTCGCACCGGTGCGCAGCATGGCCCCCTGCATGCGCGTGCGGATCGCTTCCGAAAACGCCGACAGCTCGCCGATGAAGCGCACCCGTACACGGTTCTCGTGCAACTTGTCGATTTCCTTGTCCAGCGCCTTCAGGAACAGGTCCATCAAGGCCCCGACTTCGGCTTCGGGACGCTTCCAGTTTTCCGACGAGAACGCGAACAGCGTCAGCACGCCGACACCCTGGCGCAGGCAATACTCCACCGTGGCGCGCACCGCCTTCTGGCCGGCGCGATGGCCAAAGCTGCGCGGCTGCGCGCGGCGGCGCGCCCAGCGCCCGTTACCATCCATCACGATCGCGATGTGGTGGGGGATGTTCGCGCGAATGGTGCCTTGATGGGCAACGACCTTGCGTGGGGTCATCGAGGCGTTTCGCTCATCGGGTGTGTCGCGCCGACGTCGGGAAGGCCTTGGGCGTTGGCCGTCGGCTCCCGTTCCCCAAAGGCTTCTCGTCGAGAGACGGCCGGGGCGAGGCGGGATGGATGCGCTCGCCTCGTTGCGCAGAGAAGGTCCTCGCCCTCCACGCATCGGCCGCGCCCCGCAAGCAGGTAGAAGGGAAGCGGGAGGCGGGCAGATCCGCTTCCTGTTCCCGCCATGGCATTCGACAAGGTTCGCGCTCCCCGTGCCCGCCGGTCAGATGGCCAGCAATTCCTGTTCCTTCGTCTGCACCGCCGCGTCCACGTCCTTGATGAAGCGGTCGGTCAGCTTTTGCATGTCGTCCTGCGCGCGGTGGTCGTCATCCTCGCTGATCTGCTTGTCCTTCAGCAGGTTCTTGATCTGCTGGAGCGCGTCGCGGCGGATGTTGCGGATCGCCACCTTGGCATTTTCGCCCTCGTGGCCGACGTGCTTGGCCAGGTCCTTGCGACGCTCCTCGGTGAGCGGCGGCATGTTGAGGCGGATCACGGTGCCCGCGGTGGTGGGTGTGACGCCGAGGTCGGACGCCATGATGGCTTTTTCGATCGGACCCACCATCTGCTTTTCGTAGGGCGTGATGGTCAGCGAACGCGCATCCGAGACGGCCACGGTGGCGACCTGGTTGATCGGCACGTCCGTGCCGTAGTAGTTCACCCTGATGCCGTCCACCAGCGCGGTGCTGGCGCGACCGGTACGCAGGTGCGACAACTCCTGACGCAGCGCCTCGACGCTCTTGCCCATCCGGGTCTGGCTGTCGCGTTTGATGTCGTCGAGCATGGCGGCTCCGGAGGCTGTCGTTGACCGCCAAGTATAACCGCACGCCGCGCCGTCTCGATCGGCGTGTAGGTTGGGCTGATTCCGGCGCAAGCCGGGAGAAGCCCAACATCGTGCGAAGGACGGCGTCGGGCTTCACCCTGTTCAGCCCAACCCGCAATGCTTATGCGTCCGTGACCAATGTCCCGATGGATTCGCCCTTCAGGATGCGCATCAGGTTGCCCGGGCGCGTCATGTCGTAGATGCGCAGCGGCAGGCCGTGGTCGCGGCACAACGCAATTGCGGCGGTGTCCATGATTTTGAGATTGCGCGCGATCACTTCCTCGTAGCTGACGTGCTCGAAACGCCGTGCATCTTTCTTTTTCTTGGGATCGGCGCTGTACACGCCATCGACCTTGGTGGCTTTCAGCAACAGGTCGGCATTCACCTCGACCGCGCGCAGCGCCGCTGCGGAGTCGGTGGTGAAGAACGGATTGCCGGTGCCGCCCGCGAACAGCACGATGCGACCTTTTTCGAGGTGCCGGACCGCGCGGCGACGGATGAAATCCTCGCACACGTCGTGGATCTGGATCGCGCTCATCACGCGCGCGAAGCCGCCCCGCTTTTCCAGTGCGTCCTGCATTGCCAGCGCGTTCATCACCGTTCCCAGCATGCCCATGTGGTCGCCGGTGACGCGGTCCATGCCGGCTTCGGCAAGACCCGCGCCACGGAAGATGTTGCCGCCGCCGATCACCACGCCGACTTCGACGCCGAGCTTGCGCGCTTCAAGCACTTCATCGGCCATCCGGCCGATCACGTCGGGATCGATGCCGTAGTCCCCCGAGCCCATCAACGCTTCGCCGGACAGCTTCAACAGGATGCGTTGATACTTCGGCTTGGCGGGCATGCGGGGCGCTCCGATGGGGGTAAACGGACAAATTGTATCTTGATGTTGGGCTTTGCTGCGCTCGGCGCTGATCCATGCGAAATACTCAATCAGCGCGTGCATGAAAAAGCCGCGATTGCTCGCGGCTTTTTTGTCTTCATGCAGCGATCAGGGGCGATCGCACGATCAAGCCAGGCCCGCCTGCTTCATCACCTCGGCGGCGTAATCCTCGACCACTTTCTCTATGCCTTCGCCGACTTCGATGCGGTGGAACGACAGCACCTTGGCCTTGGCTTTCGCGAGCGCGTCACCGACGCTGGCGTTGGTATCCAGCACGAACGGCTGGCCGGTCAGGGAGATTTCGTTGAGCGTCTTCCTGATCTTGCCCGCGATCATTTTTTCCTGGATTTCGGCCGGCTTCTGCTTGTCCTTGTCGCTCATCTGCGCCAGCGCGATTTCCTTTTCCTTGGCGACGAATTCGGCAGGCACGTTTTCCGGCGTGACGTAC
>DAIUEL010000094.1:0-10067 GCA_036845145.1 Rhodanobacteraceae bacterium | reverse complement strand
ACGTCGACCGCCACCGAGATGGCGAACTTCATGATCGCGCAGTTGCAGAACGGGCGGTTCGAGGGCACTTCGATCCTGCCGACTGCGACCGCGCGGGAGATGCACTCGCACCAGTATTCCGCGGCGCCGGGAATGAACGGCTTCGACCTGGGCTTCTATCAGGAAAACCGCAATGGCCTGACGATCATCGGCCACGGCGGCGACACCGTTGCGTTCCACTCCGACCTGCACCTGCTGATGGACAAGGACGTGGGCGTGTTCATGTCGTTCAACAGCGCCGGCAAGGCACCGAACGGCACCGCGGAAGCCGTGCGGACCGACCTGTTCCGGGCCTTCCTCGATCGCTACTTCCCGTACACGGTGCCGCAGGAAAAAACCGCGACGACCGCGAAAACCGACGCCGCGCGCGTGGCCGGCTGGTACTGGGCCAGCCGGCGCGAGGACAGCGCGCTGCGGTTGCTGTACCTGCTCGGCCAGACGCAGATATCCGCGCTGCCGAACGGCGCCATCACCGTCAGCGCACTCAAGGACTCCAGCGGCGCGGTCAAGCACTGGCGCGAAGTGGGTCCGCTGACGTATCGCGAGGTCAACGGGCAATCGGAACTGCGTTTCGTCGCAAACGACGACGGCTCGATCCGCCAGTGGGTCACCGACGATTTCCCACCGGTGATGCTGTTCCAGCCCATGCACGGACTGCTCGCACACGGCACCTTCATGTTGCTGTTCCAGATCGTGATGGCGGTATTCGTGCTGACCCTGCTGGTGTGGATCAGCGGCGCGGTCGCGCGGCGCCGCTTCAGGCGCAAGCTGCAGTTCGCGCCACGCCAGCGTTCGCTCTGGATTGCTTCGCGCATCGGCGTGATCCTGCAACTGGGTGTGGTGATCGGCTGGCTGGGCCTGCTGATGTGGTTCTCGAAACCGCTATCGCTGTTCCACGCGAATTTCGACACGCCGATGACCCTGCTTTACGTGCTGGGCGTGCTGGGGATCCTGGGCGGCATCGCAATCATTGCCGAAGCGGCTTGGCGAATTGCACGTGGACCGGGAGGCTGGCTGGCGCGCATTGGCGAGGCGTTACTGGGACTGTGCGCGATCTACGGGATCTGGGCGATCGTCGCCTGCGGCCTCGTGAATTTCAACCTGCATTACTGAATGCGTGAGCGAGACCTCGCCCGAACAGGCAAGCGCCGAGCTCGACGCGGCCGGTTACACCCAGCAGCTCGATCGCAGATTGGGCCTGCGGCACCTGCTGGTGTACGGCATGGTATTCATCGTGCCGATCGCGCCGGTCGCGGTGTACGGTTTCGTGGCGCACGCCAGCGAGGGCATGGTGCCGCTGGTGTACCTGGTCGGCATGATCGCGATGTTCTTCACCGCGATGAGCTACAGGCAGTTGAGCGCGGAGTTCCCGTTCGCGGGGTCGGTGTACGCATACGTGCGGCGCGGCATGAGTCCGTTCCTCGGCTTCATCGCCGGCTGGATGATCCTCGCCGATTACCTGCTGGTGCCGGCGGTGATCTACATCTTCGTGTCGAACTGGCTCGGCGGATTGGTGCCGGGCGTCCCGCACTGGGTGTGGATCGTGGGACTGCTGGCGGTCAACACCGCGATCAACGTGCTCGGCGTGCGCTTGCAGTCGCGCGCGCACTTCGTACTGCTGGCGCTGGAACTGCTGGCACTGGCGATTTTCGTGGCGCTGGCGATCCGCTTCGTATTCGTGCTCGGCCAAGGTACCGGCGGTTTTTCCTGGGCGCCGCTGTACCAGCCGGGGCACCTGAGCTGGAGCTTCATCGCGACGGCCACCACCATCGCGGCGCTGAGCTTCCTCGGCTTCGACGCGATCAGCACGCTGGCGGAGGAGTCGCGTGAACCGCGGCGCGATGTCGGCACGGCCACGGTGCTTACATTGGTGGTGCTGGGTGCGCTGTTCGTGCTGCAAACCTGGTTGGCCGCGCTGGCACATCCGGACTACACCAACCTCGACGACAGCCTTGGCTTCTTCCAGATAGCGCGCGACGTCGGTGGCACGGGGTTGTTCGTGCTGTTCATCGTGGTCAAGGCGCTGGCCACCGGCGTGGCCAGTGCGCTGGCTTCACAGTCGGCGATATCGCGCATCCTGTTCGCGATGGGACGCGACCAGGCCCTGCCGTTCGGCGGATTCCTGTCGTGGGTCAACCCGCGCTTCAAGACACCCGCCAACGCGATCCTGTTCGTTGCCGCGCTGTCGCTGGTGCTGTCGCTGAGCGTACCGATAGTGGTGTTGCTGCACCTGGTCAATTTCGGTGCGCTGACTTCGTTCCTGCTGCTCAACCTTTCGGTGCCGGTGTATTTCTGGGTGCGCCGCGGCCAGCGCATGCGCCCGCTGCGCCACATCGTGATGCCGCTGTGCGGCTTCGCGATCGTCGGCTTCATCTTCACCGGGTTCGATCGCACGTCCTTCCTGTTCGGATGCGCGTGGCTCGTCGTGGGACTACTCGTTGGCGTACTGAGGCGCCAGAACTCCCTTCCGCTTGGAGCTTCGCCATGACGCGCGTGCTGCAATCGTTGCTCGCCATTCTGCTCGCCTGCATGGCAGGCAATGCCTTGGCGCAAGTGCCGCAGCCCGCGCCGCGAGCGCCAGTTGCCAAGAATGCGCAGCCCGCCATTTCGGCGCACGCGATGACCGTGGCTGACCTCTCGACTTTCTTCGACGGCATGCTGCCGTACATGCTGGCGCGCGGCGACATCGCTGGCGGCGCGGTCGTTGTGGTGAAGGACGGCAACGTTCTGTTCGCGCACGGCTACGGCTACGCCGACCTGAAGACCCTCACGCCGGTTTCGCCGGACACGACGCTGTTCCGCATCGGATCGGTCTCGAAGCTGTTCACCTGGACCGCGGTGATGCAACTGTTCGAGCAGCACAAGCTCGACCTCGACCGCGACGTCAACGCGTACCTCGATTTCAAGATCCCGCCGCGCTTCGGCAAGCCGATCACGTTGCGCGACCTGATGACGCACACGGCGGGTTTCGAGGACACTACGCGCGACCTGCTGCCCGCGACACCCGCCGGCGTCGATCTCGGCCGCTACCTCAAACAGCACATCCCGTCGCGCATCTTCCCGCCGGGCAAGATCGTCGCCTATTCGAATTACGGCGCGGGACTCGCCGGGTACATCGTGGAGCGCGTGTCGGGCCAGCCGCTGGATGCATATATCCGGGAGCACATCCTCGCGCCTCTGGACATGCGCCATTCGACGTTCACGCAGCCGCTGCCGGCCAACCTGGCACCGCTGCTGGCGAAAGGCTACGTGTCCGCGTCGGACGGCATGCCGAAGCCGTTCGAACTGGTGAACCCGGCGCCCGCCGGCGCGATGACGGCGTCGGCCTTGGACATGGCGAACTTCATGATCGCCCAGTTGCAAGGTGGCCGCTTCGGCGACGCACAAATCCTGCAGCCACGAACCGCCGCCCTGATGCACAGCCGGCAGTACACGGCCGCGCCTGGCCTGAACGGCATGGACCTCGGCTTCTATCAGGAAGACCGCAACGGCCAGCGCATCATTGGCCACGGCGGCGACACCATCGTCTTCCACAGCGACCTGCACCTGCTGCTGGATGCGAACGTCGGGGTCTTCATGGCTTTCAACAGTGCCGGGAAAGCCGGCGCCGTCAACGACGTCCGCAACGAAATCTTCCGCGCGTTCCTGGATCGCTATTTCCCATGGCGGCCACCGTCGGCGCCCCTGATGGACACCGCCAAGGCCGACGCCGCTCGCGTGGCGGGCTGGTACGAAACCAGCCGCCGCAACCAGAGCGCGTTGCACTTCCTGTACCTCCTGAGCCAGTCACACGTTGCGGCGGAACCGGACGGGACGATCACCGTTTCGACGCTGGTCGATGCTGCGGGCAGTCCGCTGCATTGGCGCGAGATCGGACCGCTGCACTATCGCGAAGTCCACGGCCCGGCGCTGCTGGATTTCGTGGCCGACGCGCATGGCCGCATCCGGTACTGGGCCGCCGGCGACATTCCGGTGCTGGTGTACCAGCGCCTGCCGGCCCGCATGGGCATGGGCGCCTTCGGCCCGCCGCTTGCGGCCGCCATCGCGATCGCGCTGATCGCGCTGCTGGTGTGGTTCGGTGGCTGGTGCATCCGCCGCCACTACCGCCGAACGCTGGC
Source organism: Rhodanobacteraceae bacterium (assembly GCA_036845145.1). Taxonomy (GTDB): domain Bacteria; phylum Pseudomonadota; class Gammaproteobacteria; order Xanthomonadales; family Rhodanobacteraceae; genus 66-474. The sequence goes on along the minus strand of DAIUEL010000094.1, from coordinate 5,910 downwards.
ACTCGCGCGCACGCCATCGACGACGCGCCTGCTGTCGCGCCTCGGCGCACTTGCGTCGGTCCTCGCCCCGTTCGGCTGGTTGCTGCTGGTGGTCGCGGTTTCGGCCAACGAAATGCTGCTGGTGCGCGGCGGCTTGGCGGCCTGGATGTACCTGCTTTACGCGCTGGGGGTACTGGCTTTGACCGGCGCGCTTGCGGCCATCGCGAACGCGGTGCAGGCGTGGCGGGCGCCGCGCCGCAGCCGCTGGGTGCGCGCGGGCGAATGCCTGCTGGCGGTCGCCATGATTTACCTGGCGTGGTTCATCGTGGCGTTCGGGCTGGTCAGCTTCAACGTCCGCTTCTGACGCCCGCCGATGGAGTGTTCGTTTGCAAACAACAAGGAGACGACATGAGCGCGCGTTCCATGACCTTGCACGCGGCCATCGAAAAACGGCCGATGAAGGCACCGTTCCACATCACCGGTTACACCTTCACCGGGTTCGACGCGCTGGTGGTGACACTGCGTGAAGGCGGCTGCGCCGGCCGCGGCGAAGCGCAAGGCGTCTACTACAAGCACGATAACCCGCCGGAAATGCTGGCGCAGGTCGAAGCACTGCGAGGGCGCATCGAACACGGCATCACCCGCGGCGAGCTGCTGGACTGCCTGCCGCCCGGCGGCGCCCGCAACGCGCTGGATGCCGCGCTGTGGGATCTGGAAGCAAAACGCCGCGGCGTACCGGCCTGGCAACTTGCGGGCGTCGATCCGCCGCGCCCACTGCGCACCACCTTCACGATTGGCGCCGACGAACCCGAGCGCATGGCCGCGCACGCACGCGCGTTTTTCGACGCACTCGCACTGAAGCTCAAGCTGACCGACGACGATCGCAACGCCGAACGCGTGCGCGCCGTGCGCTCGGCACGGCCGGATGCATGGGTCATGGTCGATGCCAATCAGGGGCTCACCCGCGATTCGCTCGCGCGCCTGCTGCCGACGCTGCAGCAATGCGGAGTTTCGCTGATCGAGCAACCCTTCCCAATCGGCAACGAAAGCTGGCTGGACGGCCTGGAGCGGCCCATCCCCATCGCCGCCGACGAAAGCGCGCAGGACCATACCGATCTCGCGGGCCTGGCCGGCCGCGTCGACACCATCAACATCAAGCTGGACAAGTGCGGCGGCCTCACCGAAGCCCTGTCGATGGCGAGCCAGGCGCGCGCAATGGGGTTCGACCTGATGGTCGGCAACATGTCCGGCTCGTCGCTGGCGATGGCACCGGCGTTCGTGCTCGGCCAGCAGTGCGCGGTGGTCGACCTGGACGGGCCTTTGTACCTGTGCGAAGACTGCTCGCCCAGCGCGCGCTACGAGCACGGCATGATCTGGTGCCCCGGGGAACTTTGGGGTGGCGGCTTGCAGGCTGCCGCCTGACGACACGCGGCGACTTCGCGATGCCGGATAATCGCACCACGATGACCCAGGACCTCAAGAAAAAACTCAAGAGCCGCTGGCACACGTTCACGGCCTCCGAGCAACGCATCGCGGGTTACCTGGTGCAGAACCTGAGCGGCCTGCCGTTCGAAACCGCGGCGTCACTGGGCCAGCGCGTCGGCGTCAGCGCGATGACGGTCGGGCGTTTCCTGCGCAAGCTCGGCTACGCGGGCGTGGCCGAAATGAAGGAGGAATTGCGCGGTGACACGACCTGGCTCAAGTATTACCACAGTCCTGCACCCGCGGAAGGCCCGGACGCCCGCGACGAAAATCTCGAAGCCGACATCCGAGCGGTGTCCGCCACGCATGCGCTGGCGCGCGGCGAGGAATGGAAAGCCATCGTGCGCCTGCTGGCCACCGCCGACCGGGTTTCCGTGGCGAGCTTCCAGCTCGGCCGTTTCCTGGGGCTAATGTTCGCGACCCTGCTGCAACAGATCCGCCCGCACGTCACGTTTGCGTCGGGCGTAGACGGCGCCTACACCGACGTGCTGATCGACTCGACCGAAAAAAGCTGCGTGGTGCTGATCGACGAGCGCCGCTATTCGCGGCATTTCCGGATCCTCGCCGAAGAAGTCGCGTCACGCGGCATTCCGCTCGTGATCCTCACCGATTCGGAGTGCTACTGGGCGCGCCAATTGACGCCGCACGTGTTGATGCTGCCCATCCAGCGGGAACGAGCGTGGCACAGCTTCACCGCGTTCGGCGCGCTGTTCAACGTGCTGCTGGGCGCGGTGATCCGCGCGCGCGGCAGCGATGCGGTATACGACCGGATCGAACAGATCACCGCGATGCGCCAGCAGTTCATCGGTTTCAGCGGACCTTCGCCCCGGCCTGACCCGCCGGCGGATGCGGGAGCGAAGGCTACCCGTCGCTCCCGCAAGCATCGTCGCAACGGCTGATTGTCCGTTTGTCGAATAAAGCACCTGGAGTGCCTGATTCGCGGCGGACCATCCATGACCCGCACCAACAGACGCTTGCAACTCCTGTCAGGCCGCTTCGCGCGCCGAAGCCGCGCTCGCGGCGGCCTGTTGTTCCAGCACCACCGCCACGGCGTGGATCACCGACGCGATGCGCGCGGCGCTTTGCACGGCCTGCGCCGAAACGTCGTGCTTGCGCAGGGTGCGTTCGTGCGAGGCCACGCAACTGCCGCAGCCGTTGATCGCCGACACCGCCACCGACGCGAGATCGAAATCGACCTTGTCGATGCCGGGGTTGGCCATCGCGTTCATCCGGAGCCCGGCGCGCAACGTGCCGTACTCGTCGTTTTCCACGAGGTGCAGGAAGCGGTAATAGATGTTGGTCATGCCCATCAGCGCGGCGGCAGTGCGCGCGCCATCGAGTTCCTTCTCGTCGGCATGTTGCGAAGCGAATTGCGCGATTACCTCGGTCAGCGGCGCGTGCCGCGAAGCGATGGCGGATGCCAGCGCGACCAAGGCGATCTGCTTTCGTGAAAGTCCGGGCGCGCCACCCTCGCTCAACACCGATTCGAGGTTGAGGCGAAGGTCCTTGGCATAGTCGGGCAGGCCGGACTTGATGCGGTCGAGGCTCATGATGGTTCTCCGGTATCGGATGGAGTGGCGGCGGGATTGCTCCCGCCGCCTTTGGCGCCGCGCCGATGGAGGGGTATCGGCGCTGGCTGCACGGGAACGCCTTACGCTGCCTTCAGGGTTTCTTCGCCCTTGTTCCAGTTGCACGGGCAAAGTTCGTCGGTCTGCAGTGCGTCGAGCACGCGCAGCACTTCCGACGGATTGCGGCCGACCGAACCTTCGGTGACGTAGACGAAGCGGATCACGCCTTCGGGGTCGACCAGGAACGCGGCGCGCTTGGCCACGCCCTCGTCATCCAGGATGCCGAGCGCACGGGTCAGGTCCTTGTTGATGTCGGCCAGCATCGGGAACGGCAGGTCGCGAAGGTCCTTGTGGTCCTTGCGCCATGCCATGTGCACGAACTCGGAGTCGGTGCTGGCGGCGAGGATCTGGCAGTCGCGGTCCTTGAACTGCGCGTCGAGATCGGCGAAGCCCTTGATCTCGGTCGGGCACACGAAGGTGAAGTCCTTCGGGTAGAAGAACACGCAAGTCCATTTGCCCTTGTAAGTATTGTTGTCGATCTCGGTGAAAGCCTTGTCGAGGCTCTCGATGGACACGGTGGCCTTGAGGTTGAAATGGGGGAAGTTGTTGCCGACGGTAAGCATGCAAATCTCCTTGTGCTTGAGCAGGTTTGACAGACGGCGTCCGCCGCCGTTCAACGTCCAAGATAGGTGCTGGCCGTCCATAAATCAAATCGATTGTTGCAATTGCATTGATAGTCCATATATATTGCTTGACGACACCGGATCAAGCCGAACACCATGAATTTGCGCGATTTGCACTATCTGGTCGCCCTTGCCGATCACAAGCATTTCGGACGCGCCGCCGAAGCCAGCTTCGTGAGCCAGCCGACCCTTTCCACCCAGATCAAGAAGCTGGAAGAGGAATTGGGCGTGACGCTGGTCGAACGCACGCCGCGCAAGGTGTTGCTCACCGAAGCCGGTCAGCAGATCGTCGCGCGGGCGCGCGAAGTGCTGAATGAAATCGAGCAGATCAAGCGCATTGCGCACCGCGACCGCGACCCGGAAGCCGGCACGCTCACGCTGGGCATCTTCCCCACGCTGGGACCGTACCTGCTGCCGCACGTGATGGGTGCGATCCGCGAGCGTTTCCCACGGCTGGAACTGCTGCTGGTCGAGGAGAAGACACCCGAGCTGGTGCAGCGGCTGCGCGAAGGCAAACTGGACGCCGCGATCCTCGCGTTGCCGGTGCACGACGACACCCTGCACGCGGAATTCCTGTTCGAGGAGCCGTTCCTGCTGGCCGCGCCCGATGCGCACCCGTTGGCAGGCCGCCGATTGCTGAAGCTGGCGGATTTGGAAGACCAACACCTGCTGCTGCTGGAAGACGGTCATTGCCTGCGCGACCAGGCGCTGGAGGTCTGCCGGATGTCCGGCGCCGACGAAAAACACGGGTTCCGCGCGACCAGTCTCGAGACCCTGCGCCAGATGGTGGCGGCCAACGTGGGCGTCACGTTGCTGCCGCTGCTGGCGGTGCAACCACCGATTGCGCAGACGACCAATGTTCACCTGACGCCATTTCGTGGCCACGCCCCCAGCCGCCGCATCGCGATGTTCTGGCGCAAGAGTTCGGCCATGCACGGATTCCTGCTGGCGCTTTCCACGGTTTTCAAGCAGCTTCCGCCTGCCCTGTTCGATCCCGCCACCCTGCCCGCCGCCGAAACCCGCCCCATTGAGAAACCGCCGCGCCGTCGGTATGTTGCTGAAAGAACCCACGCGAAAAACTGACATGGAAAAGAAAACGTCGATCACCCTTTCCCGGCTGGACGTGGAGCGCATCGAGAGACTGCTCGACGCGCCGGCATTGCGTGACTCGCCCGTGGCGGCACGTCTGCGCGATGAATTCGACCGCGCCGACATCGTCGAGCCCGCGACGATGCCGCACGATGTGGTCAGCATGAATTCGTCGGCCGATTGCGTGGACGAATCCAACGGCAAGCACCACACGCTGACGCTGGTGTATCCCAAGGATGCCGACGCTGATTCCGGCAAGATTTCCGTGCTGGCGCCGGTCGGCAGTGCGCTGCTCGGCTTGCGCGTGGGCCAGAGCATCGACTGGCCGGGACAGGCCGGCAAGACGCACCGGCTGAAGGTGACCGCGATCCATTACCAGCCGGAAGCGGCGGGCGACCTGCATAGGTAATTTGTGTTCATCCGTGATCGCCGCTTTGCTGCGACCGCCGGCGCTTTCGGCAAGCAGCCATCCGTGGCGTCGGGCGCCAGCCCGGCCATCCTTGGCCGGCCGCTATTCGCGCAATCCTTGGCGCTCATCGTTAGGCCTGCGGCGTTCGGGCGCGCTCCCGGCGCCCCTCGTCGGCCGGGCACGCAATCCACCGGCATCGCGTAAGCACCCATCCTCGCCTTGACTTTCCGCGACGGCCGCTCCGCCTGCAGGTGACGCGTCCACCATAGCCGTTGCCTATTGTGACGATCGAATCAATCAATTTCATTTCACACTCCGACCGCGCTACGGTTACCGGACCGGCACCAGGCCGCGCAAGCTCACACCCGAGAGGTAAAGAAGATGGCAAACCTGAAAGGCTCCAAGACCGAGCAGAATCTGAAAGACGCCTTCGCCGGTGAATCGATGGCCAACCGCCGTTATCTGTACTTCGCCTCCAAGGCCGACGTCGAGGGTTACAACGACGTGTCCGCCGTGTTCCGTTCCACTGCGGAAGGCGAAACCGGCCACGCGCACGGTCACCTCGAATATCTCGAAAACGTCGGCGACCCCGCGACCGGCCTGCCGTTCGGCGAAACCCACGCAAACCTCAAGAGCGCGATCGCAGGCGAAACCCACGAATACACCGACATGTATCCGGGCATGGCCAAGTCCGCGCGCG
>DAIUEL010000093.1:7290-10113 GCA_036845145.1 Rhodanobacteraceae bacterium | reverse complement strand
TACCAGCCGCCGTATTCGTGGTCGACGAAATGCGCCCACGCGTATTCCCACAGGCGTCGGTACCAGTCCCGGTACTTGTCCTCGCCGGTGCGCGTCGCCAGCAGCGCCGCGCAGGCCAGCGATTCGGCCTGCACCCAGTGGTATTTGTCATCGTCGCAGATCGAGCCGTCTGGCGCGAAGCCGTAACACAGCCCGCCGTATTGACCGTCCCACGCGCGTGCAACGGCGGTGTCGAACAGGTGCCGCGCGGTCGGGAGCAGCCAGTCCGCGTCGCGATGACGGGCCATGATCAACAGCAGCTTGGCCCATTCGGTCTGATGGCCGGGCTGGAAACCCCAAGGGCGGAACAGGTCTTTCGGGTTGTCCTTGTGGTACTCCCAATCGATTTCCCAGTTTTCATCGTAGTGTTCCCACACCAGGCCACCAGCCTTGGCGGCCTGCCGGCGTGTCATGTGGTCGGCGAGCGTGTATGCGCGGTCGAGCCAGCGCTGCTCGCGACTGGCCTCGAACGCGGTCAGCATCGCCTCGCACATGTGCATGTTGGCGTTCTGGCCGCGGTAGTTCGAAAAGTTCCAGTTCGCGTCGGCCTCGTCGCGATACAGCCCGGCGCCGGTATCCCAGAAGCGCTGCTCCAGAAGTTTCCAGTGTTCGTCCATCCACGCGGCCGCGTCGTCGATGCCGGCCATGCGCGCATGGGCATACGCGACCAGCACGAAGGCGGCGCCGTAGCAGTGGTTGGTGGTGTCTTCCGGCTTGCCGTCGCGCAGCGTCCACGCGTAGCCGCCCGTTTCGGGATTCAGGTGCGCTTGGCGGATGAAGGCCACGCAATGCCGCGCGCCTTCGAAATATTCGGCGCCGCCGAAGGCGCGCGCGTACATCGCGTAATCGAACACGAAGCGCGCGCTCGAGACGAGGTGGCGGTGCGAGCGGTCGTAGATCGTGCCGTCATCCTTGTAGTAATGGAAGCAGCCGCCAGCCGGATCGAGGCAGTGCGGGTGATAGAACGCCATCGTGTCGTGGATGTGCTGGCGCAGGAAATCGGGTGAGCGGAAATCGGGAAAGTCGCTCATGCGTGTTGCTCCAGGAAGACCTCGACCTCGGCAAGCGCAGGCATCGCCGCGAACGAGCCTGCGCGCGTCACAGCGAGTGCACCGCAGGCCGAGGCGAAGCGCAGCGTGGCGTCGAGTCGATCCGTGTCCGCGACGAATGCTTCGAACCTTGCTGCATCGAGACCGGCACGGGCGAACTGGTACAGACATCCGCCCACGAACGCGTCGCCGGCACCTGTGGTGTCGACCGCGCGTACGGGAAATGTGCGTCGTTCACCCCTCGCGTGCGACATGAACCAGCGCGCTGCGCGCTCGCCATCGGTCACGACCACGAGTTTGGCGTGTGCGTTCCACAGTCGCGCGAATACCGCATCTTCGTGGCCCGTCGAGGCTGCAAGGAACGCGAGTTCTTCCGCGCTCAGTTTCACGAAGTCGGCCAGCTCGAGCGCGCGCCAGATGGTGGGCGCGGGATCTTCGCCGCGCGGCCACAGCGGCTGGCGCAGGTTCATGTCGTAGCTGACCAGCGCACCGGCGTTGCGTGCGTGGGTCATGCCCTGCAGCGTGACGGCCGCCGAAGCGGGTTCGCTCATGCTGCACGAACCCGCGTGGAAAATCGTGCCATCCGCAAAAATCGATGCATCGAAATCGGAATCGCGGAACAGCAGGTCGGCCGAGGGCGGCCGGTAGAAACTGAAATCGCGCTCGCCGTTGGCGGCATGCGAGACGAACGCGAGCGCAGTGTTGGCCGCGTCGGTGCGGCGCGCGTGCATGGTATCAACGCCGGCCGCGTCGAGTTCCCGCAGCAGCAGGTCGCCGAACATGTCGCGGCCGAACATCCCGACGAAGGCCGCGTTTGCCCCCAGGCGCGCCACCGCGACGGCCACATTGGCCGGCGCGCCGCCCGGATGGGCAGTGAACACCGGTGCGGCGCCGGACGGCGTGCCGTGGAAATCGATCAACGCCTCGCCGAAACAGTAGACGGTGTTCATGCGACGCGCGAGCCCTTGAGGCCGTAATAGATGATGTAGAGGTAGCAGATGAGCGGCAGCACGTAGGCGTGGTGCACGCCTACGTGGTCGGCCAGTGCGCCTTGCGCCAGCGGAATGATCGCGCCGCCCACGATCGCCATCACCAGCAGGCTGGACACCTTGCCGGTGAGTGGCCCGAACTTCTCGATGCCCAGCGTGAAGATGTTGGGGAACATGATCGAATTGAACAGGCCGATTGCGACCACGCTCCACAACGCGACGTGGCCGAAGGTGAGCATGGTGGTGAGCACCAGCAGCGCCGCGACCGCCGCGTTGAAGGCCAGCAGTTTGCGGGTGTCGATGCGCGTCAGCAGCGCCGAGCCGATGAAACGTCCCACCATCGCGCCGCCCCAATAAAGCGACACGTAGCCGGTGGCGGCCGCTTCGCTCATGTTCCCGATGTCCGGCAGCGAGAGATAATTGACCATGAAGCTGCCGATCGAGACTTCGGCGCCGACGTAAACTAAGATCGCCAGCATGCCCAGCCATACGCGGGGCAGCTTCAGCGCGTCGGCAAAGCGATGCTGCGAATCGTCCGCCGCGGCGGTGTTCTCCAGTTGCGGCAGACGGCAAAGCCACACCACGATCGCCAGCACGAACAGCACGATCGCGATGCCTATGTACGGGCCCTGCACGACGTGCGCCTGCTGTGCCTTGTAGGCGGCCTGCGCGGCAGGCGACAGTTTGGCCAGTTCCGCCGCGCCCAGCACCGCGGCCGAGAGAATCAGGAACCCGCCCAGCTTCGG
>DAIUEL010000093.1:0-7190 GCA_036845145.1 Rhodanobacteraceae bacterium | reverse complement strand
CCGGCCAGCGCGTCCGCCTGCTGGCCCGAAGTCAGCAGCCGATCGCAACCCGTTGCGATGATCGCTTCGAGCGCGCGTTCCGGATTGCACGTGAAATCGAAGGCGCGGTGAAAGGTCACGGACATCCCGCGTGCCGCGTCCACCAAGGCGCGGCAACGCGGTTCGTCCACTCCGCCATCGGCCGCCAGCACGCCCAACACCACGCCGGCGCAGCCCAGTGCCTTGCAGGTCTCGATGTCGCGCTGCATCACCTCGCATTCGAGATCGTCGAACACGAAATCGCCGGCGCGCGGGCGAATCAGCACGTGGACGGCAATGCCCAGGCGTTCCTGCGCAATCGCGATGGCCGCATGCGAGGGGGTGAGGCCGCCGAGTTCCAGCGCCGAGCACAATTCCACGCGCGCCGCGCCGCCCGCTTCGGCCGCGAGCGCCGAGGCGACCGAATTGGCGGCCACTTCCAGAACGGGTTCGCTCATGCGCCCAGCACACTTCCGGACTTGATAAGCGCGCGCTGGTTCTGCGCGTCGCAAACCGCGTAGGCGAAACCAGGCTGGATCGCCCAGGCGCCAACCTCGCCCTCCCTGTTCATCGCAAGGAACGCAACCTGGATGTCGCCCGCGGTCGAACGGTGCTTGCGCAGCACCCGCAGCACCGCTTCCTTGCAAGCCTCCTGGGGACTGCGGCCCTGGCGCATCAGTTCCACCACCAGGAAACTGCCGGCATTGCGGATCACTTCTTCGCCGACACCGGTGGAGGTCGCCGCGCCGACTTCGCCGTCCACGTACAGTCCTGCGCCGATGATCGGCGAATCGCCCACCCGTCCGTGCAGTTTCCAGGCCATGCCGCTGGTGGTGCAGGCGCCGGCCAGTTTGCCGTGCGCGTCGCGCGCCAGAATGCCGATGGTGTCGTGGTTGTCCTTGCTGCCCGGCACGCCGGCGCCGTAGCTGCGCACCTCGCTGTTGACGACCGGTTTGTAATGCGCGGTCTTCAGCCACTCGTGCCAGGCCTTGTCCGCGGCCGGCGTCAGCAGGTTCTGCTTCTTGAATCCCTGCTCCAGCGCAAACTGCCGGGCACCATCGCCGACCAGCAACACGTGCGGCGTGCGTTCCATCACCCGGCGCGCCACCGACACCGCGTGCTCGATGTCTTCGAGGCAGGCGACGCCGCCGCAATTCATGTCGGCGTCCATGATGCTGGAATCCAGCGTGACGTGGCCGTCGCGATCGGGATAGCCGCCCAAACCCACGCTGTGGTTCCTGATGTCGGCTTCCGGTACGCGAGCGCCGGCTTCCACTGCATCGAGCGAATGGCCGCCCCTGGAAAGAATGGTCCACGCCGCCTGGTTCGCGGCCACGCCGAAATCCCATGTCGAGACCACGCGCACGGCACCCTTGGTGGATGCGCTGCTTGATCCGGCATCGACGGCCCCCGCGACAGGAGACAGCGCCGCGGCGGCGGCGCCCAGTGCGGCGGTCTTGAGGAAGCGGCGGCGGTTGGTCATGACGGTCCTTGGGCGATTGACGGTTCGCGCGGATGATGCCACGACCGTGTTGTTCACCGGGGTCAGCAAGGATGAAGCGTAGATTGCGCTGGCCGCGCGTTACAACTCGGCGGTTCGCATCTGGCACCGGCTTGTGAATTGCTGCGCTACGAATACAAAGTTGACTTCGCCCATGGAAGCGATGTTGCGAAGACTCGAAGCAGGTCACCAGATTTCACGGGGCGAAGCTGTTGCGCCTCTCGACGCGAGGGGTAGAACAACATCGCCACCAAACCCGCCAAGTATCGTGCACCGGCGCTCGACAAGGGCCTCGATATTCTCGAATTGCTGGCGCGTGCGAACGCGCCGCTGACGATGACCGGCGTCACCGCGGCGATCGGCTATTCCAAGGGCGAGATCTTCCGTATGCTGCAGGTGCTTGGAGGAGCGCGGTTACATCGCGCGAGAACGACCCGGGTTACGCGCTGACCTAGGTGACCAGCCTGTCCGGCGACACCCGCATTGACGCGACAGCACGACATCCCGCATCGTTGCGGCGTGCGCAAGTGCGCCATTATCCCTTAGGTTTCAGAGGAGTACGCACATGGTGACACGCAGACGTTTCCTGCAAGGTGCGGCAACTTTGCCACTGCTGGGTTGCCTCGATACGGCGCTGGCGCAGGCGGCCGCGCAAATCTGTACGCCCGAAGCATGCCCCGCTCCGCTGTCAACCTACGTCGATGTATTCGTCGGCACCGGCGGCCACGGCCATACCTATCCGGGTGCGACGGTGCCGTGGGGCATGGTGCAGCTTTCGCCCGACACCAATGATTTCGGCTGGGACGCTTGTTCGGGCTACCACGAAGCCGACGGTTCGATCATGGGGTTTTCGCACACGCACCTGTCCGGCACCGGCGCCAGCGACATGCTCGACGTACTGGTGATGCCCGCGCAGGGCCCGGTGCTGCTCGACCCCGGCGCACGTGGCTTGCCGGATGAACTGTATTACTCGCGGTACGATGCCGCGAAGCACGGATCGCGGTTGCCCGGAGTGGCGCAGCCCGGCAAGGGCTATCGATCGCGCTTCGACAAGACCTCCGAGTCCGCCTTCCCCGGCTCGTACCGGGTGCATCTCACCGACCACGACATCATCGCCGAGCTGACCGCGACCGCACGCGTCGGATTGCATCGTTACACCTTCAGGCGCCAAGGTCCGGCACATCTGCTGGTCGATCTGGCGCACGGTTATCACGATGAAGCCACGGTGCCGTGCAAGGTCTCCGACGCAACGCTGAAGGTGATCGGCGATGACACGTTGGTCGGGGGCCGGCGCGTGCACCAGTGGGCGGACGGGCGTTACATCTTTTTCGCGATGAAGGTGTCGCGCCCATTCACGCGTGCGGAGCTGTATTCGGAGGACAAGCCGCTGGCAGTGGCAACGGATGCCAGGGGCAATCATTTGAAGGCCGTGCTGCATTTCGACGATGCCTCGAAGGCGCCGTTGCTGGTGAAGGTCGGCATTTCCGCGGTGGACATCGACGGCGCGCTGCGCAACCTGGAAGCGGAACTGCCGCACTGGGATTTCCAGCGCGTGCAGGTTGCCGCCATGGCCGCGTGGGAGGGCGAACTCGAGCGCATCAAGGTCAAGTCCGAATCCGAAGACTTCATGAAAACCTTCTACAGCGGGCTGTATCACACGCTGCTGGCGCCCACCCTGTCCAGCGACGTCGATGGCCGCTATCGCGGCATGGACCTGGAGGTGCACACGCTGCCGAAAGGCCGGCACAACTACAGCACCTATTCGCTGTGGGACACTTACCGCGCGCTGCACCCGCTGTACACGTTGTTCCAGCCCGACAAGGTGCCGGACCTGGTGCAGGGGCTGGTGCGCAAGGCCAACGAGAGTCCGCAAGGGCCCACGGTATGGCCGCTGCAGGGCGTCGAGACCGGCACCATGATCGGCTATCACTCGATAGCGGTGATCGCCGAGGCGCAGGCGAAAGGCTTCACCGGCGTCGATTACGCCGGGGCGTGGTCGGCATATCGCAGGCGCGCGATGAGCGATGATTACCGTGGGCTCAAGTCGTACCGCAAGCTCGGTTACATCCCCAGTGACAAGGAGGGCGAGGCCGTCAGCAAGACGCTGGAATACGCCTACGACGACTGGGCGATGGCCCATTTCGCGGAAGGGCTCGGCGAACACGCCGATGCCAGGACTTTGCGCGAACGCTCGCGCAATTACCAAAATGTGTTCGACCGCAAGCTTGCCTTCATGCGTCCGCGTGGCGCCGATGGGAAGTGGCTGGAGCCGTTCGATCCGATCGAGATGGGCCACTCGGAACAGTGGCGCGACTACACGGAATCCAATCCGTGGGTCGCGACCTTCCTCAACCAGCACGACCTGTATCACTACATGGCGATGTTCGGCGGCGAAGCCTCGTTCGAGCGCAAACTGGACGAATTGTTCACCACAGCGTCCACGTTGCCACCCAATGCACCGCCCGACATCGCTGGCATGGTCGGGCAATACGCGCACGGCAACGAGCCGAGCCATCACATTGCCTATCTGTACGCGTATTCCGGCTCGCACTGGAAGACGCAGGCGCGCGTGCGGATGCTGCTGGAAACCATGTACCGCGCCGCGCCGGACGGCCTTGCCGGCAACGAGGACTGCGGGCAGATGAGCGCGTGGTACGTGCTCGGGGCGCTGGGCCTGTACGCGGTCGATCCGGTCAGCGCGAACTGGGTGTTCGGCAGTCCACTGGTCGACCATGCCGAGATCGACGTCGGCGGTGGCAGAAAATTGATCGTGGAAGCGCGAAACAACGGCGAAGATCGGGTTTACGTCCAGTCGGTGACGTGGAACGGAAAACCATGGACGAAAAGCTGGATCGCGCACGCGGAACTCGCGAAGGGGGGCACGCTGGCATTCGAAATGGGCGAAAAGCCGAACAAGCAATTCGGCGCGGCATCGGAAGACCGGCCGCCGTCGTTTGGCGAAGGTGCACCCAAGCCGAGTAACGCCTGACGACGTTCAACTTGAGTCCGTGCACGCCGAGCGTGGCTTGGCAAGCGAAGTCGCGGCGTCCACCCGGGGGTTCTTCGGCTTCGGCCCTTCGGGCTCAACCTCCGGACGAACGGCGGGAACCCAACTGATCGTTGTCGCCGTCAGGATTCGGAATCCGCGCTCAGCCGGCCTTATCCATTTCCGTCGCCGCCGCGCCGAACACGCCGAGTTGCCCGTGTTCGATCAATCGCACCGGAACCGCCGTCAGGAATTCGCGCATCACGCCCTTGTTGAAGAAGCGCGTGCGGAATTCGCTGGCGAGCAGGAAATCGCGGATGTACGGCAGGATGCCGCCAGCGAGATACACGCCGCCGCCGGCCTTGAACGTCACCGCGAGGTCGCCCGCGAAGCTGCCGAGCATCGCGCAAAACATCGACAGCGCCTCGCGCGCGAGCGGGTCGCCGCCCCCGATCGCGGCCGCGCTGATCGCCGCCGGTTCCGCATGCACGGCGGCGACGCCTTCGATGTCCGCCAGCGCGCGATACAGGTTCGCCAGCCCTGGGCCGGAAAGCGCGTGGCCTGTATGGACGTAGCCGCGGTCGCGGCAGAGTCGGCGCAGCACCTCGATTTCGCGATCGTTGCCGGGCGCGAGCGCGACGTGACCGGCTTCGCTTGGCATCACGATCGGTGCATCGCCGTTGGGCAACAGCACGGCGCAGCCGAGTCCCGTTCCCGGTCCGACCACCACAGTCGGACCGGTCGCGCCGTTCGCATCGATGACCGCGATGCTGTCGGACCCGGACAGAAACCGGGTGCCGCGGGCCAGCGCCTCGAAATCGTTGACGATATCAAGGCAATCCAGTTTCAGGTGCGCGCGCAATTCGGAAATCCGTACCGGCCAGCGCAGGTTTTCCGCGACCAGTTCGTCGCCGCGCAGGTAACCGGCCACCGCCAGCGCGCAGCGCGCGATGCTGCGGCGGCGGTTCGCGTGATGGACCATGAAGTCCTGCAGGATTTCGCCGAGGCCCGGCCATTTCGCGCATTCGTAGACGTGACTGGCCAGCATGTCGAGTGGCGGTTGCGCGCCCGGTCGGACCTGCAGCAGGCCGATGCGAGCGTGCGTGCCGCCGACGTCGGCCGCGAGTACGAGCCAAGCATTCTCGCTGTCGTTTTTGCGCAGGGGATGGAGTTGGCTCATCGAAGCGGATCTTTCATTCAATGATGGCGTTCCGTTCGCAGTTTCACCCATGAATTTTATATGCATACACGAAGGGCATAACGAGATGGAGCCGACGCGATGCACGGAAATGGATAACGACAAGCGCAGCGCCTTTCCGCAGCCGGCAGACAATGGTATGCGGCGCCGGGTTTTTTTGCGCCTGAGCGTGCTTGCGCCACCGAGGGCATTCGCTGCACGGGTGCGGGCGGTGCCGTCCGCGGCGCCTGCGCATCCAGCCGGCACCCGACACAAGCCGCAGCGGTTCGAATTTTCGGTCGGCGATTCCTGCTGGATGGCGAGCCGTTCGTGATTCGCAGTGGCGAAATGCATCCGGTCCGGGTTCCCACACGAATAGGGCGGCACCGCATCCGGATGACCAGGGCGATGGGTCTCAACACCGTCTCGATGTACGTGCACCGGCTCGCGCCGGTGCCGGCTGCAAGCGCGAGCACGCTCGCCTGATTGGCGCCGTCCTGAAGCGCGTCATGGCGATCGGCACGGGCGGCGCGGATTCCAGCGCGGTACGATCGCGTGATATCCGTCTCCGACCAGGGTCGCCTGCATGCCTTTCATTCGAATGTCGCCAATCGTCTGCTCCGTCGTAGCGGCACTTCTGGCGTTGATGTTCGCGACGCCAGGCATCGCGGCCACCGATGCGCTGCATCAGGTCGATCCGATGATCGGCACCGGCGGCAACGGCCACACGTTTCCAGGCGCGACCATGCCGTTCGGAATGATCCAGTTGAGTCCGGATACAGCGATGCCGGATTTCAAGCATGCGTACCCGTGGGCAGCTGGCTATCAATACGGCGACCACAGCATCCTCGGCTTTTCCGAGACGCACTTTTCCGGCAGCGGCCATTCCGATCTCGGCGACGTGCTGCTGATGCCGGGCACAGGCAAGGTGCAATGGGACGCCGGCGATCCCGACAAGCCGGGCAGCGGCTATCGCTCCGAGTTCAGCCACAAGACCGAAGTCGCGCGGCCGGGTTACTACGCGGTGACGTTGGCGACCCCCGGCGTGCGCGTGGAGCTGACCGCGGGCGAACGCGTCGGCTGGCATCGCTACACCTTTCCGAAGGGCGAAGACGCACACGTGCTGCTGGACCTGCGCCCCAGCGTCTACGACTACCCCGGCAAGGTGTTGTGGGCGCGCCTGCGCGTGCGCGCGGACGGCACCGTCACTGGCTATCGCGAAACGCGTGGCTGGGCACCGGGGCGGCAGCTTTGGTTCGCGATCCGGTTTTCGCAGCCGATGACATCGCACGAACTTGTCAACCGCGAAACCGACATTCCCTACAAGGGGTTCAAGGGTCCGGCCGCGAATCCGACCGGCAATAATGCGATCGCTGGCAAGCAACTGGAAGGCGCCTTCGAATTCGGCAAGCTCACCAGGCCGCTGCTGGTGAAGGTCGCGATTTCGACCGTCAGCGCCGACAACGCGATCGCCAACCTCGACGCCGAGGGCAAGGGCTGGGATTTCG
>DAIUEL010000092.1:1941-10341 GCA_036845145.1 Rhodanobacteraceae bacterium | reverse complement strand
ACGCCGGTGCTGGCGCACCGCTTCGCGGGCACGCGCTTCGATTGCGGCAACAAGGCCGGCATGGTGCGCGCGACCTTGCACTTCGCGTCTGCCGACCCCGAGTTGCGGCACCTCGTGCCCGGCAGCGGAGCGGGCTAGTCGTCTTTGCCATGGTGCCTGTTCTTGTAGATGGTGCTGAGCGCGGCGAAGCCCAACGACAGCCCCGGTAGATCCTATTTGCCAGCGATGCCGCATCCGTCCGGTTTCGGCGGTTGGGCTTCTCCCGGAACAAGTCCGGGATCAGCCCAACCTACAAAAGCCGCCAGGCGGTATGCTGGTGCGATGACAACGACTTGGTACGCCGCGAGCGCCCGCCCGTTCGATCCGTTGCCGCCGCTCGAAGGCGGGCACGACGCGCAGATCGCGATCGTTGGCGGCGGCTACGCCGGCGTGTGCCTGGCGCTCGGCCTCGCCGAGCGCGGCGTGCGCGACGTGGTGCTGCTGGAGAGCCAAGGAATCGGGCACGGAGCATCCGGCCGCAACGGCGGTTTCGTGTTTGGCGGCTATTCGCTGGGCGAGGAGGCGTTGCTGGACCAGCTCGGCGCGCAGCACGCGCAGCGCCTGTACGGTGCCACCACCCGCGCGGTGGATCTCATTCGCGAACGCATCAGGAACTATGCGATCGAGTGCGACGCCGTGGACGCGGGCGTGGTCTGGGCGAACTGGTTTCGCGATCCGGAGATCCTGCGTGCGCGCCAACGCCTGTTGCAGCAAACCTACGGCGTCGAATGGGAATGGTTGCCGGAAGAACAGCTTCGCAGCGTGATCCACAGCCGGCGCTATCACGACGGTCTGTTCGAGCGGAACGCGCTGCACCTGCATCCGATCGATTACCTGCACGGGATGGTGCGCGCGGCACAGGGGCAGGGCGTGCGCTGCCACGAACATTCCCGCGTGAGGCGCGTCGAACGCGATGGTGCGCGCTGGCGGGTGAAGACCGCGGACGGCGAGGTCAAGGCGCAAACCGTGGTGCTGGCGTGCGGCGGCTATCTCGCCAAACTCGAGCGCGAGGTCGACCGGGCGATATTGCCGATCGCCACCTACGTGATGGCGACCGAGCCGCTCGGCGCGCGCATGCAGGAATGCCTGCACACCGAAGCTGCGATCTACGACACCCGCTTCGCCTTCGACTACTACCGGCCGCTCAAGGACACGCGGTTGCTGTGGGGCGGCCGCATCTCCATCCGTAACCGCTCGGCCGCGGCCGTGAAGAAACTGCTGATGCGCGATGTGCTGCGCGTGTTCCCGCAGCTCGAAGGTGTGAAGATCGATTACGCGTGGTCTGGCCTGATGAGCTACGCGCGCCACCAGATGCCGCAACTCGGCACGCGTGGCGATGGCCTGTGGTGGATGCAGGCCTTCGGGGGCCATGGCACCGCGCCGACTTGCGCCGCGGGTGAACTGCTGGCCGACGCGATCGCCGAGGGTGGCCAGGGCTGGCGCGAGTTCGCGTCGTTCGGCTTGCAATCGGCCTGGCGGCCGCTCGGCTATCTGGGGGCGCAGGCGCAATACTGGTGGCTCGAGGCGAAGGACCGCTGGAAGGCAATGCTGGAAGGCTGATCGGCTGCGGTCGGCGACGGTTCCATGTCGCAAATCGCCGCGAAACGGTGTTCTCCCATATCCGGTATCTGGATGTGGGATGGAGAGCCGCCATGCGTAATGCCTTGATCCTTCTTTACGGCTTGCTGTGCTACGCCGTGTTTTTCCTGGCGTTCCTGTATGCGATCGCCTTCGTCGCCGATGTCTCCTTCGTGCCGCATACCGTCAACCGGGGATTTGTGGCGGCCAGTGTGTCGCAGGCGGTGGTGATCGACGCGGTCCTGCTCGGCATCTTCGCGGTCCAGCACTCCGGCATGGCGCGGCGGGGGTTCAAGAAGTGGTTGACGGGCTGGATGAGCCCGTCGATCGAACGCAGCACGTACGTGCTGACAAGCAGTCTGGCGCTGATTCTGCTGTACTGGCTGTGGCGGCCGCTGCCGGGCGTGATCTGGGACGTGGGGCGGGGTTGGGCGTGGTGGTTGCTGTACGGGCTGTCCGCCTTCGGCTGGCTGATCGTCCTCAGCAGCACGTTCGTCATCAATCATTTCGATTTGTTCGGGTTGCGCCAGGTCTGGTTGCGCGCGCGCGGCGCCGCATACACCCCGCCGGAATTCGTCGACAGCTTCTATTACCGGATCGTCCGGCATCCGCTGATGCTGGGTTTCGTCATTGCGTTCTGGGCGACTCCGCGGATGACCGCGGGGCACTTTCTGTTTGCGATCGCAACCACGAGTTACATCCTGATTGCGGTGCGGTTGCTGGAAGAGCGCGACCTGATAGCGGCGCATCCCGAATATCAGGATTATCGTCGTGAGGTGCCGATGATCTGCCCGTGGCCGCGGCCCGCGCGTCGCACCGAACGTAATTTCATCCCCTCGCGGCGCTAGCGGACGCGCCTCCGGCACAATGGTCTGGCGGGAGCAGCCCGCGCCGTCGGAACAACCGGATGCCGGGAAGAGCTTGGGGTGCAGGGCGCGTCTTGCGTAGCTGGGTCGTTTCCATCCTGGTTGGAGGCGTGGTGTTTGCCGCCATGGCGGCCTCTGCCGGAGACCCGGTCGCGGCGCAGGCAGGGCTGGAGCGATTCGGCAACGACGTGGTGGCGGCAACGTGGAAGAACGAGCGCGGCGTGCTCGCAAATCTCGTTGTCGCCGACCGCCGCCATCACAGGCAGATCGCGATCACCGATCCGTTCTCGCTGACCTTCAAGGACGGCCGCACGCTTGCCACTCCCGATTTCAGGTTGCAAGGCAGCTTGCGGGCAAGCGCAATGCCGGTCGATGTCGGTGCTTCCCGGCTGACCGAACGCATTCCAGGCAAGGCGGTGGAAGGCGTTTTCCTGAGCCCCAAGGGTGACCTCCGCGTCGACTGGAAGCTGGTACAGCGCGACGGTTCGGATTACCTGCGCGAGATCGTCACGATTACCGCGTTGAACGCGGATGCGCCCATCACGAAAGTCTCGCTGTTCGGCGCCAACGCGCCCGATGCGATCGTGGTCGGTTCGGTCGACGGATCGCCGGTGGTGTCGCACGACGACTGGCTGGGTTTCGAGCACCCGATGTCCAAGGCCGACGCGTGGCGAGGCAAGGTCAGGATGTGGATCGATCGCACGCTGCCGCTGGCGAAGGGCCAGTCGGTAACATACTCGGCCGTGATCGGCGTCGCCCGCGCGGGCCAGATGCGGCGCGACTTCGCCGTCTACGTCGAGCGCGAACGCGCGCATCCGTATCGTCCGTTCCTGCATTACAACTCGTGGTACGACATCGGCTACTTCATGCCCTACACTGAAACGGAGGCGTTGGATCGCATCAACACGTTCGGCAGGGAACTGGTCGGGAAGCGGCACGTGAATATGGATTCGTTCCTGTTCGACGATGGCTGGGACGACTACAGCGGAAGCTGGAATTTCTCGAAGGCATTCCCGCGGGGTTTCGTGCCGTTGTGCCAGGCGGCGAAGCAATACGGCGCCGCGCCGGGCGTGTGGCTGTCGCCGTGGGGCGGCTATGGAAAACCCCACGACGAGCGCATCGCCAACGGACGCAAGGCCGGGTACGGCATTGTCGATGACGGCCTCGCGCTGTCGGCGCCGAAATACTGGAAGCGCTTTCACGAAGTCGTGATGGCGCTGCTCGACAAGGACTGCATCAACCAGTTCAAATTCGATGGCACCGGCAACGTAGACAGCGTCTATCCCGGCAGCCGGTTCGACAGCGATTTCGCGGCCGCGATCCGACTGATCGACGACATCCGTACCGACAAGCCGGATACCTTCATCAATGTCACCACCGGCACCTGGGCATCGCCGTTCTGGTTGCGCTGGGCCGATTCGATCTGGCGCGATGGTTACGATCACAACTTCACCGGGGTGGGCTCCAAGCGCGAGCAGTGGATCACCTACCGTGACGAGCAGACCTACCGCAACGTCGTGGAGAAGGGTCCGCTGTTCCCCATCAATTCGCTGATGCTGCATGGAATCATCTACGCGCAGCATGCGGTGGGGCTGGACGCCGATCCCGGCCACGATTTCGCCAACGAAGTGCATTCCTATTTCGCGACCGGCACCGATTTGCAGGAGATGTACATCACGCCAAGGCTGTTGACCGACTCGGATTGGGACATGCTGGCCGAGACGGCGAAATGGTCGCGCGCGAACGCCGACGTGCTGCGCGATACCCACTGGATCGGTGGCGATCCCGGGCGGCTGGACGTTTACGGCTGGGCGGCATGGTCGCCGCAAAAGGCGTTCATCACGCTACGCAATCCGGATGACAAACCGCAGCTTGCGATCCTCGACGTAGGCCGGCAGCTGCAGTTGCCGAAGGGTGCCGCGCGCTCGTTCAACGTGATGGACGTTTGGCACACGGGTGGCAGCGATGTGCCGAAAAACCTCGATGCTGACGAACCGACCACCATCAAGCTGCAACCGTTCGAGGTGCTGACGCTGCAACTCACGCCCACGAAATAGCAACGACAGCGTGCTCTTGTAGGTTGGTGCTGAGCGCAGCGAAGCCCAACGACGGACCAAGTTCAACCGCCACCGAGGTTCGTCTTTTTTTGGAGCATGTCGAGCTTCTCCCGGACAAGGCCGGGATCAGTCCAACCCACGGCATTTCGCCGATGAGATAGACAAGCAACGACAACCCCGGTTCAACCGTTCGCCGCCGGGGTTCGTGTCCCGGAGAACTGTTGGGCTTCTCCCGGAACAGGAGGCGGCGCATCCCGTATCCTCCACCCATGGACTGGAACATCCTCTGGTACGTCGTTGCCGGCATCATCATTGCCGCCGGTTTCGTGGCCTCGATCTTGCCGAATCTTCCCGGCATTCCGGTGATGTTCGGCGGCATGCTGCTGGCCGCGTGGGTGGGCCGTTTCGAAGCGATTCCCGTCTGGGTGATCGTGTTCCTGGCGGTGCTGGCGGCATTCTCGATCGTGTTCGATTTCGTGGCGGGCAGCTATGGCGCGAAACGTTATGGCGCCAGCAAGGCGGCGGTGTGGGGTGCATTCATCGGCACGATCGTGGGGCTGTTCTTCGGCATTCCCGGCATCATCCTCGGACCGTTCGCTGGCGCGATCATCGGACAACTCGCAAGCGGCAGCCGGGTGGAACATGCTGCGCGCGTTGGAGCCGGCACCTGGATCGGCTTGCTGATCGGTACCGCAATCAAGATTGCCACCGCGTTCATGATGCTGGGAACATTCGCACTCGCATTGATATTCTGAACCCGGCTCGATCGCCATCGGCCCGCCCTGCAGGGAGTTTCAGCGAATGCAAGTACCACTCTGGATCTGGCTGGCCACCGCTGCCGGTATCGTCGCGCTGCTCGCGCTCAGTTTTTTCACCCATATCCGCGATGCCCACGAGCCTTCCCTCAAGGAAGCCGGCGCCTGGACGGCGTTCTTCGTATCGCTGTCGATCCTGTTCGGGCTGGGCCTGACGGCGATATGGGGCCGCGATCGGGGAATCGAATTCTTCGCCGGTTACATCACCGAATACAGCTTGTCGATCGACAACCTGTTCGTGTTCGTGATCATCATGTCGAGCTTCGCGGTGCCGCGCGCATTCCAGCAGAAAGTGCTGCTGATCGGCATCGTGATCGCACTGGTCCTGCGCACGATCTTCATCCTGATCGGCGCGGCGGCGATCGCCCACTTCAGCTGGGTGTTCTACCTGTTCGGCTTGTTCCTGATCCTGACCGCGGCCAAGCTCGCTTTCGAGAAGCAGGAAGGAGACGAAGCCTACGAACCCAACATCCTGGTGCGCGTCGCGCAACGGGTCCTGCCGTTCACCACGGAATACGACGGGGCCAACATGTCCACCGTGATCGACGGCAAGCGCCACTTCACGCCCATGATGATGGTGATGATCGCGATCGGCATGACCGACATCCTGTTCGCGCTCGACTCGATTCCGGCCATCTACGGCCTCACCAATGAACCCTACATCGTGTTCGCGACCAACGCCTTCGCGCTGCTCGGATTGGTCGAGTTGTATTTCCTGATCGGCGGGCTGATCAGGCGGCTCGTCTATCTGAGCTTCGGTCTCGCGCTGGTGCTGGGCTTCATCGGCATCAAGCTGATCATCGAAGCGATGCACGGCAACAGCCTGCCATTCCTCAACGGCGGCGAGCCGATCCACGTGGTTCCGGAGATCCCGACTTGGCTGTCGCTGGTGATCATCCTTTCGATCTTGGCCGTGACCACCATTGCCAGCCTGCTCAAGAGCCGCCGCGATGCGGCCGGAGCGACATCGGACTGATCGATGACGCGCGATGTAGTTGCCGATTGTGGATGGACGCCACGATCGTGATGACGCTGGTGCTGTGGCAATGCAAATTGCAACTGTGCGCCGCGCTCAGCGGTGGTTCATTTCAGCGAACTGAATGAAGATATCGGTCCGTCTCTGTCCATTTGATATTGCATGCTGACAGTGACCCTGGCTTGGAAAGGGTGGATTTCCAGTCCCAAGTAAGTTGAAAAGGCCTTGTTTGCAAGTAAGCGATCATGTCCCCGTATTCTGTATAGGACAGTAGGCCGCCCCATCCTTCAAACGAACCGTCTGGGGTATCACCGTTAAAGGTCACGCTTGCCATTGGTTCTATCGACCATAATAAGCCATCATGGTCTCGATACAACATCGTATCCACGCCGCCCTTTATAGATTGGCCAGGCGTCGGTAATTTCGAATCGCTAGGAATATCTTTGGATTTGATTTTGTTTACGAGAAACAGATTGAATGCTTCGTAGTGTTCGCGGTCCTTCCGATTATTTGTAGGCATAGGCGTCGGATCACCGATAACGATTGCGTAAACCAAGATCGTGCCTGGGTTGAGGCCGCCCAAGGAGTTTAAAAAGCCGGCGTAGCCAAGCTCTTTGGTATGCTCCAGCCGGCATGCGGTGCTCAGTGCACGTGGATAGCGTTCAATCGAGCTGCTGTAGGACGAAGGAGGAGGAACTGCGCCAGCTGCTTGCGAGCCGCATCCACTACCCAGAAACACGCATAGGAATAATGAGCAATATTTTCTGCACATAAGCTTCCACAGCTGGTGATGTTGCCTACACCATCTCGAAAATGCCCGCCGCGCCCATGCCCGTGCCGATGCACATCGTGACCATGCCGTACTTTTGCTTGCGGCGGCGCATGCCGTGGACAAGGGTGGCGATGCGGATGGAGCCGGTGGCGCCGAGCGGATGGCCGAGCGCGATCGCGCCGCCCTCGGGGTTGACCTTGTCGGGGTCGAGGCCGAGGTCCTTGATGACCGCGAGCGCCTGCGCGGCGAAGGCTTCGTTGAGTTCGATCCACTCCATGTCGGCTTGCTTCATGCCGGTGGCTTTCAACGCCTTCGGGATCGCCTCTTTCGGGCCGATGCCCATGATTTCCGGTGGCACGCCGGCCACCGAGAACCCGACGAAACGCGCGAGCGGCGTCAGGCCGTAATCCTTGATCGCCCGTTCGCTGGCGAGCAGCACGGCGCCGGCGCCGTCCGACATCTGCGATGAATTGCCGGCGGTGACCGTGCCGTCGCGGCGGAACACCGTGCGCAGTTTCGCCAGTACTTCGTCACTGGTGTCGCGGCGTGGACCCTCGTCGTCCTCGATCACGCGGCGATCTTCCTTCGCGCCGCGAGAGCTCAAATCGGGATAGCGGTCATCAAGCGGGTAGGGCGCTATCTCTTCCTTGAAGTTGCCGGCGTCCTGCGCCGCAATCGCGCGCTGGTGGCTGCGCAGCGCGAATGCATCCTGTTCCTCGCGGCTGATCTTCCACTGCGTCGCGACATTTTCGGCGGTGATGCCCATGCCGTAGGCGATCCCGATGTTTTCGTCCTTGAAGATTTCGGGGTTCATCACCGGCTTGAAACCCATCATCGGCACCATGCTCATCGATTCGGTGCCGCCGGCAAGAACAAGATCGGACTCCCCGAGGCGGATGGTGTTGGCCGCGATCGCGACCGACTGCAGGCCGGACGAGCAGAAGCGGTTGATGGTCATTCCAGGGATCGTGTCCGGCAAGCCGGCCAGCAGCGCGCCGATGCGCGCCACATTCATGCCTTGCTCGGCCTCCGGCATCGCGCAGCCGATCACCACGTCGCTGATGCGACGGACGTCGATGCCGGGGCATTCGTCCAGGGTTTCGCGCAGCACGTGCGCCAGCATGTCGTCGGGCCGGGTGTGGCGGAACACCCCGCGCGGCGCCTTGCCCACCGGCGTGCGCTTGACGGCGACGATGTAGGCATCCTGGGTTTGCTTGGTCATGCTCGTTGCTCCTCTGCGCCGCGTGGTTGCACGTCAACGCGTTGATTGTTTAATCGTCATCCCGGAATCGCGAAG
>DAIUEL010000092.1:0-1841 GCA_036845145.1 Rhodanobacteraceae bacterium | reverse complement strand
CGGAATGACGAGGTTGTCGTACCTCGTACGACTGGTGCTCAATTCCTGAGCGGCTTGCCGGTGGTCATGGTGTGCGCGATGCGCGCTTGCGTCTTTTCCATCTGCGTCAGTTCCATGAAGTGGTGGCGTTCCAGATCCAGCAGCCATTGCGCGTCGACCGTGCTGCCGCGTTCGATGTTGCCGCCGCACAAGGTGTCGGCGATGCGGCTGGCGATTTCCATGTCGTGTTCGGAAATGAAATGGCCGGCCAGCATGTTGACGAGTTGCGCCTTGATGGTGGCGGTGCCGACGTCACCCGCGACGTGCGTGGCCTGGGGCAACGGCGGGCGCCAGCCGGATTCGGCCAGCGACGACGCCACGTTCTTCGCGACGTACAAGAGTTCGTTGGCGTTGAACACCACGACGTCGGTGTCGCGCAGGTAGCCGAGTTGCTTGGCTTCGATCGCGCTGGTCGATGCCTTGGCCATGGCCACGGTTTCGAAATAGCGCTTGACCTGGTCAAACGGGTCGTCGCCTGTCGTGGCGCGCGCGCAACGCTCGGCGATTTCCTTCAAACCGCCACCGGCCGGCAGCAAGCCCACGCCGGCTTCGACCAGTCCGATGTAGCTTTCCAGCGCGGCGACGGTACGCGCGCTGTGCATCTGCAATTCACAGCCGCCGCCGAGGCACAGCCCCCGCACCGCGGCAACGGTTGGTACCAGGCCGTGCTGCACGCGCATCGTCGCGCGCTGGAAATTCGCGATCATGGCCTCGAGTTGCGAAACCTTGCCGTCCTTCAACAGCGCGAGCACGCCCTTGAGGTTGGCGCCGGCCGAGAACACCGGACCCGATTGCCACACCACCAGCGCCTGCAGCTTCTGCTCGGCAAGGCCGACCGCATGCTGGATGCCGTCCAGCACCTGGTCGTCGAAGGTGCACATCTTGGTCTTGAAGCTGACGATGCCGACGTCGTCGCCGTCCAGTGTCCACAGGTGGATGCCGTCGTTTTCCCAGACCGTTGTGCCTTGGTCAAACTTTTCACCGATCAGCGCGTCGGGGAACAACTGGCGCTTGTAGACCCGCGCTGACGACCGCGGCAAATTGCTGTTTTCGCGCGGCGAGTACGACCCATCCGCGAAATGCACGCCCTTGCGGCCATCGGTGACCCAGGCGGGCAGCGGCGTATTGCTCATCGCCCTGCCGGCGGCGATGTCTTCGGCAATCCAGTTGCCGACCTGTTCCCAGCCGGCCGCCTGCCAGGTTTCGAACGGCCCGAGCTTCCAGCCGTAACCCCAGCGGATCGCGAAATCGACGTCGCGCGCGGTTTCCGCGATGCTTTCGAGATGATACGCGGTGTAGTGGAACAGGTCGCGGAAGCACGCCCACAGGAATTGCGCCTGCGGATCGTTCGATTCGCGCAGCTTGGCGAACTTTTCGGCCGGATTCCTGATTGCCAGGATCGCCGCAACTTCGTCGGAGGCTTTCTGTTCCGAAGCGCGGTAGTCCTGCTTCGCGAGATCCAGCACCTGGATTTCCTTGCCGGCTTTCCGGTAAAAGCCGGCGCCCACTTTCGCACCCAGCGCGCCTTTCTCGATCAGCGCGGTCAGCCACGCAGGTGACTTGAAGTGTTCGCGCCACGGATCGTCGGGCAGGGTGTCCGCCATGGTCTTGATGACGTGCGCCATGGTATCGAGGCCAACCACGTCGGCGGTCCGATAGGTTGCCGATTTCGGCCGCCCGATGGCCGGGCCGGTCAGCGCGTCCACCGCGTCGAAGCCGAGCTTGAACCGGGTGGTGTGGTACATCGTCGAGAGGATCGAGAACACGCCGATGCGGTTGCCGATGAAGTTCGGCGTGTCCTT
>DAIUEL010000091.1:3286-10355 GCA_036845145.1 Rhodanobacteraceae bacterium | reverse complement strand
GAAGAAAGGCTGGATCAGCGTGGATTCGCCACTCGCCCGCGCTGCGTTGAAAAAACGCGTGGACGAAGAGTTCGAGGCCGAATTGCCGGGCGGCAAGGCGCGTTTTCTGGTCGTGGACGTGAGATACGAAGGCTGAAGCGCGAAGGGTGCCGCGTCGGCACATCCGCTGGAACAAGGTCTAGCCCAGTCGCGCACGCAACGCCGGATGTTTCGACCCAAGCAACAGCGGCGCGGGGTACGTTCGCCCCGCGCGCAATGCCTGATAGCACGGGGCAGAGCGATGGAAAGCCTCGGCCTCGCCATCCTGATGCCAGCCCGGAATGCCGGACAGCGGCAAGGGCCGCAGTTCCAGCGGATCGCGCAACAGGTCACCGTCGCGAATATTCGTTGCACAGGCGTCGATGGCTGCGCTGACCGACATGCCCTGCGCAAGCACGACCACCAGGGCCTTGCCGACGAGAAGCCGTTGCGGGCTGAGTGCGTGCTCCAGAAGCGCGTGCCCGAACACGGCGGCCTCGATGCGCCCATCACGCCATGCCGGGCGTTCACGCCAGAACAATCCGTGCCAATCGTGCGCATCCCACAACGCCAGCAGCGACGGATCGCGCAAGCCGACCACCACGCCGGCTTCATCGAAATGGGTGAGCGCGTACTGCGCTCGCGAGCGCCGCTTGGAGCCCATGTGGGCGATCTCGGCCGCCTGCCGCGCGTTGAGCGCACGCTTCAAACCCGGAAATCGCAACCACACCAGCGCGTTGAAAAGATCGTGCCAGTTGCGCTCCCGTGTGGCGATCACGCCGCGTTCCGCGATGCGCTGCTCATAATGCAATCCGTCGGCCAGCAACTCGCGCGTCTGCACGGCGAAACGTACCGGCGCGTCCGGCGGCAGCCGCGCCGCAAGTGCGTCGATGGACGGCCACCCGGGCGCTTCCAGCAGATCGGAGAATTCGCACCATCCCGCCAGCGGCATCCGCGCGAACACCTGCGAATCGATGGTGTCACGCAGTGGTGCGACGTAGCGCACGGCGCTTACACCGGTTGCGTCAGGCGCGCCTGCAAGTCGTGCTCGCTCGCGCCGACGATCGTCACCTCGGCAAACTGGCCAGGCTTCAACGATGCGCCATCACCGATCCGCACCACGCCGTCGATTTCCGGCGCGTCGGCCATCGAGCGCGCGATCGCGCCGTCGGCACTCACTTCGTCCACCAGCACCTTCAACGTACGGCCGATCTTCTTCTGCAACTTGGCGGCTGAAATCCGCGCCTGCACCTCCATGAAGCGTTCGAGACGATCCTCCTTCAGTTCTTCCGGCACCGGATCGGGCAGTTCGTTGGCTTTCGCGCCGCCGACCGGTGAATAGGCGAACGCGCCCACGCGGTCGAGTTGGGCTTCGCGCAGGAAGTCCAGCAATGCCTCGAACTCCGCATCGGTTTCGCCCGGGAAGCCGACGATGAAGGTGCTGCGGATCGTGAGATCCGGGCACGCGCGCCGCCACGCGCGGATGCGCTCCAGCGTCTTGTCGATGTTGCCGGGTCTCTTCATCAATTTGAGGATGCGCGGGCTGGCGTGCTGGAACGGGATGTCGAGATAGGGAAGGATCTTGCCTTCCGCCATCAACGGGATCACGTCGTCCACGTGCGGATACGGATAAACGTAGTGCAGCCGCACCCACGCGCCGAGTTCGCCAAGCCCGCGACACAAGTCGGTCATGCGTGTTTGATACGGATTGCCACGCCAGGTGCGTTCGGAGTAACGAACGTCCACACCGTAGGCGCTGGTGTCCTGCGAAATCACCAGCAATTCCTTGACGCCGGAACGCACCAGTTTTTCAGCTTCGACCAGCACCTCGTCGATCGGGCGCGAAACGAGGTTCCCGCGCATCGACGGAATGATGCAGAACGTGCAGCGGTGATTGCAGCCTTCGGAAATCTTCAGATACGCATAGTGCTTCGGCGTCAGCTTGATGCCTGTATCCGGCACCAGATCGACGAACGGATCGTGCGGCTTGGGCAACGCCGCGTGCACCGCGCCCATGACGTTGGCGTAGTCCTGCGGACCCGTGATCGCCAGCACGTCGGGGTAGGCTTCGCGGATCAGCGCGTCGCGCTTGCCGAGGCATCCCGTGACGATGACCTTGCCGTTTTCGTGCAGCGCCTCGCCGATCGCGTCCAATGACTCCTGTACCGCCGCGTCGATGAAGCCGCAGGTGTTGACGATCACCGCGTTGGCCTTGTCGTAACGTGGCACGATCTCGTAGCCCTCGGCCTTCAACTGGGTCAGGATGCGCTCGGAATCGACCAGCGCCTTGGGGCAGCCTAGGCTGACGAAACCGACTTTGGGAGATGGTGCGGGCATGCGGGGCGCTTGTTGAAACGGGGGCCGGCAATTTTAGCGGGACTCGGGGCCCGATCTCGGCAAGCCTCTCCGGAATCGATCCTGCGTAGTACGCTGATCGGATCACGACTTTCGGAGGATGCTCATGGGCGAACGCCTCAACATCATGACCGCCGGCACACATTGCATCGGCGCCTATCTCGCGAAACCCGCCGGCAAGCCCAAGGGTGGCGTCGTGGTGGTGCAGGAAATCTTCGGCGTCACGCCGCACATTCGCGCCGTGGCCGATCGCTTCGCGGAAGCGGGTTACACCGCTATCGCGCCCGCGTTTTTCGATTACGTGGAGAACGATGTCGAACTCGGCTATGACAAGACGGGCATGGAACGCGGCAAGCAACTGGCCATGGAAGTCGGCCTCGACCGCGCGGCGGAAGCCGTCGCCAGCGCTGCCGAGTCGATCTCCTCGTCCGGCAGGATTGGCGTGGTCGGCTATTGCTGGGGCGGCACGGTGGCGTTGCTCGGCGCGCAGCGGCTCGGCCTGCCGGCGGTGAGCTACTACGGCGCGCGCAATACCGGGTTCCTCGACCAACCGCTGCAGGCGCCGGTGGTGTTCCACTTCGGAGCGAACGATCGATCGATCACGGCCGAAGCGATCGAGAAACACCGCAAGGCCTGGCCCGACGCACCGGTGTACGTGTACGAAGGCGCGGGGCACGCCTTCAATCGCGACGTCGATCCCACCCACTACGACGAAGCCGCTGCAAAACTTGCCTGGCAACGCACCTTGGCCTTCTTCGACCAGCACCTCGCGGGTAGCGCATGAGCGATGCGCGCGAAGCAGGTTTCGAACTCGACCCGCGCCTGGCGCATGACACGGCGTTCATTGCCGATTGGCAACTCTGCCGCGTGCTGTTGCTGGATGATGCACGATTCCCGTGGCTGGTGTTGGTGCCGCGTCGCGAGGCGTTGGTCGAAGTCGATGATCTGGACGAGAGCGACAACACGCGGCTGATGCACGAAATCCGGCACGCAATGAAGCAGCTTCGTGGCGTAGCCGAATGCGACAAGATCAACGTCGGCGCGCTCGGCAATATCGTCCGCCAATTGCACGTGCACGTAGTGGCCCGGCGCGAGCGCGATGCTGCATGGCCGGGGCCGGTGTGGGGGCATGGACCGGCGCAACCGTACTCGCCCGAAGCGCGTGAAGCGCTGATCACGCGTTTGCGCTCGGCGCAGTAGCCGTGGATTTCGCGATCGAACCGGTTGCCGAAGACGCCCTGCTGCTGCGCTTCGGCGACGGCATCGACATCGACCTCAACGCGCGCGTGCACGCGGCTGCACGCGCGATTCGTGCGGCGAAGCTTCCGGGCATCACCGACATTGCGCCCGCGTACGCAACGCTGCTGGTGCGTTTCGATCCACTTTCACGGGGCGGCGACGCGTTGCCGGAATCCGTCACCAAGATACTGGATCGCGGCTTTCAACAGGGCGACGAGCCGGAAGCAAGCTCCCCGCGAAAGCCCGCCACGCAGCACACGGAAATTCCTGTTTGCTATGGCGGCGAATACGGTCCAGACCTTGGCACGATCGCGCAACGCGCGGGCATGACACCCGACCAGGTCATCGAGCGCCACATGCGGACCGAGTACACCGTGGCAATGCTCGGTTTCGCGCCCGGCTTTCCCTATTTGCTCGGTCTCGACTCGGCGCTGCACACGCCGCGGCGCGCCAATCCGCGCACCCGCGTGCCGGCAGGCTCGGTCGCGATCGGCGGCGCACAGACCGGCATCTATCCGCGCGAACTGCCAGGCGGCTGGAACCTGATCGGGCGCACGCCGCTTGTGTTGTTCGATTCCGACCGCGATCCGCCGTGCCTGCTCGCACCCGGCGATTGCGTCCGCTTCCGCGCCATCCATGCGAACGAATTCCGGCGGCTCGCGGAGCGCGGCGCGTGATCGACGTGATCAAGCCGGGGCTGCTGACCACGTTCCAGGACGCCGGGCGACCCGGCTTCGCGCACCTCGGCATCGGCCGCGCGGGTGCGTTCGACGCACCGGCACGGCGGATCGCAAATGCCCTTTGCGGCAATCCGGACAACGCGTGTGTGCTGGAAATCACGCTGCTCGGGCCGACGTTGCGCTTCGGCGCCGCCGCGTCGGTCGCGCTGGCCGGCGCGCCGATTCCGTTCCGCATCGACGGTATCGAGCAACCGATGTGGGCACCGGTTCATGTGCCGGCCGGGACCACGATGGAACTCGGTGCGATGCGTTCCGGTTGCCGCGGTTATCTTGCGATGCGCGGCGGCTTCGATATCGTGCCCGTACTCGGCAGCTGCAGCACGGATGTCAATGCGGGCATCGGCCCGATTGGCGGCAGGCCATTGCGCGCCGGCGATGTGCTTCAAAGGGGGCCGGGCGCATTTTCACCCAATCGGCGAATCGATGAAAACGCCGGGGAAAGTGGACCCGACCCCGCTTCGATGCGAGGGCATCCTGCTTGGTGGATCGACCCACGCCCCTGGTTCGACCAGCACGCGCAAACACCATTGCGCCTGCTGCCCGGCAAACATCTCGATGCCTTGACCGAATCCTCCCGCGAATCGCTGTTTTCCGAAACGTTTCGGGTGCACGCAGATTCCAACCGTACGGGCCTGCGTCTGGACGGCCCGACTCTCGAATGCGCATATCCCATTGAAATGATCAGCGAGGGTTGCGTGCCTGGCCTGCTGCAACTGCCGCCGTCCGGACAACCGATTGCGTTCGGACCGGAATGCCCGGTCAGCGGCGGCTACCCGCGCATCGGCCAGATCGCCGCGGTGGACGTGCCGTGCCTCGCGCAACTTCGGCCTGGCGATGCGGTACGCTTCACGCCGTACACGTTCGAGGATGCGCTGCACGCGTT
Source organism: Rhodanobacteraceae bacterium (assembly GCA_036845145.1). Classification (GTDB taxonomy): domain Bacteria; phylum Pseudomonadota; class Gammaproteobacteria; order Xanthomonadales; family Rhodanobacteraceae; genus 66-474. The sequence goes on along the minus strand of DAIUEL010000091.1, from coordinate 5,120 downwards.
GCGCGAACGCGAACGCATCCTCGACTTCCTCACGGCCCGCATCGCAGCCCGGCTTGCCCCATGAATCGCATCGATCTCAACGCGGACCTCGGCGAATCCTTCGGCGCCTGGCGCATGGGCGACGATGCCGGCGTGATGCCGTGGATCACCTCGGCGAATATCGCCTGCGGATTCCACGCCGGCGATCCGGTCACGATGCGCGCGACGATTGACCTGTGTGCGCGGCATGGCGTCGCAATCGGCGCGCATCCATCACTGCCCGACCTACAGGGCTTCGGTCGTCGCGAAATGAAGATCACGCCCGACGAAGTGCATGCGCAAACGCTGTACCAGCTGGGCGCATTGCACGCGCTGGCGCGGGCGGCCGGCACGCAATTGCACCACGTCAAACCCCACGGCGCGCTGTACAACATGGCCGCACGCGATCGCGCACTGGCCGACGCGATCGCCACCGCGGTACGCGATTTCGATCCGCTCCTGATCCTGGTGGGACTCGCGGGCAGTGCGCTCGTGGACGCCGGCCGCGATGCGGGGTTGACCATCCAGCGCGAGGGCTTCTGCGACCGGCGCTATTGCGCGGACGGTTCACTGACGCCACGGTCGGAACCCGGCGCGGTGATCGAAGACATCAACGCGGCGGTCGCGCAGGCCGTTTCGATCGCCATACGCGGCGAAGCCTCGACGCGCGACGGCGAGATGGTGCGCGTCGAAGCCGACACCTTGTGCGTGCACGGCGATCGCGCCAATGCGGCCGTGTTTGCGGAGCGGCTGCGACGCGCACTCGGCGACGCCGGCGTGCAGATCGTCGCAGCGGCGCGTCCGGCATGACCGCCCTGCTGCATTGGCTGCCGCTGCTCGGCGTGCTTGTGGTGGTCGCGGGATTCGCGCTGCGCTTCAACCCGGTTCCCGTCGTGGTGGCCGCCGGCATCGTCAGCGGACTCGCGGCCGGCAAATCCATCGGCGACATCCTGGCGCTGATCGGCAACAGCTTCGTGTCCGAACGCGCCTTGTTGTTGTTCGTGCTGACCTTGCCGGCGATCGGCGTGTTGGAGCGCGCGGGCCTGCGCGAGCATGTGGGCAACTGGATCGCGACGTTGCGCGGGCTCACTCTTTCGCGGCTATTGATGGCCTATCTCGCGGCCCGCCAGATACTGGCCATGCTCGGTTTGTACGACGTCGCCGGCCATGCCCAAACGGTGCGCCCGTTGCTGGCGCCAATGGCCGAAGGTGCGGCAGAAAAACGGGGTACGCCGCTTAACGCCCAGGAACGCAACGATGTGCGTGCGTTCAGCGCCGCCACCGACAACATCGGCCGGTTTTTCGGCGAGGATGTGTTCATCGCACTGGGCGCGGTGCTGCTGATCCAGGGCTTCTATGCGCAACACGGGATCGAACTCGAACCGCTGCAGATCGCGTTGTGGGCACTGCCGACCGCGATTGCGGCGTTCGTCGTTCACGCGATCCGCACGGTGCTGTTTGCGCGCCGACTTACCGGCGGCGCATCGGGCTCGGCGACGCCGGCGCTGCGGCCCGAAGGCGGCGGAAAGTCCGGATCGTGCTGAAGATCGAACACGCCTACTGGCTGATCGCGCTGTTCCTCGCCGGGGCGGCGTGGCTCAACCTGCGCGAGCGGCGCTGGTCGCACGCGGGGTTCTGGCTGGTGCTGGCTGCCTTGACGGCCGGCGGCAAGTACGTGCTCGATGCCACCGCCGCACACCATGAGCTGCCCGCGCAACTGGCCGGCGTCGGCGTGATCGCGTTGGCGGCGTTGTCGCCCCGGATGCAACGTGGGCAACTCGTCGAGCGCGACGTGTCCGCGCGCGAAGCCGACGCC
>DAIUEL010000091.1:1599-3186 GCA_036845145.1 Rhodanobacteraceae bacterium | reverse complement strand
GGGGTATTCGCCGCCACCGGCGTGGGCGCCGCGGTGTCGGACCTGGTGCGGATGGTGATTCCCGTCAACAGCGCGTTGGCATGTGTGATTGCCTACGGACTCGGCATGGTGCTGTTCACCGTGATCATGGGCAACGCATTCGCCGCGTTTCCGGTGCTGACCGCGGGCGTCGGACTGCCGCTGCTGATCCACCTGCACGGCGCGAACCCCGCGATCCTCGGCTCACTGGGCATGCTCACCGGCTATTGCGGCACGCTGTTCACGCCGATGGCCGCCAATTTCAACATCGTGCCGGTCGCGTTGCTGGAGTTGCCGAACCAGAATGACGTGATCCGCGCACAATGGAAAACCGGCGCGGTGCTGCTCGTCGTAAACTTGGCGTTGATGTATTGCCTGATCTTCCGCTTTTGATCGTCCTCATTTGCAACGATCCACACGCCAGCGCGAACGCACCGTCCTGCTGACCGGCTTCGCGCCGTTCGATGGCGAGAAGCTGAACCCGTCCTGGCAGGCGGTGCGTGCACTGGATGGCCGCATGATCGAAGACCATCGCATCGTGACGGCGGAATTGCCCTGCGAGTTCGACGCCTCGATGCCCGCGCTGTGGCACGCGCTGCGCAAGGCGGAACCGAGGGTCGCCATCGCGGTGGGCCTCGCCGGCGGGCGCGAAGGCATTTCGCTGGAACGCGTCGCGATCAACCTGATCGACGCACGCATCCCGGACAACGCGGGCGCGCAACCGGTGGATTTGCCGGTGCTGCGCGGCGGCACGAACGCATTCTTTGCGACGTTGCCGATCAAGGCGTCGCTGCTGGCGCTGCACGAGGCCGGCATCACGGCGCATGTTTCTCAGACGGCCGGCACGTATGTGTGCAACCAGGTGTTCTATGCGCTGATGCACGCGCTGCGACGCTGCCGCAATACCCGCGCGGGATTCGTGCACGTGCCATGGTTGCCTGAGCAGGCCGCCGCGCACGGCCAGCCCGGCATGCCGCTGGGCCAGATGACGCACGCGCTGGAGGTAATCGTGCACACCGCACTGACCACGCGCGCCGATCTTCGCGTCGCGGCCGGCGCGGTGTACTGACCGTCGCGGGTGTTACTTCTGGTCCTTGTCCTTGGCCGCTTCCACCGCGCTCATCAGGGTCAGCTTGCCCTTGTGCATCACGTAACCGGTGAAGTGGAAGGCAAGTTGCAGGCTGGCGAATTCTTCCAGCGCCGAGTTGTTGACCTTGGCCGAATCGGTATCTTCCAGCAGCACCGTCTTTGGCAGTTGCTTCTGGTCCTGCAGATAGCGGAAGTGGGCTTCGAGATCCGGCGCGCTCAGCACCGCGCCGTCCACCTGGTACTGGTTGTCCTTGAACGCGCCGATCGTCATGTCGTACTGGTGCGGCACGGTGACCGTGGTTTCGCCGCCGCTGCGAACCGTGCCGCTGCACGCCGCGAGCGCAAACATCGTCGCCAGCATGGCCGCGCCGCCGAGGCGCACAACAAACGAACGCAGGTTCATGGAATCGGTCTCCGTTGCTGATCGTGATGGCCGGCCACGCGGCCGTAGCTGCGCAAGTCTGCCACAAGCGGGCTGAA
>DAIUEL010000091.1:0-1499 GCA_036845145.1 Rhodanobacteraceae bacterium | reverse complement strand
TCCAGGAACAGCATCTGCGCCACGCCTTCGTTCGCATAGATCTTGGCGGGCAGCGGCGTGGTGTTGGAAAACTCGAGCGTCACGTGACCTTCCCACTCGGGCTCCAGCGGCGTCACGTTGACGATGATGCCGCAACGCGCATAGGTGCTCTTGCCGAGGCAGATCGTCAGTACGTTGCGCGGAATCCGGAAATATTCGACGGTGCGCGCCAGCGCGAACGAATTGGGCGGGATGATGCAGCACTCTCCCGCGAAATCCACGAAGTTGCGCGAATCGAAATCCTTGGGATCGACGATGGTCGAGTTGATGTTGGTGAAGATCTTGAACTCGCCTGCGCAGCGCACGTCGTAGCCGTAGCTGGACGTGCCATACGACACGATGCGGCCGCCGTCGTTCTGCTTGACCTGGCCCGGCTCGAATGGCTCGATCATGCCATGCTGCTCCGCCATGTGGCGGATCCAGTTGTCGCTCTTGATGCTCACGAACGCTCCACCCTCGTTGGATGCCGGAGCCCTCCGGCCAAAGCCGCCAAAATAACGGGAATGCCGGACAGGCGCCAGCATCACGCAAGCCCGGCAGCCAACACCCCCAGCGCGATCTGCAATTCGCGACAACGCTCCTCGCTGGCCAAGACCGCTTCGGTGGTGCATCCCGCCCCCGGCAACCGCACCGACAGCGGTTCGGCCGAGAGCAGGCGGGCCGACATCGTCCTCAGCACTTCCATCAGCGCCTCCTGCGCATGATGCGAACCGCGCGCCGACGTGTTCAGCAACAACACCGGCTTGTCCGGGAATTCCAGCGCACCGACCAGCCAGTCCAGCAGGTTCTTGAAGCCACCGGGAACGCCGTGCGCGTATTCGGGGCACGCGATCAGCAATGCGTCGGCACGTCCGACCGCGAAGCGCAGGCCGAGCACCCCTTGCGGCAGTGGATCGGTTTCGGCATCGGGACTGAACAGCGGCAATGCGCCCATGCCCGGGTACATGTCGAGCCGCAGCGATGCCGGCGCCAATGTACGTGCAGCTTCCAGCGCCGCACGGTTGGCCGACACGCGGCGCAAGCTCCCACACAGGCACAGCACCCGTTTGGGCAGCGCGACGGCCTCAGTCATCGACGACGCGGATGTTCGGCACGCCGGTCATGTCGCGCTCGGCCTGCAGCGACAGGCGCGCGGCGGTGTTGCGCGCGATCTCCCGATAGCGCATCGCGAGATCGGAATCGGGCATCGCGGAAACCGTGGGGTTGCCGCCGTCGGCCTGCTCGCGAATGCGGATGTCCAGCGGCAGCGAACCCAGCAATGGCACGCCGTATTGCTCCGCCATGCGCGCGCCGCCGCCTTCGCCGAACACGTGTTCCTCGTGGCCGCAGTTCGAGCACACGTGCGTGGCCATGTTCTCGATGATCCCGAGTACCGGCACCTGCACCTTCTCGAATGCCTTCAGGCCCTTCTTCGCGTCCAGCAGCGCGATATCCTGCGGCGTGGTCACGATCACCGCACC
>DAIUEL010000090.1:0-10358 GCA_036845145.1 Rhodanobacteraceae bacterium | reverse complement strand
TCGAGGTAGCCGCCCACGAAGCCCTGCATGGCATCGCCGTAGAAGCGGATGATCTGGGAGAGCAGCGCGGTGGAAAAGATCGGCTGCCCGTGCTGCTCATGCTCGGCGATGATCTGCAGCAGCACCGCGCGGGTCAGGTCTTCGTTGGTCTTGGCGTCGCGCACTTCGAACGGCTCGCCGGACAGCACCAGCTGCCGCACTTCCTCCAGCGTGATGTAGCTGGACACGCGGGTGTCGTACAGCCGGCGGTTCGGATATTTCTTGATGACGCGCGGTGATGCCATGCGGCAAAGCTAGCACGGTATGCGGCGGCGCACCAGCAAGATAGGGATGGCTAGGGCAGCCCCGAGCCATCGCCGATGCTGCCCAGCGGCAACACGATATGGCCGTGGATTTCGTTCACGACTTCCGCCGCGGCGATGTAGATGCCGACGACCGCGGTGACGAGTCCGAGGTAACCGCCCAGCACGGTCAGGGCGCCGACGTGCGTCCATTGCGCCAGCGCGAACATGAGCAGCGCCAGACACAGCCCGAGCGTGAACAACATTCGCGCGACACCGTCCCGGCACGCGGCCAGCCACAGGCAGAACGCCAGGAGCGCCCACACGATGTAATACCAGCCGAGGAAGCCCGGCGTCGCGGAATACGCGAATGCCATCGCATGTTGCGACAGCGCCGCCACCCACCAGTATGCGGCGAAGGTGAGGAACAGCACGGCGTCGAGCGTGTGGCCCCGCAGCGTTTGGCCGATGCCCGCACCCGCCAGCACGCAGCCGCCCAGCACCGCCGCAAGCAGCGGCAGCAACACGTTGCCCGGCTGCGCGAACAGCAACGGCGCGAGGGCGATGCCGGGTTGGTCGAACCAGCCCGCCGGGCCCATGCTCGCCAGCCACAGGATGAGCGCGAATGCGGCGTAACCCAGTGCGGCGACGTTCGCGGTTTTGTGCATGCCGACCCTCCATGGGCCGCCCGGCGTGAATGGCTCAGGACACGTGCCGGTCGTTCGGGGACTTCTGCACGATTATCGACAAGCCGCGTGTAGAAACGGTCACGACGTGGCACGCGAGGCGAACGCCATTCACTGTTTCGCCGTGGCGGCTTGCGCGTTGGCGATGCCGACTTCGGTGCCATGCAGTTTGCGCGCGGGTATCGCGAACTCGATGCCGAGTTCGTCCCAGAGGTCCAGCATCCCGAGGCAGATGCGCTGCTGGATTTCGGCGTACAGGTTGTAGCTCGGATCGAGCACGTAATACACGAACTCGAAATCCAGCCCATAGTCGCCGAAGCCGGAAAGCGCGCCGCGATCGAAGCGGGTGTGTGCCTCGGCTTCGATGATGCCGCGCACGCGATCGACCGCTTCGGGGATCAGTTCGCGCGGCGTATCGAACGGCAGGCGGAAATTGAACAGCACGCGGCGCTCCTGCCGGCGCGAGTGGTTGTGGATCAGGTTCTTCAGCAGTACCGAGTTGGAGATCGCCAGTTCTTCGCCCGACAGCGACGCGATCCGGGTGGACTTGATGCCGACCTTGGTGACGGTGCCCGATTCGTCGCCGAAGGCGATGGATTCACCGACTTCGAACGGTTTGTCCAGCCCGATCGCGATGGACGAGAACAAATCGGTCAACACGTTCTGCAATGCCAGCGCGACCGCCACGCCGCCCACGCCGAGGCTGGCGACGAATGCGGTGATGTTGACGCCGCCTTCCGCCAGCAACGCCAGCACCAGCGTGACCCACACCACGAACTGCACCGCCCAGGTGAGCACGCCCAGCATCACGGGATTCACCGGGCGGGTGGTTTCCCCGGACGTCGAACGGTGCAGCCACGCCACCACCAGCGCGATGATCCACAACGCGATCTGGACACCGACCAGCGTGTAGGTGATCAGCTGCAAGCCATCCCGCACCGTCCAGCGTGGCGTCCTGCCGGCGGTTGCGGCGGCGTCGCCGAAGTGCAGGAAATCCAGCGCGATCGCGATCGCGATCAACAGCAGCAGCCACCCGCGCGTCGCTTCGGCCACGCGGGCGGCAATCGCGAATCCGTTGCGATGGGTGCGCTCCGCGAGCTTGCGCAAACGTGCGGCAACGATCGCGGCGACCGCATAAGCGATCACATAGCCGCCCAGCGCCGCCGCGCCCGCGATCACCCACGCGAACGCGGAGTTGCCAAGCCATTGACCGTGCTGAAGCCAGTCACTCATGAAAATCAACCTCGGTTCATCGGTCGTCAGAATTGCAAGTGCGGTGGGGCTCAGTTCGAGTGCTTCGGCGTGCCGCCGGCTGGTTCACCGGGTTGCTGGAACACCCGCCGCATCACGAAATCGGCGGTGACCTGTTCGCCGGTGAGCAACATCGCCGCGATTTCGCCGCCCAGGATCTGCGGCGCGATCACCACGTCCGGTTGCACCAGCCGCACGCGCCCCAAGTGGCTCGCGTCGTTGACGGCCGCGATCGTGCGCGCGGTGCCCTGGAGTTCGCGTACGGCCAGCACCACGAAGGCGTTTTCGGAATCGTCGTTCAGCATGGCCAGCACGGCTTGCGCCTTGTGGGCGCCGGCCTTGCGCAGCACATCGGCGTCGCTGGGTTCGCCGATCACGTTGTCGACGGCGTCGGGAACCGGGATTTCCGGCGCCTGCCGGAGGAGTCGGGTCACCGGCTGGCCGCGGCGCGCGAGTTCGCGCCAGGTATTGAGCGCGAGCGGCGTGTTGCCGATCACGACGAAATGATTTTCGCGTTGCATGCGATGGTCCTTGCGATTGACGATGCGTTGCAGGCTGCGGGTGACCAGCGGCGCGATCACCGCGGTCAGCGAGGTGGCGAATACCGCGACGCCCAGCGCGATGATCGACACCGCGAACAGCTTCGCCTCCGGTGTTTGCGGCGTGATGTCGCCGTAGCCCACCGTGCTCATGGTGACCATCGCGTAATAGAACGCGGTCACCAGATCGGTGATCTGCGGCTTGAAGTCCGCGCCCAGATAGTAGGTGCCGAAAGTGGCGTACACCACCAGCATCGCCACCGAGGTCAGCGCGAATAGTGTGCTGGCGGCGATGCTGCTGCGATCGAACTGGCGCCACGCGAATGCCAGCAATGCCAGCATCAGGATGAAATAGGCCAGCAGCAGATGCGCGTGCGCGTGCTGTCCGAACAGCAGGCTGACCGCGGCGAGCGCCGCCAGCAACATCGCCATCGTCCATGCCAGTCGCGAGCGCAGCAGCAGCCCGGCGGCCATGATCAGCATGCCTACGCCGATCAGCAACGGCGGCAGGTACGCAGGGCGCAGTCCGCCCTCGAGATCCCGGTCCAGCAATTGGGCGAGGATGGTTTGCCACTGTGGACCGAGGTCGTTCTGCAGCAGCCAGAAACCGCCGAGCCCGAGCAGGATCGCCAGTGGCACGTGCGGAAACCAGTGACGGCCGCCGACGCGCTGGTGGAATTGCTGCATCCGATTGCGAAGAAGCTGGGTCGGGCTGGGCAGCATCGTTGCCGTGGCCGGGAGCGGGCACTCACCATAGCAAGCTGCCGATTGATGCGCCAACCACGGGCGGCGCCCCGCCCGGTGCGTGACCAATGGCACTGTCGGCGACAGTCCCACGACGGCAGCTTGCGCGGACAATCAGGAGTGTCCCCATGGCCACCAAGGCGATGTCATCCGTCCGGGACAAAGGTGTCGCCGTCCGTGTGCTCGGCGCGGCCATTCTGGGCGGGCTGGTCGCCGGCACCGTCGACATTGGTGCGGCCGCACTGATCAACAGGACCGATCCGTCCGTGATCCAGCAATTCATTGCGGGCGGCCTGCTCGGACCGGCCGCGTTGCAGGGCGGCGCCCATACGGTGTGGCTCGGCCTGTTCCTGCAGTGGGGCATGTCGATTCTGATCGCTGCAATCTTCGTGTTGGCATCGCTGCGCGCGCGTTGGCTCAGGGCGCGCTGGGTGGTCGGGGGATTGGCATACGGGGTGATCGTGTTCGTGGTGATGAACTACGCGGTGGTGCCGCTTTCGGCGTGGCGTCGCTTCAATCACTTCACACCCGCGAGCTTCATTGAAAACCTGGCGGCGATGCTGGTATTCGGGCTGCTCATTTCGATTTGTGCCCGGCGCTTCCTGGGCGCAATGCCGCGGCGCACCTGACCGCACAAACGCGCACGACTCGTGACGATTGCCCCATGCAATTTCGTGCGAACGGGCGTAGAAAGGGACTTTCGCCGTCGTGAAACCCACGCGAGTGGCGCGTGTGGAGCGGCGGCCCTACGTTGAGGGGTCGGCGATGAAATCCGTTCGCGTACGCAGGGTCGGGGTGGCACTGGCGTGTCTGTCGTTGACGTTCGTGGCGGGCGCGGCCACACCGCCCGGCCAGGCCAGGTCCGCCGCGGATCAGGGTATCCAGGGGTTCACTGCGGCCGGCGCGACGAAACAGCAGCAGCTCGAACAGCGTTTCGATGCGCTGCTCAGCGCCAGCGAGATGCGCGATTGGCTGAAGCGGCTGTCGTCCGAACCCAACCATGTCGGCTCGCCGCACGACAAGGCCAATGCCGAATGGATGCTGGCACAGTTCAAGCAGTGGGGCTGGGATGCGCATATCGAGAAGTTCGAGGTGCTGAACCCGGGACCGAAGCAGGAATCGGTGGAACTGGTCGCGCCGACGCATTTCAAGGCCGCGCTGCACGAGCCGCCGATCAAGGGCGACGACACCTCCACCCTGAAAGGCGCGCTGCCGCCCTACAACGTTTATGGCGCCGACGGTGACGTCACCGGCGACCTGGTCTACGTCAACTACGGCATGCCGGACGATTACAAGGAACTCGCGCGGCGCGGCGTCAGCGTCAAGGGCAAGATCGTGATCGTGCGCTACGGTGGCGGCTGGCGCGGGCTGAAACCCGAACTCGCCCACGAGCACGGCGCGATCGGCTGCCTGATCTATTCCGATCCGCGCGATGACGGCTACTTCAGCGGCGACACCTATCCACTCGGCCCGACGCGTCCGCCGGAAGGCGTGCAGCGCGGCTCGGTGATGAAAATGCAGATCCATCCGGGCGATCCGACCACGCCCGGTTACGGCTCGGTGCCAGGCGCGAAACACTTGGCGGTGAACGACGCGAAGACGATCCTGAAGATTCCGGTGCTGCCGATTTCCTACGCCGACGCCACGCCGCTGCTGAAGGCGTTGGGCGGCCCGGATGCGCCGGAAAGCTGGCGCGGCGCGCTGCCGTTCACCTACCACGTGGGTGCAGGTCCGGCCAAGGTGCACATGGTCGTGAAGTCCGACTGGACGATGAAGACGCTTTACGACGTGATCGCGAAACTCCCCGGTTCCAGTGATGCGGACCAGTGGGTGTTGCGCGGCAACCACCACGACGGCTGGGTGTTCGGCGCCTTCGATCCGCTGGCCGGCACGGTTTCGCTGCTGGCCGAAGCCAAGGCCATGGGCACGCTGTACAAGCAGGGCTGGCGGCCGAAACGCACCATCGTCTATGCAAGCTGGGACGGCGAGGAAGAGGGCCTGCTCGGTTCCACCGAATGGGCGGAAACGCACGGCAATGAGCTTAAAGACAAAGCCGTGCTGTACGTCAATTCCGACACCAATGGGCGCGGCTTCCTGTTCGCGGGCGGCAGCCATTCGCTGCAACACATGGTCAACCAGGTCGCGGCCGGCGTCACCGATCCCGAAACGAAGGTGAGCGTGCAGCAACGCCAGCGCGCGTTCCTGCAGGTGAACGCGAACGAGAAAAGCGCCAGTCCGCGGGTGAAGGAGAGCGCGAAGCTTGCGGGCGAGCACGGCGACATTCCGATCGAGCCGCTGGGATCGGGCTCGGACTACAGTGCGTTCCTGCAGCACCTCGGCATCGCGACGCTGGATCTTGGCTTCGGCGGCGAATCGAACCAGGGTGGCGTGTACCACTCGCGTTACGATTCGTTCGACCATTACATCCGCTTCGGCGACCCGACCTTCGAGTACGGCGTGGCGCTGGCCAAGGTCGCGGGCCACATCATGCTGCGCACCGCCGACGCGGACGTGCTGCCAATGCGCTTTAGCGACTTCAGCAGCACCGTCGACCGCTACATCGACCAGTTGCACAAGCAGGCGGACGACGCGCGCAAGGCCGCCGAGGCGCAGCAGAAGCTGCTCGATGCGAACGCATACAAGCTGGCGTCCGATCCGTTGCACCCGGTCGCGCCGCCCGAGCGGCTGTCCGCAGTTCCCAAGATCGATTTCGCACCACTGGACGCGGCTGCAAAGAAGCTGAAGGAAAGCGCGCAAGCCTATGAAAAGGCGTACGACGTGCGAGCCGACAAGGGGCTGGACATTCCAGCATCGCAACTCGCCCAAGTGAACCGGTTGATGGGCACGCTGGAGCAGCGCCTGCTGGACGAGCAGGGCCTGCCGGGGCGTCCCTGGTACAAGAACCTGATCCAGGCGCCGGGTGAACTGACCGGTTACGCGCCCAAGACCATTCCCGCCGTGCACGAGGCGCTGGACGCGCGCGACTGGAGCCGCGCCGACAAATACGCGGCGGTCACGGCCAAGGTGCTGGACAACTACCGTGCGCAGCTCGACCGATTGACCGCATTGCTGAAGTAGCTTGGGCCGAGCCGCTTTTTGGCGAAGCCGGCAGCCTCGAGTCAAGGCGGGTCAAGACCCGCCTTACAGAATCGGCGCAGGGTGGGGTGTCACCGCGCCATGCAAAGCCGATGAGGGGCGGGTTTCAACCCGCTTTGCACGACAGGAAATGGTGGCGGGCCAAGGCCCGTCCTACGTGGCGCGTTGCGCTCGGCCGATGGGCAGAGGATGATGGAAATCCCCTCCTTCCACGGTGACCATCATGCGTCACGTCAGGTGGATTCCGTTTCTGATGGTGGCCTCGCTCGCCGCGTGCACGCAGCAACCGACGCGGCCATCGCAGGCGCGCGCATCGACCCAGGCAATCGATTACGGCAAGTACCTGCAAGGCACAGTACCGTGGTTCACCTTCACGTCGTTGTACAGTTGGGATTCGGACCAGCTCGGTTACGTGGTGGTATGGACCTCGCCCCGCCAAGCCTATCGCCTGCAACTGGTCGGTCCGTGTCTTGGCCTGCAGACCGCGGCAGGGATGATCGGCCTGACGTCGCAGGACGGCCTGGTGAGTTCCAATCGTGATGCCGTGATCGCCGGCGGCGACCATTGCAGAATCATGCGCATCGACCGGCTGGACGCGAAGGCGATCCGGGCAGCGCGCGAGAAACCGAAGGCATCCGGCGAAACCAGTCGTTGATCCGCAACGCGCGCTGGTGCCCGCGTCCCATGCCGGGCCCGTGGCCTCCGGAAGCCTGAACGTTTTGCTCGTCATTCCGGAATACTCGCGCCATCCATGGCGCTCGCGCTACGCGCCGCCTTCGGCGTTCGCGCTTGCAATGGTGCAATCGCAATCCCTCTTTCGCGGGAATGAGCACGGTGTTGGTAATTTTCGTTTCCGGCCCCACAAGGTCAGCGATGGTCTTGGCTTCTTGACGGCTGCACGGGTGACGCGTCGGAGCGGCGCGATGCGTTTGACGCGATGGGCAATTCGGACCCTTCGACGCAACAGCAAGTTGTCGCCGGAATTGCTGTAGCGCAGCACAAACGCCGTGCGAGTTCGGCGTTGGGCATCGCAAAATATCCATGTACGACAGGGCAATCACGGTGGCCTGCATGCGGGTCTATGCGTTTGGTGCAGCGCAAATTGACACCGGTGTCATAGCTGACCAAACTTGCAGGTGTTCACCTTGCGTGGGGCGTCATGGACGCAATGGTCCATCAACCGGGTCGGCCGATGCATGATTCGGCGCAGCCATTTCTGGCGGCCGACGTGGGCGGCACGCATGCGCGCATTGCGCTGGTGCGGGCTTCGGGTGCCCACGCTCATGGCGTCGAAGTGCTCGCCTATCACAAGTTTGCTTGCAGCGAGCATCCGACGCTCGGCGGTTTGCTGCAGGCGTTCATCCAGGCCGAAGCGGCCGGATCGGTGCGTGGCTGCGTGTTCGCCTGCGCCGGACACGTGGTGGGCGACGACGTGATGCACGACAACCTCGCATGGCCGATCAGCCTGTCGCGCCTGCGCGGCGCGTTGGGCTTCGACGAGCTGATCGTACTCAACGATTTCGAGGCGCTGGGGTACGCGCTCGCCAACGCGCAGCATCCGGATGCGCGGTTGCTGTGCGGACCCGATACACATCGGGCGGGCCCGACGCTGGTGGTCGGGCCGGGCACGGGGCTGGGCGCGGCCGTGCACGTTTCCACGCCCGCGGGCGCGTTCGTGATCGCGACCGAAGCCGGGCAGGTGGATTTTGCGCCGCAAACCGTCCGCGAGCGCGAAGTGCTGTCGCGGCTGGCGCCGGATGGCGAATACGTTCCGTGCGAACGCATCCTGTCCGGACCGGGGTTGCTGACGCTGTATCGGACGCTGTGCGAGTTGGATGGCACCTTGCCGACACTAGCGAATCCGGAAGCGGTCGGCGCTGCCGCCCGCGCGTACGCCGACCAGCGGGCAACGGAGGCGATCGATCTGTTTTGTGCGTCGCTTGGAAGTTTCGTCGGCAACCTCGCGATGACGTTCATGGCCGGCGGCGGCGTGTATCTCGCCGGCGGCTTTCTTTCCTCGATGTTCGACCTGCTGCATCGAAGTGATTTTGCAACGCGGTTCGTGCATGGACGAAGCGTCCGCGCGTTCCTGGAGCGCGTGCCCGTGCGTGTCATCGAGCATGGGCGGAACGGCGTGCTGGGCGCCGCACGGTTTTACATCGACCGCCGGAGGTTCGCTCCGCCGGCGCAGGAATCCACGACGGAGTGCAACCCGGCGAAGTGAGTCATTGAACAACGCATGATCGCAACACGCCGCGCGCACGTTCGAACGGTGCATCACGGCGGGCCCGATCGACAACCAGCGAGGGGTAAACAGCCATGCCCATGGTGCATCGCAAGAGTTCATTGTCAGTGGCCATATCGGCCGCATTGTTCGCGGCGTTCGCGACTTCGGCGGCGGCAGCGTCGCAGGTCGCGACCCAGGTTGATAGCTCGTCCGCGCAGGCGACGACGCAGACCGCGCCCGCGACCGACCAGGCGCAAGCCAAGAAGCCCAAGGCCGGCACCACGCCCGAAAACGAAACGCCGGCCACGTTGTCGGTGGTCAACGTGGTGGGCGTGCGTGCGTCGCAGATGCGCGCGATCGAGTTGAAGCGCATCGCGCCCAACATCCAGGACAGCATCACGGCCGAAAGCATCGGCCAGTTGCCCGACGTCACCATCACCGACGCGTTGCAGCGCGTGACCGGCGTGCAGATCAACCGCGACGCCGGCGTCGGCACCTCGGTGGACGTGCGTGGCCTGCCGGAAGTCGGCACGATGTTGAACGGCGAGGTGTTCATCACCCCCAACCAGATCGATTCGCAGCAGCCCGATTTCGAGATGCTGCCTGCGACCTTGTTCCGCGGCGTGGACGTGATCAAGTCGCCCACCGCCAACATGCTCGACTCGGGCATCAGCGGTGATTTGAACCTGCATACCTATCGGCCCTGGGATCTGCCGAACGGGTTCACCTACAGCTATTCCGCGCACGGGCAATATGGCGATGCCACGGACAAGTGGGGCGAAGCGGCCAGCGGCCTCATTTCCTACAACGCGGGCGGACGCTGGGGCCTGTTGCTGTCGGGCGATTTTTCCGACACCACCACCGAGAACTCGACGGAAGGCCTCGACCAGTACGGCGTGGTACTGAACGGCGAGAACGCACTCAGCGCGGACAGCTACTACGGATTCCTGACGCCGTGGGGCAATGCGCCGATTCCGTCCGACATCAGGCAGAACCCGGATGGCAGCGTCGACGTCAACGGCGATGGCAAGTCCGACGCCGTGTTCATGGGCAGCCAGAACATCGCGCTGTACGACACCACCACCCAGCGCCGGCGCAAGTCCGGCAATGCCTCGTTCCAGATGGACCTCGGTGGCGGGTTCACCCTGACCAGCGACCTCTTCTTTGCGCGCCAGGACCGCTACGACCGGAACGTAGGCATCCAGTTCAATTCACTCGACTGGGAAGGCGCGACGTACGTGCCGACGAGTTCGCGCAATACCGGCGCCAGCGTCGGCGGCCAGTACGGCACGCCCGACGATCCGCCGTGGGAGAACATGAACATCTACACCACGCAGGTCTACAAGAAATGGCCCGGTGACGTCGAATCGTTTTCGCAGATCACGCGGACGGATTCGATGGCGAGGAACTTCAATGTCCAGGTCGACTTCGACAATGGCGGACCATTCACGGGCACCTTGCGCGGCATCCGCGACTCGGCGCATCAGGTGAACCTCGAAACCGACCTCAACATCGCCAACGCCGACGGCGCGCA
>DAIUEL010000089.1:7955-10404 GCA_036845145.1 Rhodanobacteraceae bacterium | reverse complement strand
TGGGTCGGTTTCCACAGCGACGATCGTTACGACCCCGCCGTTCCCCGCGAGCGCAAGTTCTTCCATCTTGCCGGCGGCAGCCGCATCAAGGGCACCGACCGGCTGATGGCGCTCTGGCGGCGGCACCCCGAGTGGCCCACGTTGACCGTCCTGCAGCACCCGCGCGAGGCACACCCCGGCCCGTCCGCGCCGAACATCGTGCATCGACTGGGCTACCTCGACGCGTCCAACCCCGCGCACTACGCCGAGTTGAAACGGCTGCAGAACAGCCACGCCTTCCATCTGTGCCTGTCGGAGACCGATGGCTGGGGGCATTATCTCGTTGAGGCGCTGGGCGTTGGCGCGGTCACGGTGACGGTGGATGCGCCGCCCATGAACGAACTGGTCACGCCGGAGCGCGGCATCCTGGTGCCGTACGCGGATACCGGCAACATGGCACTGGCCAAGACCTTCTATTTCGACGAACACGCGCTGGAACAAACCATCGAGCACGCGCTGAGCCTCGGTGACGACGAGCTGCGTGGATTGGGTGAGCGTGCCCGCGCCTGGTTCATCCAGAACCGCAACACGTTCGTGCGGCGGGTGGGCGAGGCGCTGGACGCGACGTTGCATTGAGCGACATCGCGACATCCCGTGAACCGTGGCTGGTGCGGCTGGCCTGGGCGGCGCTGGCCTTCCAGGCGTTCTTCGCGATGACCCATTTCGGGAACTGGCTGCGGCCGGAATACGGCGGTGCTGCAGCGCTGCTGATACTGGTGGTGGCAGGCGGAAAACGCTGGCGCGAGCTGGCCCGGCATCCACTGCCGTGGCTGGTGCTGGCCTTCGTCGTCTACGCCGTGTTGCAAGCCGCATACGTCGCCCGACTGACGCCGGGGTTGTCCTTCGGCAAGCACCTGTCCTACAACGCCGAACCGATCCGGGTCGGCGTGCTGGCGTGCGCGATCGGCGCGTGGCTGGCGGAGCGGCCGCGCCGAATACCGCTGTTGCTGGGCTTGATGGTGGCGGGCTTCGTCGTTGCCGCGCTGGTGTGTACGCCGTGGCCCCGCATCGATGCGATTGTCACCGGCGCGCTGCGCTTGCGCCTCCGCTATGCCGAGAACATCGTGGGGGAATACGCGGCGATGGGGCTGCTGCTGCTGTCCCTGTACATGCTGTCACGACCACCGCGCCCTCGCGGCCGCGCGCGGGCCGGCTTCGCAATCATGCTGGTGCTGGCGGGCGTGCCGTTGTTGGCTTGCCTGCTGTATGCGCAGTCGCGCGGAGCCTGGTTGGCGGCGGCGGCGGTAGTGCCCCTCGCCTCGTTCGCTTGCCTGCGCGATGTCCATCGCGAGTGGCGCCGACCGGCGGTCATCGTGCTGGGCCTGGCACTGCTCGCGGTGATCGCCGCACTGGTCGCCGGCTACGCGTTGGTGGCGCACCGACTGGCCGGCAGCGAAGCGATTGCGGCGGCGCTGGCGAACGGCGAACTGGCCGACCTGCCATCCAGTTCCGTCACCGTGCGTGTGCAATTGGCTGCACTCGGCTGGCACGCGTGGCTGACGCATCCGTTGTGGGGCATCGGCCTGCGCAGCATCCAACCCATGATCGCCGCCAGCGGCATCCATATGGGCAGCTATGTGCCTCCGCACCTGCACGACGGCTATCTGCAGGCGGTCGTCGGCTTGGGACTCGTGGGTGCGGGGCTGTTGCTGGCCACCTTCGCGATGCTGGTGCGCGAACCGTGGCTGGCGCGGCGTGCAGGGAACGCCGGCTGCGTGCTGTATTGGGCGTTGCTCGGGTGCCTGGGAATCATGTTGATCGTCAATCTTTTCGATTACCTGACTTGGCGCTTCGACTATTTGCGCGCGCCACTGGAACTGTTGCTCGGCTGCTGCTTTGCCCTGTGGCTGCGTCGCCGCCGGGACGGTGCGGTGACGACGACGACACCGCGATAATGGCGTCTTTTTCCTGCAATGCGTGAGTCGAAAGCACCCGCTGACGACTGCACGTCACTCGTCCGCGCCCCAGGCATGCCGCCCATCCTCGCCCCGCCTCTCGTGATCCGCTTCGGCGCTTTTGGTGACATGGTGTTGCTGACGCCGCTGTTGCGGCTGCTGCATCGCAGGTACGGACAGCCCTGTCGCGTGCTGGGTTCGGGCGGCTGGCTGGAGCCTTTGTTCGCGGGCCATCCGGATGCGGGTGCAACGCTCAAGCTTGCCAGCCGCAAGCGTCCCTACTGGCTGGATCCGGGGCAGCGCGAACTGGTCGCACTGTTGCGCGCGCAACCGCCCGGCCCGGTGTACGCATGCGACGACTGGTCGATCGACAAGATCCGCTGGTTGCTGCAGCGCGCGCGTATTTCCGACGACCATTGCGTGTTCGCCAATCCGGACTGCATGTTGCGCGAAGGCGAACACTGGATCGACCGTTGGCAACGTTTCGGTGCGATGACGCCGGCCGCCTTCGCCGA
>DAIUEL010000089.1:0-7855 GCA_036845145.1 Rhodanobacteraceae bacterium | reverse complement strand
TGCGCCAGATTGCCGGCGCCGCGAATTCCGATCGCGTCTTGGCGGCCGGCGATGAATTGCCGCTGCGGCGCCTACTGGCGTTGTGCGAGTACGCCGCCGCGATGATTTCGATCGATACCGGTCCCGCGCAGGCCGCGGCTGCACTGGGCTGTCCACTGGTCGTGCTGTACGGTGCGCAACCGTCGTCATTGTGGCTGCCGCGCAGCCCAACCGGCAGCGCCGTGGTCGCGCTCGGCGGATTGCCGCAACGCAACCGCGTGGACCAGATCACGCCGGACGAGGTGATCGCGGCGTGGCGCACCTTGCCTTTGCGCGAACCCGCGCACGCCTGATTCGTCGGGGCATCCATTACACTCGCGCGCACCACGGCGCATCCAAGGGCCTATCGACGCTATGCCAAGCGAGCCGCGTTGCTTCCGCAGCGGTTGCCAGACGAGGCGCGCACCTCAGCGCCAGAGGGGTTCTGCGGTCAAGGCGCGCACGCAACGATGGCGGCCGCTGCGGAGCAACCCTTCGGGCCGGGACCCTTTGCCCACATGGCTGCATCATCGCTCGCCCATGTATCGACATACATCTTTCCCTCTTCCTGGCCCTGCGGACAAATGGCCGATGGCGCGGCCGCTTGGCATAGCGTCAAAAGACCCTTCAAGTGACTGACGCTTCCTACGCCCTCACCGAACGCCTGCGCGCCCTCCTGTGGTGGCTGCCGTTGTACCTGCTGGTGGCGCTGATCACGATTTTCATGCAGCCGCCGATTCCGCTGCATTCCACCCGTGCGCTGGCGGTCGCGTGGGACATGTGGACGCACCACCAGTTCTGGGTGCCGCACATCAATGGAGTGCCGTATTCGGAAAAGGCACCGCTGCTGTTCTGGCTGATCCATGCCGGCTGGGCCGCGTTCGGCGTCAACGATGTCTGGCCGCGCGTGCTGATGGTGCTGATTGGCGCCTCGCAACTGATCCTGGCGCAGGAACTGGCGCGGCGCCTGTTTCCGGAGCGGGCATGGGTCGCGCGCTCCACGCCGTGGCTGTTGCTGGCGTTTCCGTATGGGTTCCTGTACGGCCTGCAGATCATGTACGACGGTCTGCTGGCGGTGTGGGTGCTGGGCGCGATGTTGTGCCTTGTCACGGGTCCGCGTCGCGCCAAGCCGCGCTGGATCGGATTCGCGATCTGCATCGGACTCGGACTTTTGACCAAGGGCCCGGTGATGCTGGTGCACACGCTGCCGGTGTGGCTGCTGGGTCCGTGGTGGAGCGCGTACGCGCGCGAGCATCGGGTGCGCTGGTACGGCGTCGGATTCGCCGCGGTGATCGGCGGCGGCCTCATGCTCGCTGCGTGGGTGGCGCCCGCCATCCAGTTGAGCGGTGGGAGCTACACGCACAACCTGCTCTACAAGCAGACCGGCGGACGCGTGGTGAATGCGTTCATCCACCAGCGGCCGTTCTGGTGGTATGTGCCGTGGCTGGCGGTGCTGCTGTTTCCGTTCGTGCTGTGGCCGCGCATGTGGGCCGCCTTCGCGACGTTGCGCAGGCCTTGGTCGCCCGGATTCCGGATGGCGCTGGCCTGGCTGGTTGGCGCATGCGTGATCTTCAGCGCCTTCAGCGGCAAACAGAGCTATTACCTGGTACCGGAACTGCCGGCCGCGGCGATCCTGATGGCAGCGGCGATCGCCACATTGCGGGCGCGCGAGGGCCGGCTCGCGCACAGCGCATGGCTGGGTGCGTGGCCGCTGGCCATCGGATCATTCGCGCTCGCGGCGTTGCTGTTTGCGCTGCCGCTGGTCGGGATGGCCCGGTTGCACGGCCACTGGGTGCGCGATCTCGCAACCGTCAGCGCGCCTTTCGGCGTGCTGTATCTGTTGATTGGGGTCTTCGTGCTGTTGCCGGGGCGCGGCAAGCTGCGCCGCATTGCCACCGCCAGCCTGATCGGCACCGCCGGCGCGTACGGATTGTTTGCGTTGGCGCTGTATCCCGCCTTCGACATGCGGCCGGCTTCGAAGCTGCTGGCGCACGCCGAAGCCGCGGGCCACGCGATCGGCAACCTTGGCGACTACGACGGCCAGTTCGAATTCATGGGCAGGATGACCAAGCCGGTCGACAGGCTGTACGAAGGCCAATTCCTGCAGGATTGGGCCGCGGCGCATCCGCACGGACTGGTGGTCGAGTATCCGGAACAGCTCGACGCCAACGACTTGCGCTATGCACGCCTGGTGCAACCGTACCGAGGCACCTGGATGGTGATCTGGGACGCGCCGACGCTGGCGGTGCTGCGGCGTGGTCAGCAACCGCCGGAACAAGCCGCGCCGACGGTGCTGTTGCCGACAGCGAACTACTGGCGATACGCGCAAGTGCATTGAAGTGCCGTTCCCGTTCGCCCCGGCACGAGGTGCCCCGGGAACGCCGCTTCGACTTCGCCCGCCGTGCTCGCTACGCTCGGCGCGAATGACAAACGGCCAGCCAGGTTGACACACACCGAGGCCAAACGCCGCATCGGAGCACTGCGCGCGCAACTCGGCGGTCCGCGTGACGGCGCACTGTTGCGCCATTCGCTTGGCGCGGCGTTGCTGGAGGCGGGCGACCCGACCGCCGCGATCGTGCAACTGCGCGCGGCCGTCGAATTCAATTCGGATTATTCGGCCGCGTGGAAGCTGCTGGGCAAGGCGTGCCTGCAATCGGGCGACACGGCGGCAGCCGCCGCCGCGTGGCAGCGGGGTCTCGCGGTTGCGCAAGCGCGCGGCGACGTGCAGGCCGCGAAGGAAATGCGGGTATTCCTGAAACGGATCGAACATTGAATCATCCGGCCCCGCCAGGGCGCCCTTGGTCAACCCCATCACCCGTCATCCCGGCCAAAGCCGGGACCCAGTGACCTTGCGCAACGCGTTGAAATTAAAAGTCGCTGGGCGACGCGCCGCATCCTGCGGCTTGCCCTTCGGGCCATCGGCTGCGCCGATGTTCCCGGGCTCCTGCCTGCGCAGTCCGGATATCGCTTCGCGACTGCGTTCGCAGGATCGCAAACGCGAACGCCGAAGCGACGCCTAGCGCGAGCGCCGTGGATGGCGCGAGTCTTCCGGATGACGAGCAGCAGCAGAACTTCAATCTGCGCAATGACTATTCCGCGGCGAACAGCGCGTCCAGATCGGTCTCGTCGAACCTCAGCTTGTCGCGGGTGCCGCCGCCTTCCAGCACCGCTTGCGCGAGTTCGGCCTTGCGTGCCTTCAGATCCTCGATCCGTTCCTCTACCGTGTCCGCGCAGATCAGGCGATACACGAACACCGGCTTGTCCTGGCCGATCCGGTGCGCGCGGTCAGCGGCCTGGGTTTCCGCGGCAGGGTTCCACCACGGGTCGTAGTGGATCACGGTGTCGGCCGCGGTGAGGTTCAGCCCCACGCCGCCGGCCTTCAGCGACAACAGGAACAGCGGCACCTCGCCGTCCTGGAACTTGCGCACGGGTTCGGCGCGATCGCGGGTGTCACCTGTCAACGTGACGTAGTGCAGATGGCGGCGGTTCAATTCGCGCGCGATCAGCGCCAGCATCTCGGTGAACTGCGAAAACAGCAGCACGCGCCGGCCTTCGCTCAAAAGGTCGGGCAGCATGTCCATCAGCAATTCCAGCTTGGCCGATTCGCGCACGCCGCGCGCGGATTCGAGTTTGACGAGGCGCGGATCGCAGCAGGTCTGGCGCAGCTTCAGCAGCGCATCCAGCACGATGATGCCGCTGTGTTCCAGGCCGCGCTGGCGAACCACTTCGCGCACTTCGTCGCCCAAGCTGACGCGCAGCGCGTCGTACAGTTCGCGCTGCTTGCCCGACAGCACCACGCGCCGCGCGATCTCGGTCTTTTCCGGCAGTTCCCTGGCGACCTGCGTCTTGGTGCGGCGCAGGATGAAGGGCGCGATCCGGTGGTTGAGGCGCGCCTGGCAATCGGCGTCGGCCTGGCGTTCGATGGGAATGCGGTAGTGGCGGCGGAATGAACCCTCGTCGCCCAGCAGGCCTGGCACCGCAAGGTCGACTTGCGACCACAGTTCGCCGAGGTGATTTTCCAGCGGCGTGCCGGTCATGCACACGCGGCGCTTCGATGCGATCGACAGCAAGGCCCGCCGCGCCTGCGTGCGCGGGTTCTTCACCTGCTGCGCCTCGTCCAGCACCACCAGCGCGAACGGCTGCTCGCGCAGCACGGAAAGGTCGCGCGGCAGCAGCGCGTAACTCGTGAGGATCACGTCGTGGCCGGCGAGGCGATCAAAACTCTTGACGCGCTCGGGCCCGTGCAGCGTCAACACCTTCAGCGACGGTGCGAACCGCGCGGTTTCGGCCTGCCAGTTCGGAATCAGGCTGGTCGGGGCGACGATCAACGCGGGCTGCGAGAGTGCCGAGTTTTGCTTGAGCGCCAGGACGTGCGCGAGCAGTTGCACGGTCTTGCCGAGCCCCATGTCATCGGCCAACACACCGCCCAACCCGGCAGCCGCCAAGGCATTCAACCAGCGCAGGCCTTCGCGCTGGTATGGACGCAACTCGCCCACCAGTCCTTCGGGCACGGCGTCGGAGGCGTGTTCGGCAGCCTCGCGCAAACGCGTGGTGAAGCCGGTCAAGTCGCTCGGCGCATCCAGTTTGCCGTTCCTGGGCAGCGCGTTTTCGAATTCTTCCAGCCGGCCGGCCTGCACCCGCGGCAGGCGCAACTTGTCACGCGGATGTGCCAGATATTCCGCGAGCGGCGCCAGCAATTCACGCAAGGTCGCGAGCGGCACCGCGACGCGGCGGCGGTCATCCACCGGCGCGTACCACACCGCATCCTCCGTTTCGTTTTCCGGCGCGGTCAAGGACAACGTGTGTTCCGACAACGCGCGCGCCACGGTCGGCAGCAGGTTGACCCGTTTGCCCTCGACTTCGATGCCCATCTCGAACTCGAAGGCCTCGCCGCCCTCGTCCGCATGCGCAACGCCGTACCAGCGCGGCGGACCTTCCAGCACTTCGAACGGGAAACTGGACGCGTACTCGACGACGAAATCGTCGTGTTCCAGCTTCTCGCGCAAACCAAGCCAGCGCGCCGGCGTGTTCACTTCCAGTGCGCCCGCGTAGCCCTTGCCGGGGAAGACCCAGGCATCCTCCGCCAGCGCATCGGCCATGTCCCACGGCAGGCCTTCGCAATCGACCGCGGGCGCGAGGCCGAAGGCTTCCAGCCGTTCCATGCGCGCCAGCTCCTCGGCGCGCTTGCGGATGATTTCCACCAATTTGCCGTTGCGCACGCGCCGTACCGTGGCTTCGCCGCCGCGTCCCGGCAGGCGCTCGCCACCGTAATCGAACGCCAGCCTCGCGTACGCGAGTGGCGGCGTGCCGGCGCCAATCCGCGCGTGCCGCGTCAGCGCCTGGAAAATCATCACCGGTTTGGGCGCGAAATCGGCGCGCTGCACCGCGTCGAAGGCCTGCGGCGCGGGGATGCGCGCGGCCCACGGCGAGGCAGCCACCCGTTCCGACAAGGCCTCGGCATATTCGGGCGCGAGCGGCGGCGCCCCGATCAGCGCAACTTCGGCGGCATCGCCATCCAAGGGCCCCAGTTCGGCGCGTTCCGGGTCGAGATACCACAAACCGCCGACCCGGATCAGCCGCTGGTGCGCGGGCAATTTCGGCAGCAGCTTCTGGCGGCCGTCGCGCTCCAATTGCCAATCCCAATCCAGCGGACGCGGCTTGCCGAGCGACAGGCGCAAGCCGGCAACTCCGCCGAGCAGGCTGGGCGCGGCGTTCAGGATTTCGCCAAGCAGCGCGTCGCCGAACACACCTGAAAGTTGGGCGTAGGTGCGGCCCTTGCGCTGGGTTTGCGGCAAGCCCAGCACGCTCGCTGCGAGGCGGGTTTCGGCGTCCGGCAAGCCGGCGCTCAGAAGCTGTTTCGGATCCAGCGGCACCGCGCGGCCGAGCCGCCCCTTGGCGACGGTCTCCAGCAACACCGGCGCGATCTCGATCCGCGACACCGCCGGCTCGTCCTGCAGCAGTTCCAGCAGAAAACCGAGCGTGGGCGCCTGACTCGCGCCCGCTTCGCCACCCGCTGCCGCGAACAGACGCGTCCATTCCGCGGGCAACGCTATCCCTCCCGCGGATTTGCCTGCAGCGCGCCCGACGGGCGCTTCACCCTGGTTGCTGCGGTGTTGCATGCGCGATGCTTCCGGCGCTCAAAAGGGTCAAGCATAGCGCATGTTTTTTGCGTTCATCCATGAATGCTGCTCCGTTCGATTCCGCCAAGCATCCGGCCGGCGATCTGAAAGTCCAGAACGGCCTTCCTCGGCCTGACTTTTACGTGTTTTTGCGTTCGTCCTTGAACGCTGCTCCGTTCAACGGCAAGCGAACTGCGCTGCTTCGCGGCCTGAAAGTCCAGAACGGCCTTCCATGGCCTGACTTCTCACCAAAAGCGGCTTCGAACGGAGTTTGCTATTCCCGATTCAGTGAAACAGGTTTTCCGGATATTCGGGCTTGCGTTCGCGCGCCAGCAGCGAATGCAGGGCATCGGTGGGGGTCATCTCGCCACGCAGGACGGCTTGCACGTGCTGCGAGATCGGCAGATCGAGATCGTGCCGCGCGGCCAGCCGCATGACCTCGTCGGCGGTGACCGCGCCTTCGACCACTTGCCCGATGTCGGCCAGTGCCTGCTTGAGCGGCACGCCGCGACCGAGCGCGAAACCGAACCGGTGATTGCGGGAAAGGTCACCCGTGCAGGTGAGCACCAGGTCGCCCAAGCCGGCCAGTCCCATCAGTGTCTGGGCCTCGGCGCCCAGCGCGTGGCCGAGGCGCAGCATTTCGTTCATGCCGCGGGTGATCAGGCCCGCGCGCGCGTTCAAGCCAAGCTGCATGCCATCGGCGACGCCGGTGGCCACCGCCAGCACGTTCTTCATCGCACCGCCGAGTTCCGCACCCAACATGTCATTGCCGGTGTAGGCGCGGAAGCCATTGCCGTGCAGCATCTCCGCCACGCGGTGCGCGAACGCATCGTCGCCGGAATGCACGGTCACGGCGGTGGGCATGCCGGCGGCGACCTCGCGCGCGAACGACGGCCCGGTGACGACCGCGGCCGGCGTACCCGGCATGCGCTCGGTTACCAGTTCGTGCAGGAAACGCCCGGTGCCCGGCTCGAATCCCTTGGTCGCCCACGCGTAGCCGGCACCGGCGGGCAGCAACGGCGCGGCATCGAGCAGCATTTGCCGGAAAGCGTGGCTCGGCACCGCGACCAGCGCGACATCCACGCCGCGCAGCGCTTCCGCCAGATCCGGCACGCAGGCCAGCTCCGGCGGCAGTTCGAGATCCGGCAGATACTGCTGATTGCGGTGGCGGGCGGCGATGCGGGCCAAGGCGTCGGCATCGCGGCCCCACAGGCGGGTCGCGATGCCATTGCCGCACAGCAGTGCGGCCAGCGCAGTGCCCCACG
The DNA here is from genome assembly GCA_036845145.1 of Rhodanobacteraceae bacterium. GTDB lineage: Bacteria > Pseudomonadota > Gammaproteobacteria > Xanthomonadales > Rhodanobacteraceae > 66-474. Next base: position 453 of record DAIUEL010000089.1, on the reverse strand, counting down.
AACCGGCGCCGAGAACGGCAACCGTCGCGCGAGACATGGCGTCAGGCGTTCAAGGCGGGCTTGGCGTCGCCCTGGCCGATTTGCCCTTGCTGCTGACGCTGCTGTTCGGCATACAGGGCGTCGAAGTTGATCGGCTGCAGCAACAGCGGCGGGAACCCGCCGTTCAGGACCAGATCGGATATGACCTGACGCGCGAACGGGAACAGCACGTTCGGGCAATACGTGGCCAGCACCACCGACAGGTTCTGCTGATCGAAGCCCGTGAACGAGAACACGCCGGCCTGGTGCACTTCCGCGAGGTACGCGGTGCGCTCGTTCAGGGTGCAGGTGACCGTGAGGGTCAGCACCACTTCGTAGCTGTCGCCTTCCAGCGGCGTGGCCTTGTGGCTCAGGTTCAACTGGACCTGCGGCTGGCCCTCTTCCTGAAACACCTTGGGCGCATTCGGAACCTCG
>DAIUEL010000088.1:7565-10461 GCA_036845145.1 Rhodanobacteraceae bacterium | reverse complement strand
TTGAGGTCGTAGCCCTGCGAGCCCACGCCGATGTTGGCGAGCGTCATCACCAGCGCGCCCGGATGCCAGCGCTTGCCGTCGACCAGCACCAGCACTTCATCGGGCGGCATGCTGCGCAACTGGAAAGGACGCTGGAACGCTTCGAGGTCCGAAGCCGGCGACATCGGGAAGTTCAGCGAGGGAATCGCGCGCGACAGTGCCGTGCCGAAATCGAACGCGCCGGTCTGCCTGAGTGCGTCGCCCGACACCACGTCGACCGGCTGCAGCGAATCCTTGAGCGTCCGGCCGAGCACGCGCGTGCCCGTCACCACCACGGTCGACAAGGTCGCAGGTTGCCGCGACTGATTCGATGACTGCGTGGTTGGTTGCTGATCCGTGCCGGTTGTCGCTTGCGTGTCCTGGGCAGCGGCAGTGCCTGCCAGCGCAAGCATCACCGATGCCGCCAGCAAGGTCGGAACAACTCGTTTGACACGCTTGTTCATCGCATTCTCTCCGCGCTTTTGCCCGCCGCAGGATTGCAGCGGGTGACCTTGTGTTGGTGAAATACGAAGCGCCCCATTCAAACGTCGAGCGTAACCACAAACGCGCCACCGCCGCCAATGAAAAAAAAGGCACGTGGCATAACTGGACGTTGTGGAGGCGGCCGCCGCGGCGGAACGCATCGCCTCACTGCGCAAGCATGCGCTGCGCGAGTTGCCGTATCAGGTCGAGGAATCGCTTCTGCACCGGGTTCAACGGACTGTCGGGGCGGAACATCGCATACAGCACCACGTCGAGGTGCGGCTTCAATGGACGCATCTGCACGTGGTGCGCGCCGGCGCGGGCCGTGAACGGATCGATCAGCGCCAGGCCCTCGCCCTTTGCCACCAGCGCGTGGGCCAACTGGTACGTCTGCACCGACACCAGCGTCTGCGGCGGCGGCTGGAGTTGGGTGAGATGGCTTTGCAGCATGTTGCCCAGCGCATCGCGCACCGTGATTCCGATCATCGGCTGGCCGGCCAACGCCCCGATCGGCAGCGGACGCGTCAATTCGGTTTCCGGCCACCAACCGGGCGGCGCGATCACCATCACGCGTCCGCGGCACAACGCCTTCTGGCGCAGGGTCTGGTGACCGACGTCCTGCAGGGTCAAGCCGATGTCGGCGTCGCGCAGTGTCAGCGATTGGCACATCTGCAACGAGTGCTGCGTGGACAGCTCCACGATCGTGCGGGGGGATGCCTTGCGCAGCAGCGCGGTTGCCTCGGGCAGCAAGCCCATGGCCAGCGTCGGCGTGCACGTCACACGCAACGGCGTGCTTTCCGGCTGGCTCATGTTGGTGGTGAGCCGCTCCAGGTCATGCACGTCCTGGATGATCTTTTCGATGCGGTCGCGCAGCAGCATCGCTTCCTGTGTCGGCTGCAGGCGCCCGCGCACGCGGCTGAAAAGCTCGAAGCCGAGCTGGTCCTCGGCGTGCTGCAGCGCCTTGCTGGCCGCCGGCTGCGAAATGTTCAACAGTTTGGCCGCGCCTGTCAGGCTGCCGGTGTTGAGCACCGCATGGAACAATTCGATGTAACGCAAACGCATGCCGAGTCACCCCTTCCGGGCGGATTGTTGCCCGCCCTTTGCGCACCGCCGGCGCCGCGCCGGCACCGGGACGCTGTCGGGGCGCATCATCGCATGCCACCGCCGCGAGCACCCAGGCCGAAAGTATCGGAACCGGTACACTCCAGGGCGCCATTGCGCCGTTCGCGCCAACAAGGATCAACCATGCCCGCGCGTCTCGCCACCGTCGCCATCCTGATGTTGGCCTGCCTGCCCGCGTATGCCGGACACGCGAACCTGCGCGACTACGGCGTCCGGATCGGTGTGCTGCAACCGGGCAAGTGGAATGCGATCACCGACGTGCCGGGCGTGCTGGTCGGGCAAAAGAGCCTGGTCGAAGGCAACGACGTACGCACCGGTGTGACGGCCATCCTGCCCTACGCGGGCAACATCTTCCAGAACAAGGTTCCGGCCGCCGTGTACGTCGGCAACGGCTTCGGCAAGCTGACCGGCACCACGCAGATCGCGGAGCTGGGCAATATCGAAACGCCGATCGTGTTGACCAACACGCTCAGCGTGCCGACCGCGGCCGACGCGTTGATCGATTACACCTTTTCCTTTCCCGCGAACGCCGACGTGCTTTCCGTGAACCCAGTCGTCGGCGAAACCAACGACGGCTGGTTGAATGACATCCGCGGCCGCCACGTCACCAAACGGGACGTGCTGGACGCGATTCGTGCGGCGAAAACCGGCCCGGTCGCGCAGGGCGACGTGGGCGCCGGCACCGGCACGGTCGCGTTCGGATTCAAGGGCGGCATCGGCACCGCTTCGCGCAAACTGCCGGGTTCGCTCGGGGGCTACACCGTGGGCGTGCTGGTGCAGACGAACTTCGGCGGCGTGCTCGACATTGATGGCGTGCCGGTCGGCAAACTGCTGCACAAGTATTATCTGAGCGACGAGTTGAACGATTCGCCGGATGGCTCCTGCATGATCGTGGTGGCGACGGATGCGCCGCTGGACTCGCGCAACCTGGAACGGCTCGCGAAGCGGGCGATCCTGGGGCTCGGCAAAACCGGCGGCATCGAGTCGAACGGCAGCGGCGATTACGCGATCGCGTTCTCCACCGACAAGGATTCGCGGGTCGCGTACCAATCCGGTGATCCGCTGCAGCACATTACCGTTGTCCGCAACGACGACATGTCGCCGCTGTTCATGGCCGCAATCGAGGCGACCGAGGAAGCGATCCTCAATTCGTTGTTTCACGCCGAAACGACGACAGGTCGCGACCATCACCGCATCGATGGGTTGCCCGTCGCCGAGGTGCTGCAGCTCATGCGCCAGCGCGGCTACGACGTGGTCGATCCCGCAGCGCACG
>DAIUEL010000088.1:0-7465 GCA_036845145.1 Rhodanobacteraceae bacterium | reverse complement strand
CGCGCCGTTCACAACTCCCAGTTATGCCATGTGCCGGTCTTTTCATTGGCCGGCGGCGTGCGCCCACGGGTACTCTCCTGCAGGCACTGCTGTTGGCGCACATCCGAAGGGAAGGATTGCATGTCTGACCATGGCGAAGCGGCCGGCGACGGCCAGTGGGGGCCGCCTTACCTTTTGTATCTCGGCCAAGCCGCCGACGATCTGGCCATCAAGACGGCCAGGGGCTTGGCGTTCTGGCGTCCCGAGTGGTGCGTGGGCCAGCACCGGCATCCCGACTGCCGGTACACGCTGGGCTTGCCAGACATGGGCTTCGCGGAAGCGCGCGAGGCGGGCGCCAACACCATGGTGATCGGCACCGCGAATGCCGGCGGCGTGATGGCGCAGGAAACCGTGGCCGAGATCGTCGAAGCGCTCAATGCGGGCCTCAACGTGATCGCCGGCCTGCACCAGAAACTGCGCGACAATCCCTATATCGTGGCCGCGGCGCGACGCAACGGACGGGTGCTGTACGATGCGCGCGACTTCACCCGCAACCTTCCGGTCGGCAATGGACGCAAACGCGCGGGCCATCGGTTGCTGACCATCGGCACCGACTGTTCTGTCGGCAAGATGTACACCACGCTCGCGCTCGAGCGCAGCATGCGCAAGCGCGGCTTGATCGCGGATTTCCGTGCCACCGGCCAGACCGGCATCTTCGTGGCGGGCGGCGGCATTCCCGTGGATTCGGTGGTCGCGGATTTCATTTCCGGCGCGGCGGAATGGATCTCGCCCGCGCGCGAAGACGGCGGCTGGGATCTGATCGAGGGCCAGGGCTCGTTGTTCCATCCCTCCTATGCCGGCGTATCGCTGGGATTGCTGCACGGATCACAACCCGACGCGCTGGTGTTGTGCCACGAACCGACCCGCAGGCACATGCGCGGATTGCCGGATTCCCCGCTCCCCGATCTCGAGCGTTGCCTCAACGCGAACCTCGAGGCCGCCCGCCTGACCAATCCCGCGGTCAAGGCGGTCGGCATCGCACTCAATACTTCCAATCTTCCCGGGCACGAGGCCAAGGCGATGTGCCGCGAAATCAGCGGCCGCTTCCAGCTTCCCTGCGAAGACCCGGTCACGATGGGCGTCGAAGGCATCGTCGACAACCTGCTCGCATGCTGCGCGAACTGACCATCCGGCACTGCAGCCTGCCGCTGCACTCGCCGTTCCGCATCTCGCGCGGCGTGAAGCACGCCGCCGACGTCGTCACCGTCGAACTCCGGCAAGGCAACTGCGTCGGGCGCGGCGAATCCGTGCCGTACGCGCGCTACGGCGAATCCGTGGCCTCGGTGCTCGATGAAATGGAAGCGCTGCGAAACGAACTTTGCGCCGGGATGGGCCGCGATGAACTGCAAGCGCGGCTGCACCCCGGCGCCGCGCGCAATGCCATTGATGACGCGCTTTGGGATCTCGAATCCAGACTGTCGGGCGTGCCTGTCTGGGCGCAATTGGCGCGGACGCCCTGCGCTCCGGTCGTCACCGCGCTCACTGTCAGCCTCGATACGCCCGAAGCGATGGAGCAAGCGGCGTCGCGCATGACCGGCGCCAGGCTCATCAAGATCAAGGTCGATGCCGATGACCCGACGTCACGCATCGAGGCGGTCCGGCGCGCGGCACCGTCCGCGCGATTGATCGTCGATCCCAACGAAAGCTGGACCTTCGACATCCTGCACGACACCCTGCCCGCGCTCGAACGCGCCGGCGTGAGTTTGATCGAACAACCCCTGCCGGCGGTCGGCGACGCCGATCTCGTGGGCTTTTCCAGCCGCATCCCGATCTGCGCCGACGAGGCCTGCCACACCTGTGCCGATCTGCCGCGCCTGCTCGACCGCTATCAGGCCATCAACATCAAGCTCGACAAGACCGGCGGCCTGACCGAAGCCTGGCGCCTGCTGCGCGCCGCGCGCACGCAAGGCTTCCGGATCATGGTCGGTTGCATGGTGGGGTCGTCGCTGGGCATCGCGCCCGCGCTGGAAATCGCGCGCGAAGCGGAGTTCATCGACTTGGATGGACCGCTGTGGCTGGCGAACGATTACGCCGACGGCGTGAAACTGCAGGACGGCCTGCTTGCTCCGCCTTCGCCAGGGTTCTGGGGAGACGCAGCACGTTTGGCCGGTACCCTGACGGCTTGCGCTTAGCAACGGGCCGCCCGACGAACGCTGGAGCGCGAGCTTCGCAACGGAAACGGGCGTGGCCTCGAGACGTCGCCCACAATCGCGAGCCATGCCATGTAACGTTTTTTACCGGTGCCGTTTGCGCCTGCAACCATTTTCGATTCGATGACCAACAAGGTGAAAGCGATGTTCCAGCCTGACGCGGCCCGACATTCTTCCGATCCATCTTCTCGCACCGACGCGCTTCGCCGCGCCGCCTGGACGCGCACCGCGATCGCGGTGGCGATCGCGGCATTCAGCACCGCCGCGGCCGCGCGCGACAATCGCCCTGCCGCGCCCGACTTTTCGCACGCGCCCGCCGCGACCCAGGCGATGCTGGCCAAGGCCAAGCCGGTGACGGCCAAGCACGCGATGGTGGTTTCGGACCAGCATCTGGCGACCGATGCCGGGGTGCAGATCCTCAAGGAAGGTGGCAACGCGATCGACGCGGCGGTCGCGGTCGGTTACGCGCTGGCGGTGACGCAACCGTGTTGCGGCAACATCGGCGGCGGCGGCTTCATGACCATCCACCTTGCCAATGGCGAAAACCTGTTCCTCAACTTCCGTGAGAAGGCACCGCTGAAGGCGACCCCGGACATGTTCCTGGACGCGCAAGGCAACGTCGTCGAAGGCCGCAGCACCGACACGTATCTCGGCGTCGGCGTGCCGGGCACGGTGATGGGCCTCGACACCGCGCTGAAGAAGTACGGCACGATGAGCGTCGCGCAAGTCATCCAGCCGGCGATCAAGCTGGCCCGCGACGGCTTCGTGCTGGAGGAAGGCGACGCCAAGATCATCAACAACGACCTCGAAGCGCTCAACAAATACCCGGAATCCGCCGCGGTCTTCGGCAACGGCGGCAAGCCGTGGAAGGCCGGCGACCGCGTGGTGCAGAAGAATCTCGCCAAAACGCTGGAGAAGATCGCCAGGGGCGGCACCGACGCGTTCTACAAGGGCTCCATTGCCAAGGCGGTGGTGAAAGCCAGCGATGCCCACGGCGGCATCCTCAGCATGAAGGATTTCGCCAGCTACCACGTGGAATGGAAGAAGCCGCTGCAATGCGAGTACCGCGGCTACACCATTCTCTCGGCGCCGCCGCCCAGCTCCGGCGGCACCACCATGTGCCTCGCGCTGAACATCCTGAAGCCGTACCCGGTCGCTGATTGGGGTTACGCGTCGACGAAGTTCGTGCATTACTTCGCCGAAGCCGAGCGCCGCGCCTTCGCGACCCGCAATACCTATCTTGGCGATCCGGATTTCGTGAAGATCCCGATGCAGAAACTGATGTCGGCGTCCTACGCCGCGTCACTGCGCGCGACGATCAAGCCCGACAATGCCACGCCGTCGTCCGAGATCAAGAGTTTCCTGCCGTCCAGCGAAGGCAACAACACCACGCATTATTCGGTGATGGACAGTCACGGCAACGCGGTGGCTGTCACCTACACCATCAACTTCCTGTTCGGCATCAAGCAGATCGCCGGCGACACCGGCTTCTACCTCAACGACGAGATGGACGATTTCACCGCCAAGCCCGGCGCGACGAATGGCGCCGGACTCGTGCAGGGCAAGGCCGATGGGGTCGAACCGGGCAAGCGTCCGTTGAGTTCGATGACACCGACCGTGGTGCTGAAGGACGGCAAGCCCTTCATGCTGAGCGGCAGCCCCGGTAGCGCCACCATCATCTCGACCACGATGCAGAGCATCATCAACGTGGTCGACTTCGGCATGAACATGCAGCAGGCCGTCAACGCGCCGCACATCCACATGCAGTGGTATCCGGATGTGGTGTACGTCGGGCCGGGCCTGCTGACGCCCGAATCGAAACAGCAGCTGGAAGCGATGGGCTACACGCTGAAGGAACGTCACCTCGGCGTGCTCGAATCCATCCTCGTCAACCCGAAAACCGGGATGCTGGAAGGCGCGGCCGACCCGCATCGTTCGGCGGGTTCGGCGGCGGGTTACTGATCCTTCCGCGGATCGACTTGATGCACACTTCCACGTCATCATTCCGGGGCCGGCTGCGGCTCCATCGCAGACTGAACCCGACTGCGTTTGCAGGATTGCAAACGCGAACGCCGCAGGCGGCGTGCAGCGCGAGCGCCATGGATGGCGCGAGTCAATCGGTTCAAGACCAGTGGCGATCCAAACCGATTCCGGGTTCTGCCCGCAAAGAGCGCGGGCAGCCCAGGAATGACGAGGTTTCCGGGCGACCTGACGCGATCAACACTCGCTGAGACTCGACGCCATGCAGGATCAAAGATGACTGCCCCGACTGCCCACGCCAACCCCGCATGTGCCGACATCGCATGCCTGGACGGCGTCGAACTCCCCGCTTTGGCACGGCGCGTGGGCACGCCGTGTCATCTTTATTCCGCAAACGCGATCCGGCAGCGCATCGAAGCCCTGCAAAGAGCCTTGCACGGGCTGGACGCGCGGATCTGCTACGCCGCCAAGGCCAATACGAACATCGCGATCCTGCAATTGATGGCTGACGCGGGGCTGGGCGCCGACATCGTTTCCGGCGGCGAGTTGTGGTGCTGCCTGCACGCCGGCATTCCCGCCGACCGGATCGTGTTTTCCGGCGTCGGCAAGACCGCGGAAGAAATCGCGGACGCGCTCGACGCAGGCGTCGCGCGCTTCAATGTCGAGTCCGCGGACGAGCTGCAACTGCTGCAACGCATCGCCGCGGAGCGCAACGTCGTCGCCAATGCTTCCGCGCGCATCAACCCCGACGTCGACGCCCTCACCCACGCGAAGATTTCCACCGGCAAGTCGGAGAACAAGTTCGGCGTCGGCATCGACGAAGCACGCGGATGGTTCGCGAACGGTGCGGCGCTGACGCATGTGCGACTGGACGGCCTGCACGTGCACATCGGTTCGCAGATGCTGAGCCTCGATCCGATCCGCGCGGCGCTGCGACGGGTCGCGGAATTCTGGCGCGAACTGGCTGGCGCCGGACACACGATCCGCAGCATCGACGTCGGCGGCGGCCTCGGCGTGTGCTATCGCGCCGGCCACGACCATCCGGTGTCGATCGATGACTACGCCGCGACGGTCCGCGGAGCATTGGCAGGTTACGACGGCCGCATCCTGCTGGAACCCGGCCGCTGGCTGGTCGCCGAAGCCGGCGTGCTGCTGACGCGCGTGATTCGCATCAAGGAGGGTCAGCAGCGCAGGTTCCTGATCCTCGATGCCGCGATGAACGACCTGATCCGGCCTTCGCTGTACGACGCCTGGCACGACATCGTGCCGCTGGTGGACGGATCGCGCCCAACGCAGACCTACGACGTCGTCGGCCCCGTCTGCGAAACCGGCGACACCTTCGCGCGTGATCGCGCGATGCCGGAATGCCAAGCCGGCGATCTGGTGATGATCAAGGCCACCGGCGCCTACGGCGCGTCCATGGCATCGACATACAACTCGCGACCGCTGGCCGCGGAAGTGTTGCTGGACCGCGGGCGTTATGCCGTGGTGCGCGAACGCCAGACGCTCGAGGAAATGATCGCGGGCGAACGATCCGCCGACAAATGGGAAACGCCATGAAAGCCTGCGCGCGAATCGTGCTGGCGTCGCTTGCATTCGCGCTTTGTGCAACCACCGCGCAGGCCGCCACGCCAACACAGACTGCCGACCTCGATCGCCTCGTCGATGCGGTGGTCGCGTACTACCACCTGCCCGGCCTTGCGGTCGGCGTGATCGACCACGGCAAGGTGGTCTACACCCGCGAAGTCGGAAAGCTCGCATCGGGCAAACCGATCGACAACGACACGCTGTTCGAGATCGCGTCCAACAGCAAGGCCATGACGTCCACCCTGCTCGCGCGGCTGGTGCAACAAGGGAAATTGCGCTGGGACGACCCGGTCACGAAATACCTGCCTTCGTTTCGGATGTACGACCCATGGGTGACGAAGAACATGCAGGTCGGTGACCTGCTGGTGCACCACAGCGGCCTTCCCGAAGGCGCGGGCGACCTGATGCTGTGGCCGACGCCAAACCACTTCGCGCCCGCCGACGTGATCGCCGGCTTGCAATACCTGAAACCCGCGTACGGCTTTCGCGCGGGCTATGCCTACGACAACACGCTCTACATCGTCGCCGGCCAGGTCGCGGCTGCGGCCGGCGGCGCGCCGTACCCGACGCTGATGCGCCGCGAAATCTTCCAGCCGCTCGGCATGACGCGCTGCCAGATCGGTACGTGGAACCGCGATGAAGTCGGCAACGTCGCGGATCCGCACATCATCGAAAACGGCCGCTTCGTCGCGATTCCGGCGCGCGGCGCGATCGTGCACGAAACCACGATGGACTCGGCCGGCGGCGTGCGCTGCAGCTTGCACGACATGCTGACCTGGGCCATGAACTGGTTGGCGCCGACGCCGCAGCAGTTGCAATGGCTGACGCCGAAGGAACGCCATGCGGAATGGACGCCGTACACGCCGATGCCGATCTCGAAACTCCGGCACGAATGGGACGGCACGCTGTTCTGGGGCTACGGTTACGGCTGGCGCATCGGCGATGTCGACGGCGAGATGACCGTGTCTCACACCGGCACGCTGTCGGGCATGTATTCGGCGGTCACGCTGCTGCCGTTCAAGCAGAGCGGCTACGTTTTCATGATCAATGCCGAGGCCGACAACGCGCGCAGCGTGCTCAGCGAAGTGTTGACCAAGCACTTCACCGCACCCGACAAGGCACGCAGCGTCGAGAGCTACGCCGACGAACTGAAGCGTGCCGACGAGCAGCGACGGATTTCGCGCGTACCCGACACGTCCTCGCGCAAACCGGCGACACCGGCCGACCTGAAGAACGACCTCGGCGTCTGGCGCGATCCGTGGTTCGGCGAGGTGCACCTCTGCGTGCGCGGCGACAAAGTGCAATTCGCATCGCAAAAATCGCCGGAGCTCACCGGCCAAGTCATGCGCGTCGGCGACAAATATCTCGTGCATTGGTACCACGGCGACGCCGAGGCGTGGCTACGCTTCCCTTCGCAAGCAGGCGGCACCCTGCACATGGCCAAGGTCGATCCGGATGCGGATTTCAGCTACGACTACGAGGATTTGAATTTCAAGCGGGAGGGCTCCTGTGAATAAGCGCACCGCCTGTCTTCTCTCATTTGTGCTGGCAGCGATTGCCATGGCCGCAAGCGCCGATGCGCCACCGCGGATTTCCCCCGCAAAAACCATGGCGGAAGCGGGCATGGTCGACATCCGCTCGCTCGTCCCCGACATGGCCGAGAACATCCACTACGCCGGCAGCGACAACTTCACCGGCGCGCCGGTGCC
>DAIUEL010000087.1:0-10476 GCA_036845145.1 Rhodanobacteraceae bacterium | reverse complement strand
CCGTTCGCGATTACCTCGTCAACAACGACGGCATGGCCGCCAGCCAGGTGCGCGCCGTGAGCTACGGTGAAGCGCACGATCGCCAGGTGAAGCCTGGCGCCACGCGGGCCGAGGGCGAACCCAATCGCCGCGCATCGCTGGTGATCGATTTTGCCGGCACGGCAAGTTGAGCCAACGGTCCGAAGACTGCACGACGCGCCCGGATTTTCCGGGCGCGTTTTTGTGTGCGCACCGTCGATCAACCCCGCAACCCATCAACCTTTGCCAACAATCATGAAGATCGAACGACTGGATCATTGGGTGCTGACCGTGCGCGACGTGGACGCGACGGTGGCGTTCTACGAACGGGTACTCGGGATGCAACCGGTCACCTTCGGCAGCGGGCGCCGCGCGCTGGCTTTCGGCGAACAAAAGATCAACCTGCATCCGGCGAAGGCGCCGCTCCGTCCGCATGCCGCGCAGCCCACGCCTGGCTCGGGCGACCTGTGCCTGATTACCCGCGCGCCGATCGAAGAAGTGATCGCCGGGCTCGAAAACGCCGGCGTCGCCATCGAGGAGGGACCCGTGCCGCGAACCGGCGCGCTGGGGCCCATCACCTCGGTGTATTTCCGTGATCCGGACGGAAACCTTATCGAGGTTTCGCGCTACGACGCGGAAGCGCAGCATGCCGGAGCACGCCCTTGACGGCGCGCAGCCGGCCGCTTGGCGGATACCCCCCGCGCGTGCCAGCCTCACTCGTTTCCCGCACCGATGGAGTGAGTCCCTGATTGCCCGCCTATCCGTTTGTGCCTTGTTGATTGGCGCCGGGCGGAAAGCTGCTCGCGAAAATACATCAAGTGAACTTCGCGACCCGGTTCGGCAACGATGCTCAGGCGATGCCAAGGCCGGTGATTTCCCCGATTGCATTGCCATCGAAACCCGCGAGCCGCGCGAACGTGCGGCCGCGTTCGGCGTAGTCGCGGAACTGGTCGAAGCTGGGCGCACCGGGCGACAGCAGCACCACGCCACCCGGTGGTGTGGCAACCTTGGCGCGAGCGACCGCATCGACAAGGTCGCTGGCCTGCTCGACGGTGCACTCGACATGGGCATTCCGCAAGGTATCCGCGATGCGCGTGCCGGCTGCGCCCTGCACCACCACCGCGTGCACGGGCCGCACGCGCAGTGTTTGCGCGAAACCGGTCCAGTCGAGACCGCGATCGTGTCCGCCCAATATCAAGGTCACCGGCCGGCCATGCAGGCTTTCCAGCGCCGCCAGCGCGGCATCGGGCGTGGTGCTGATGGAGTCGTCGATCCATTCCACGCCGTCGCGTACGCCAAGTGAGGTCAGCCGATGCGGCAACGGCTTGAACGCGGCCAGCGAGTGTGACGCGGCGCAGGCGTCCAGCCCGAGCAAATCGATCGCGGCCAGTGCCGCGCAGGCGTTGTGCGCATTGTGCGCGCCGTGCAGCGGCAGTTCGCTCACCTTGAAAATCTCGTCGTCACCGTGACGAATGAAACCGTTCGCAACGTGCCAGCCGCGCGGATCGTCGAACGTTCGGCGCTGCACGTGGCCGGCGGTGCGCTGCATCAGCAGCGGTGACTCGGCATCCACCAGCAGCGTGCGCGAAACGCCAGCGAGTTTAAGTTTGTCCACGACATAGCGCTCGCGCGTGCCGTGCCAGTCGAGGTGTTCCTCGCCGAGGCTCACGATGACGCCCAGGTCGACCGGCCCGGACTCGCCGGTCTGGAAGCTGGAAAGTTCGATCGCCCACAAATCCGCGCGCTGGCCGTCCAGCTCCAGCAGCGGCAACCCGATGTTGCCGGCCAAGGCGGTGCGCACGCCCAGCGTCCGCGCGCAATGCGCGATCAAGGCCGTGGTGGTGCTCTTGCCCTTGGTGCCGGTGACGGCAACGACGCGGCTTTCCGGATTCGCGCCGAACCACAGCGCGGTGCCCGACGTGAAGCGTGCGCCGCGCGCTTGTGCCGCGATGATTTCGGACTTGTAGGCGCTGATGCCGGGCGACTTGATTACGACGTCATGCAAGGACAGCGCGGCAGCATCCGGCGGCACGTCGACCACGCGCAGATTTTCGTCGTCCCGCTTGCGCGCGACTTCGGCCTCGTCGGGCTTGCAATACAGCGTCAGCGCCTGTTGCGGAAAGCGGCGGCGGATCGCCGCGAGCACGCTGCGACCTTCGCGACCGTAGCCCCAGATCGCGACATCGGCATTGGTGAGGTCTTCGAAGCGCATGGGAGGACGCATTATCGCGCCGTCACGGCTGCGGCATCAGCCGGCAATCCAGCCCAGCGCGGTCTCGAACCGCGCGGGCACGCCGTGCTCGCCGGAAGCACGGAGCCAGGGTTCCAGCGCAAGTTGCGACATCTCGAGTTGCGGCGCGATTTCCCGACGGAACCGCGCCACCAGCGCATCCTCCGACCACTCGGGGCGCGCCGCCAGCGCCGCGAAGGCGGCACGTGCTTCGGACGCCTCGCCCACGCATTCGAACGGCTTGTGGTTGCGGTATTCGATCAGCGCGTCGAACCCCGGGGCCTGCAATTCGTCATCCAGGAGATTGCCGCCGAAGATCTGCAACAGGCGCGGCTTGGGCAGGAACGGCGCCAGCGCCAGGAACACGAAGTGGCACTTCGGGCACTGCCCGCACCAGCGGTCCGCCGGCTTCGGACCCGTGATCCGGAAATTGCGGTTGCAACTCGAAAACGCATCGAAATAGGGGGCGCCGGATTTCGCGAATGCGCGCGTGACCGCGAGTTCGGAAAAAGGCCGCAGCAACGAAAAGTAATCCAGATCACCGGCGACATGGGTGTGCAACCACATCGCGAACGCCTGCTCGAACGCCCACCCTTTGCTCCATTGGTGGTTGACCTGCCCGCCCGCATACTCCAGCGTCGCGGCCGAGGCGGAACGCTCGTTGGCGAACGCGATGCTGTCCAGTCCGTGCAGGACCGCCGCGCACGCGAGAATCGCCGAGTTGATCGCGGTGACCGGGATGTGGCCGTTCCACGCGCCCATCCGGTTGTAATCGAACAGCACGGGCGACAGTTCGCGGCCGATGTGGAGCATCGGCAACCCGGTACGTGCGGCGACCGCCGCGATCAAGGGCGACGCGCCTACCCACACGGCGGTGGCGTCGGCACCGATCGCCTTGAGCGCCTCCACCACCACCAGCGAATCCTTGCCGCCGCCGATCGGCACCAGCACGCGCGATGCACTTTTTCTCTCCATCACGCGCAAAGTGGAAGCACGGAGCGCCTGCGCACCTGAACGCGGAAACGCGATCTTCCCACGCAAGTCGATTCCGTTGCGATACGCGAACTCGCCGAGCCCGTGCAGATACAAGGCGTCGAGCAGATCGGCGGTCGCGCCGTCCAGCGCGCCCGTTTCGACCTCGATGCGCGGCGGAAGCCCGGCCTTGTAATAGCTGACGCCGGCGATCAGATGCAGCATCCGAAGCGCGGCATCGAACGCGGCCTTGCGCGCCGCGTCGAGCTCGGGCGGCTCGGGAAAACGGATGCGCTCGATCAGTTCGGGACCATCATCGAACGCGTACACGAGTTCGGCCACGCCGCCGGCGTAGCCGCAACGCACGAAGCGAAAAGCCTGCGCCGATCGAGGATCTGCAAGTGGAGTCATTCGAGGATCGCCGGTTCGGCAAGCGCGCGCAGGTTGTAGCGCGATGACATCGATTCGCCGTAGGCGCCGGTTTGCGCAATCAACAACACGTCGCCTTCCTCGCTGCGTGGCAGGTGGCGGTCGACGCCCAGCACGTCGCCGGATTCGCAGATCGGACCCACCACTTGATAGACGATATCGGCCGGCGCACCCAGGCGCGAAAGGTTCACGATCTCGTGCCACGCATCATACAGGGCGGGCCGGATCAGCACGTGCATGCCGGCGTCGCAACCGAGATAGTCGATCGTGCCCTTGCGCTTGGTCTGCGTGACGCGCGCCAGCAGCACGCCCGCGTCCGCGACCAGCCAGCGGCCGGGTTCGAGCCACAGCTCATACTGCGGATAGGCGCGCTTCACCTCGGCCAGCGCCACATCGACGGCTGCGAGATCCAGTTCCGCCTCGCCGGGATGCGAAGGCACCCCGAGGCCACCGCCGAGGTTCAGCGTGCGGACGCTGCCGACACGTTCGGCGATGCTGGCGAGTTGTCCACACACGGTCGGCCAGTGCGAGGCGTCCAGGATTCCGGATCCGAGATGCGCATGCAGACCCGTGATGCGGACGTCGTGCCGGCGCGCGAGTTCCATGAAGGCGTCGAGGTGTTCCAACGGCAGCCCGAACTTGCTGTCGGAGCCGCCCGTACGCACCTTGTCGTGATGGCCGAGCCCGCGGCCCAGATCCACCCGCAGCATGATTTCGCGCCCGGCGAACAGATCAGGCCAGTGCTGCAACGGGTGCAGCGCGTCCAGCGTCACCGGCACGCCGCGCTGCAACGCGCGTTCGTAGTCGACATGGGGCGCGAAATTGGGCGTGAACAGGCGCGGTGATGCGTTCGCTTCGGCGATCGCGTCCACCGCATCCAGTTCGCCGGGCGACACGCATTCGAAACCCAGCCCCTCTTGCGCCAGCGCGCGAAGGATCGCGGGATGCGCGTTGGCCTTGACCGCGTAATACACGCGGTCGACCGACTGCAGCGCGCGCAATGCACGCGCGCGTTCGCGAATCGTCGGCAGGTTATAAACATACCGCGGAGTCGCCCGCGCAAGGTCCAGCAACCCGCCGCGCGCCGCGCGCCACCACGGCGCACGCACGTACGTTCCACTTTTCCCGTACAGCGATTGCCAACTCGGTCCGAACAACGTCGTGTCGTCGGTACGCAGTGCGCCCGCGCGGATCAGCAATTCGTGCAGGCGCGGCAACAAGCCATCCAGCGTGCCCTCGTCCACCACGAACGTCAGGTTGAGATTGTTGGACGATTGCGAAATCAGGTGCACGCGCATCCGGCCGAACTCGGCCAGCACGCCGGACAGGCGATGCAGCATCGAACGCATGCCGCGCCCGACCAGCGTCACCGCCGCGCAAGGCGCAATCACCTTGACGCGGCAGACTTTGGCGAGATCGGCCGCCAGCGCCGCCACCACGTCGGAATCCAGCAGGTTTTCGGTGGGGTCCAGGGACACGGTGACGTTGGTCTCGGCCGAGCCGATCAGGTCCACGGACAGCCCATGCTTCTTGAAAAGCGCGAACACGTCGGCGAGGAAGCCGACCTGTTGCCACATGCCCGAGGTCTCCATCGACACCAGCGTGATGCCGCGACGCGAACTGATGGCCTTGATGCTGGGCGCGATTTCGGCGGGCTGCGGCGCCACCACCGTGCCGTCGAGGTCCGGGTGTTGGGTGTCCTTGATCCACAGCGGCACGCGCGCGCGCCGGCACGGCGACAGGCAGCGTGCGTGCAGCACCTTGGCGCCGGTCGTCGCGATCTCCTGCGCTTCGTCATAGTCGAGGTGCTGCAACAGGCGCGCGCCCGGCACCTGGCGCGGATCGGCGGTGAACATGCCGGCGACGTCGGTCCAGATTTCCACCCGCGCCGCGCGCAGCAACGCGCCCATGTACGCGGCCGAAGTGTCCGAACCCCCGCGGCCCAGCAACACGGTTTCGCCCTCGGCGTTGCGCGCGATGAAACCTTGCGAAATGAAGACCTCGCCGCGCGCCGCCATTTGCGCCGCGAACGCGACATCGGGCTCGGCCTGCACCTGCGCCGACAACACCCGCGCACGTTCGTTGAGGAACGGCAGTTCGCGCGCAAGCAACACATCGCGCGCATCCAGCCATTCGGTGGGCAACCCGTTTGCGGTCATGAACGCGGCGCCGATGGCGCTGGACAGCAATTCGCCGTGGGCCTGGACCGCTGCGTGCCACCAGTGGCCCCTCTCTCCTCGGGAGAGGCGGCGCGAAGCGCCGGGCGCAGCGCGCCGGGGTGAGGGTTCGGAATTCGCCAATTCTGCTTGAACGTCCAAATCCTCACCCGCCCTTGCTCGCGCCATCCAAGGCGCTCGCCCTTCGGTCCGGCTAATGCCGTTCACGGCCGATCCCGTCGGCCGTAGTCGGACACGCTCTCCCGGGGGGAGAGGGAAAACCAAAGCCCGCAAGGAAGCCAGCCAGTGCTCCACCCGCGCGACGTCGGCAAGCTGCATCTGCACGGCCAGCTCGCGATGGCGAGCGACCACGCTCGCCCATGCAGCCTCGCGTTCCGACGGCGCACACCTGCACAGCGCCTTCAACGCATCGGTGATACCCGAAAGCGCGGACACCACCACCAGCACGCGCATGCCTGCGGCACGACGCGCCGCCGCGAGATCCAGGATCGTGCGCCAGCGTTCGGCGGTCGCGACGCTGGTGCCGCCGAACTTCAGCACGACCCAGGGCGCGTCGGTAGCAAGCGGCGTGGCGGCGGTCGCGGGCATGGATCGGCGGAGATGAAAGCGCGGCAGCGCGGATACGGCCCGCAAGTGTTGCGGGCAACCATCGAAAACGCAATCGCGCGTGGCAAGCTGATGACCCCATCATCAAGCGTCCGCTCACGTAACGGTCGATCGGTGACACACCCCGGCAACATGCGGGCTGAACGCGCCACGCACGACGTGCGCCCCCGCGCGTGAGCGAAGCGGGGCTACCCAATACAATCGCCACATGATGCCCCAAGTCTCGCAGACCCCACCCGCCGAAATCGTGCCACAGCCGGTCCGTGAAGGCACCGACGTCACGATCAACGGCAAGTATTTCCGCCACACGGGCGATCCCGACCTGCCGCTGCTCTGGTACCTGCGCGACGTGTTGCGCCTGACCGGCTGCAAGTACGGCTGCGACGATGCCAGTTGCGGCGCATGCAGCGTGCTGGTCGATGGGAAGTTGAAACGCGCCTGCACGCTGTCGATGCAGGGTCTCGCCGGCAAAGCCATCACCACCGTCGAAGGCCTGGCCAAACCGGATGGTTCCCTGCATCCCGTGCAGCAGGCGTGGATCGACGAGGACGCGATCCTGTGCGGCTACTGCCAGTCCGGCCAGATCATGGCGGCGGTGGCGCTGCTTGCACGAAAACCGAAACCGAGCGACGCCGACATCGACGCCATCGGCAACTTGTGCCGGTGCGGCAGCCATCCGCGCATCCGCCGCGCGATCCACCGTGCCGCGGACACCCTGCGGGGCAAGGCGAAGTGAATCGCCCGCACGATGCCAGTCGCCGACGCTTCCTGAAAGTGTTCGGCACCGCCACCGGCGCGCTCGTGGTCGGCCTGCCCGCCTTCGCGTGGACGCCGGACCAACTACTGGGCCAGAACCTGTGCCGGCTCAGCCCTTACGTTCGGATCGAACCCGACGGCACCACCGTGATCGGCGCACGCGATCCCGAAATCGGCCAAGGCATCCGCACTGCCGAAACGCGCATCCTTGCCGAAGAACTGGACGCCGACTGGCCGCGCGTGGTCGTCGAGCCGCTGGAGCTGGGTGTCACCAGCGCCGGCGGCGAACCGCACTGGACCTACGGGCACCAGATGGCATCGGGCAGCACCAGCGTGCCGGCCGCGTGGAACGACCTGCGCAACGTCGGCGCGGCGGCGCGCGAACTGCTGCTGCGCGCAGCGGCCGCGCAATGGAAAACCGACGTCGCCAACCTGCGCACTTCACGTGGCGTGGTGATCGCGGCGGATGGCCGGAAACTCGGCTACGGCGAACTCGCCGAAGCCGCGTCGAAACTCAAGCCCGCGAACGCGCCGCCCAGACCGAAGACACCGGCGCAATACGTGTTGATCGGACAGGATGCGGGCGACGTCGACGCGCGCGATATCGTCACCGGGCGCCAGCATTACGCGATCGACGACTGGTTCGGCGATGCACTGGTCGCGGTGATCGCCCATTGCCCCTTCCCCGGCGGCAAACTCGCACATCTCGACGACACTGAATCGCTGAAGCTGAAGGGCGTCGAGAAGATCATGACGATTCCCGCGCCCGATCCCGCGCACGCGCTCGGCACCCAGCAACTGGTCGCCGGCATCGCGGTGCTGGCCTCCGACACATGGACTGCAATGCAGGCGCTTGCGAAAGTGGATGTGCGCTGGCAACCGGGTGCGCAGACGGCCCAGGGAGACGAGGCGCTCACCGAAGCGGCTGCCGCCGCATTCGCAGCCGATCCCGCCAAGGCAGTGCGCACCGACGGCGATTTCACGGAAGCCGCCAAACGCGCGCCGCACAAATTCAAGACCGAGTACCGCTGCGCCACCATCGCGCACGCCGACCTCGAACCACCCAACGCGCTGGTGCGCGTGGACAACCAGCAGGCGTTGATCGTCGCGCCGGTGCAGAATCCGCGCGCGATTTTCGATACGGTGCGACGACTCACCGGGCTGGCCCCAGACAAGATCACCATCCAGTTGCCGCGCGCCGGCGGCGGCTTCGGACGCTTCCTCGAAACCGATTACGTGGCCGAAGCGGTGATGCTGGCCAAGGCCGCCGGCAAGCCGATCAAGTTGATGTGGACGCGCGCGGAAGCATTCGCGCACGATACCTATCGTCCCTTCTCCGTGCACAGGCTGGAGGCCTGCGCCGATCGCAAGCGCGCTCTGACCGGCTGGACGCATCGCATCGCCAGCACGTCGCGCCTCGCCGGCCGCGAACCGCGTGCGCGCTGGTGGCTGTCGGAAATGCACCCGGACGACCTGCCAGCCGGCTTGGTTGGCAACCTGCAATACGCCTGGTACGCGCTGGATTCGGCGCTGCCGCGCGGCAGCTATCGCGCCAGTTCCCACGCGGTCAACGCATTCGCTACCGAGTGTTTCCTCGACGAGATTGCGCACCAGCTCAAGCTGGATGCGCTCAAGTTCAGACTCGCGCTGCTGGGCGAACCGCGCAAATTGCCGTATCGCGGACACGGCGGTCCCGTGCTCGATACCGGGCGGCTTGCATGGGTACTGCAGCTTGCCGCCGACGCGATCGGCTGGAACAAGCCGCACCCGCAAGGCCACGGCTTCGGGCTGGCCTGCCACTTCACCTTCGGCGGCTACGTCGCCCACGCAGTGGAGGTGTCGATGGAAGGCACGCGCCTGGTGATCCACAACGTGGTGTGCGCGGCGGATCTGGGCCGCGTCGTGAATCCGCTCGGGGCGCGCGCGGCATTGGTCGGCGCGACGCTGGACGGATTCTCTACTGCGCTGCGCGAACGCATCACGCTCAAGGATGGCCGAGTCGTGCAGCAAGGCTTCAAGGACTACCCGCTCGCGACGATGGCGCAGATGCCGCACGACGTGCAGGTGATCCTGGTGCCGTCGCAGGAAAATCCGACCGGAGCGTTCGACATGGGATTTCCCTCCGCCGCACCCGCACTGGCGAACGCGATCTTCGCGGGCACCACCGTGCGCGTGCGGCAATTGCCGTTATGGTCGGAATTGATGCGGTTGCTGTGATCGCGACTGTCAGGTCGTAAAGCCCCGAAGCACCTTGAACGTGCCGGCCGCGTCCACCTCGCCGATCGCGAGCAGGCGGTCGCCCCGCGCATGCGCCCGATAACGGCCCGGCGCGGCGGTGACGTGGAGCGCGCGGCCATGCGCGACATCGTCGGCGCCGCGTTCGTCGAGCGGCAACACGGCCCAATCGGCAAGACCGGTTTCGATGGGCAGAAGCGCATCGCGCAGGCACGCGGCGTCGCGTTCGCGCATTTGCGCGAGTTCATCCAACGTGAACATGCGCGGTTCCCGAAACGGTTCCACCCACAACCGCCGCAATGCTGTCAGGTGCGCGCCGCAACCCAGCGCTTCGCCGAGATCGCGTGCGAGGCTGCGCACGTAAGTGCCGGAGCCGCATTCGACGTACATCCGCAACGTATCGCCGGCGCGTTCCATCAAGTCGAAACGGAGCACCTCGACCTCGCGCGGCGGCGCTTCCACCGCTTCGCCGCGGCGTGCACGCTTGTAAAGCGGCACGCCGCCCTGCTTCAGCGCCGAA
Source organism: Rhodanobacteraceae bacterium (assembly GCA_036845145.1). Classification (GTDB taxonomy): domain Bacteria; phylum Pseudomonadota; class Gammaproteobacteria; order Xanthomonadales; family Rhodanobacteraceae; genus 66-474. Next base: position 533 of record DAIUEL010000087.1, on the reverse strand, counting down.
TACACCGGCGGAATCTGGATGATGCGACCCGTCAATTTCGCGAGTTCGGCGCGGATCGCATCGTCATCCAGCGCGGGCACGGCGCGCTCGACCAATACCGAACCTTCGCTGTCGCAGGTATCGGTGGTGACGCCAAGCCGGCATTCCGCGGCATAAGCCTTGCGCGCGCCGAGCAGGTGGCCCGCGATCTTGGTCGCCTCGCCGAAACAGATCGGCAGCAATCCGGTCGCAAGCGGGTCGAGGCTGCCGGTGTGACCGGCCTTGTTGGCGCCGAACAGGCGCTTGGCCTGCTGCAGCGCACGGTTGCTGGAGATGCCTTGCGGCTTGTCGAGGAGGAGGATGCCGTTCAAGGGCCGGGAGCCGGGAATCGGGAGACGGGAATCGGAAAGAGCCACGGGCATTCCGGTGAATCGGTCTTACGATTCACCATCGTCCAATCCCGATTCCCGCAAAAGCCGTTCGATCCGCTCGCCCTTGTCCACCGATTCGTCGTACTTGAAGCGCAGTTCCGGCACGCGGCGCATGCGCATCGT
>DAIUEL010000086.1:1843-10592 GCA_036845145.1 Rhodanobacteraceae bacterium | reverse complement strand
GCGTCAGCCAACTGTCGAACGGCGCGCCGGTGAGGCCGAGGCAATTGCCCCACCATTTCAGTTTTTCGGCGATCTCCGGTTCGCGCGCGATCACCGCGCCACCGACCACGTCGCTGTGACCGTTGATGTACTTGGTGGTCGAATGCACCACCACGTCCGCGCCCAACGTCAGCGGCTGCTGCAGCACCGGCGAAAGGAACGTGTTGTCCACCACGCACAGTGCGCCCGTCGCATGCGCGGCCTGCGCGACGTGGCGGATGTCGGTGATGCGCAGCAGCGGGTTCGACGGCGTTTCCACCCACACCAGCGCCGGTTTTTCCGCGAGGCCCGCCGCGAGCGTGGCGGGATCGGTGAGGTCGGCGAAGCGCACCTCGAAGCGGCCCTTCTTCGCCCACGCGTCCAGCAGCCGCCAGGTGCCGCCGTAGCAATCGTGCGCGGCCAGCACCCTGCCGCCCGCGGGGACCAGTTCCAGCGCCAGCGCCACCGCGGCCATGCCACTGGCGGTCACCACCGCACCCGCGCCATGTTCCAGGTCGGCGAGCGCATCGGCCAGCAGGTCGCGGGTCGGGTTGCCGCTGCGCGAGTAGTCGTATTCGCGCTTCTCGTTGAAGCCCGCGAACGAATAATTGGTCGAAAGATGCAGCGGCGGCACCACCGCGCCGTGCTGAGGGTCGGTTTCGATGCCGGCGCGCACCGCGCGCGTACAGGATGCGACAGAGGTCATGTCATGCTCCACATTCGTTAAGGACCTCGCGCAGCAGCGGCGCGAGGCGTTCGTGTTCCTTCAGGAAACCGTCGTGGCCATAGGGGGTTTCGATCACTTCGAGACTGGCCGGCGCGCCGAGGCGTTGCTGCAGCTCGCACAGATCCGCGAGCGGCACCAGCCGGTCGTTGGTGAAACCGATCAGCGTGGTCGGCACACGCACGGCCTCGGGATCGACCTCGTGCAGGTCGATCGATTCCGACAATGAGAGATAGCGGCGCGCATCGAAACGTGCCACGAAGCTTCGGCCGTGGTGTTCCAGCCAGTCCTGCACCGGCAACCGCAGTTCGCCATCCCTACACGCGACGCCACCGGCGAACCGGCGACCGATTTCTTCGCCGCTGCGATACGTGGTCAACGCAAGCTGCCGCGCCAGTGACAGTGCGTCGTCGACGCAGCCATTGTCGAGTCCGAGCTTGACGATGCCGCGTTGCACCGCGCGCTGCGCGGTGGCAAACGGATGCGGGCGGTGCGCACCGGCCAGCACCACCAACCGGGACAACCGCCCGGCGTGACGCGCGGCAAATGCCAGACCCACCATTGCGCCATACGAGGCGCCGATGAATGCCTCGACACGGACGATGCCGAGCGCATCCAGCAGCGCCGCCAGCGCATCGGCCTGGTCCGCGCTGGAGATCGATGGGGCATCGAGGCCATCGGCATCCAGCCAGTCGATCGCGAGCACGCGCATGCGAGCGAGGTCGACCGCGCGATCGGCGCCGACCATCGTCTCCCACCAGCCCGGCGCGGCGTGTTCGGTGGTTCCGCAGACATCGCGATCTGCCGAAATGCCGCCCTGCACGATCACGGTCGGCGCGCCCGGCGCCCCCGCCCACAGGTAGCGGACTTCCGCGTCGGTCGCGGTCTTGCCGTAACGGGGTGTGATCCGGACGCGGCGGCTGCCGCGCAGGCAGGTGAAAGGGGCATGATCGCGCTGCACAGGCGAAGCACCTTCGACCTGCGGCTCGGCGATTTCTGGAAACACGGCGAAAGTCATGGCGGTTCTCCGGACAGCATCGACACCGAGCCATGCGGGGAACCGGAAACAGCCGTCCAATCCCGCAGCATGCGGGATTGCGCGACTCATCTCTCGGGTGGCATGCAATGCCTCCGCAGGAGTTGGCACCGTGCGAACCCTTGCGGGTTCGCGGGTTGCCCCGGCTTCCAAGGGCCTGTCCCTCAGCCGGTCTCGATGAGCAATGGGGCCACTCTAGCTACGCCGCCGCGGCATGTCAATGGACGTATAGACGTCTATGTGCCCATATAACGAATGATCATCTTGCGGCTTTCGGGCACCTGTCGCGTATCGCGCTTGACATGCGATATAGGTGCATATACACATGTTCGACATGCCGCCCGACCCTGCCCTGTTCGAGACCACACGTTGCCTGTGCCTAGCGGCGCGCCGCGCCTCGCGCATGATCACCCGCGAATTTGATCAGGCGCTGCGTACGCGCGGGCTTCGCGCCACCCAGTTCACGCTGCTGGCGGCGCTGCACCTCGCCGGGCCGAAATCCATCGGCGATCTCGCCGAAATCCTTTCCGCCGACCGCACCACGCTGACGCGCAACCTCGCCGTCGCCGAGCAGCATGGCTGGGTAACGCTGCAGGCCGGCCGCGAAGACGCACGCTCGCGCATCGCGTCGGTGACGCCGAAGGGTTCACACATCTTGAGCGCCGCGATGCCCGCCTGGCGTAAGACACAGCAACGGCTCACCGATCTGATGGGCGCGCAGGCCGCGGCCAGCCTGCGCGAACTCGCAGGCGGGCCGTGCGCGACGGCGCCTTCGCCATCGCAACCCGTACGCGGCCGGCGCAAGCCCGTGTCGAAACCGCACCCCGCCATCCGTCATCAAGACGGGCATCCAGCGAAAGCCCTAGGAGACCCACGATGAAGCTGTACTGGTTCGATACCGCCAATCCGCGCAAGGTGTGCGCGGTCGCGAAGTACTTGCAATCACCGATCGAATACGCGCACGTCGACCTCGCCCGTGGCGAGCACAAGTCGCCGGCATACCTCGCCCTGAATCCCAACGGCAAGGTGCCGACGCTGGTCGACGGCGGCCGCACGCTGTGGGAATCGGCCGCGATCATGTGCCACCTCGCCGCCCGCTCGGATTCCGACCTGTGGCCGCAGGACGACCGCCAGATCGAGGTGATCCGCTGGCTCAGCTGGGATCTGGCGCACTTTTACAAATGGGGTGGCACGCTGTACTTCGAGCACGTCATCAAGCAGCGCTTCGGTCTCGGCGATACCGACCCGGCCGCAGTGAAGCAAGCCACCGACGAATGGCAGCACTTCGCCGCGATACTGGATGGCCATCTGCATGATCGTTCCTGGTTGGTGGGCGATGGCATCACAGTCGCCGATTTCGCGGTGGCCGCGATGCTGCCCTATGCCGAGCGCGCCCGTATCCCGTTGAACGCATTCCCGGCGGTGCGGCGCTGGCACGACCGCCTGAACAACCTGGATGCCTGGCGCGAGCCGTTTCCCACGTTGGCCGTGGCGGCGTGAATACGCGTCGCGGATTCCGCGTCGATTCCCGGAAGGGTGGTTCGTCGCATGGATGAGCTAGGCCGCGCCCGGAACGGCCGGCTGAACCGACACCTCGTTCCATTCAACGCCACAAGGAGATTTCCATGCAAATCGCCAGCTATCTGTTTTTCAAGGACAACGCTGCGGAAGCGTTCGATTTCTACGCCGGCTGCCTGGGCGGCAAGATCGAGATGAAGGTCACCATGGGCGAAATGCCCGACGCGGACGCCCTGCCCCCAGAAGTCCGCGGGCTGGTCGCGCACGTGCGCCTCGCGGTGGGCGACGCGGTGTTGATGGGCTCGGACTGGTGTGGCCCGACCACCGAACGCTACCCCGGCATCCACGGCAACGCGGTGTCGATCAGTGTCGAAAAACCCGATGAGGCGGAACGCTTGTTCAATGCGCTCGGCGAAGGCGGCACGGTGACCATGCCCATCGCGGAAACTTCGTGGGCACTGCGCTTCGGCATGCTGACCGATCGCTATGGTGCCAAGTGGATGATCAATTGCGCCCGGGAGTCCGGCCATGCGTAAACGCGCGCTTGCATGGTCCGCGATCCTGTCGATCGCAGTCGCAAACTTCGCGACGGCGCATCCGGTCGGCTACACCATCGACCCCGACCACACCTATCCAAGTTTTGCCGCCGACCACATGGGCCTTTCGACCTGGCGCGGCAAGTTCGACCACTCGAGCGGCACGATCACGCTGGACCGCGCGAAGCAGACGGGCACCGTCCACGTCGTCACGAAGGTCGACAGCATCAATTTCGGCCATCCGCCGCTGACGCAGATGGTGCTGCGCGATGCGATCCCGGCGCCGCTGTGCAAGACGCAATGCGCGTTCTTCGACGCCGCCAAATACCCGACCGCAACCTACGACGGCAAGCTTGAGGGCTTCGTCGATGGCGCACCCACGCGGGTCGTTGGCAAACTCACGCTGCACGGCGTCACGCGTCCGCTGGACTTGAAGATCGAGCATTTCAAGTGCATGCCCGACATGCTGGTGAAACCGCGCGAGCGCTGCGGCGCGGAGGCTTCGGCCACCTTCGATCGCGCGGACTTCGGGATCGATGCCGGCAAGTCGTTCGGCATGGACATGAAAGTGAGCCTGCAGATCCAGGTCGAGGCGGTGCAGGATCCGTCGTGACCTCTTACCCGTGCGGGCATCTTGATTGGGCGCTACGCTGATGCCTTTTCGAGTGGGGAGCATCGCCATGTCCATGTATCGCACGTCGTTGGCCGCCTGCCTGGCCTTGGCGTTGGGCTGTTCTTCAATGGCCGCCGCGGAAACCACCGCGCAGGCCATGCCGGAAACGATGGACATGTTGCGCCATGCGATCGCCACGCAGACGGTCGAGGGCAAGAACCAGGTGCCGGCCTTCGCGCGCTATCTCGCCGGCAAGCTCGAATCGGCGGGCTTCGCCCAATCCGACATCGAGATCATCCCGGTCGAACAGACCGCCGCGCTGGTGGTGCACTACCGCGGCAGCGACAAGACCCTCAAGCCGATCCTGCTGTCCGGCCACATGGACGTGGTCGCCGCCAACCCGAAGGACTGGCAGCGCGACCCGTTCAAGCTGATCGAGGAGAACGGCTATCTGTATGGCCGCGGCGTCGCGGACATGAAGTCCAACGTGATCGCGCTGGCCGAAACCTTCATGCGGTTGAAACGCGAACACTTCGTGCCGAAGCGCGAGATGATCCTGGTGTTGTCCGGCGACGAGGAGACCGACATGGCCTCCACCCGTGAGCTGGCGAAGCGCCACCACGACGCGGAGTTCCTGCTCAATGCCGATGCTGGCGGCGGCACCTACGACGCGCACTACAAGCCGGTTGTCTATGAAATCCAGGCGGCCGAAAAGACCTACGCCGACTTCCGGTTGACCGTGACCTCGCCAGGCGGCCACTCCAGCGAACCCGATGCGCCGAAGAACGCGATCTATCGATTGGCCAAGGCGCTCGGGAAAATCGCGGCCTATCAATTCCCGGTGCAGCACAATGAAATCACCCTGGCCTCCCTGAAGGCCACGGGCGAGCACAGCAGCGGCCCGATCGCCGAAGCGATGCGTGCGTTCGCCGCTAATCCGGCTGACGCGAAGGCTGCCGCGGTACTCTCGGCCGATCCTGCCTACGTCGGCCAGATCCGCACCACCTGCATCGCCACCATGCTGGATGGCGGCCACGCGCTGAACGCGCTGCCGCAACGCGCCGATGCCAACATCAACTGCCGCATCTTTCCCGGCACGCACGTGGCTTCGGTGCAAGCCACGCTGGCCAAGGTGATCGGCGATCCCGGCGTCCAGATCAGCGCGCGCCAGCCGCCGCCGGTGGAAAGCCCGGCCTCGCCATTGCGCAAGGACCTGGTGGAGGCGGTCACGGCGACCATCCGTGAGCGTTTTCCGGGCGTGGACGTGGTGCCAGGGATGTCGGCCGGCGCTTCGGACAGCATGTACTTCCGCAACGCGGGCGTGCCGAGCTACGGCGTCGATCCGGATTTCTCCAAGCCCAACGACACCTTCGCGCACGGCCTCAACGAGAAGCTGCGGGCGTCGGAAGTGCCGGCCGCGCTGGATTTCTGGCACAGCCTGCTGACGCGGCTGACCCAATAAGACAATCCTGATCGGCACTGTTCTTGGGCGGAACGTCGGTGCCCGTTAGAATGGCGGGTTTGCGCTTTTCGCAAACCCGCCTTCCATGTCCGACCACGCCACACAAACGGCCCGCCGCCGCACCTTCGCGATCATCTCGCACCCGGACGCGGGCAAGACCACGCTGACCGAAAAGCTGCTGCTGTTCGGCGGCGCGATCCAGATGGCCGGCGCCGTGAAGTCGCGCAAGTCCGCGCGCCACGCGACGTCCGACTGGATGGCCATGGAGAAGGAGCGCGGCATTTCGGTGACGTCCTCGGTGATGCAGTTCCCTTACGAGGGCCGCATCGTCAACCTGCTGGACACGCCCGGCCACGCGGATTTCTCGGAAGACACCTATCGGGTGCTGACCGCGGTCGATTCCGCGCTGATGGTGATCGACTGCGCCAAGGGCGTCGAGGAACGCACGATCAAGCTGATGGAAGTCTGCCGCCTGCGCACCACGCCGATCATGACCTTCATCAACAAGCTCGACCGCGAAGGCCGCTCGCCGATCGAACTGCTGGATGAAGTCGAATCGGTGTTGAAGATCCAGTGCGCGCCGGTGACCTGGCCGATCGGGATGGGCAAGCGCCTCAAGGGCGTGTATCACCTGCTCGACGACGAGGTACACCTGTACGAGACCGGGCGCAACTTCACCCGCCAGGACTCGACGATCCTGAAAGGCCTCGACGATCCCGAACTCGAACGGCGCATCGGTGCCGACGCGCTCGCGGAACTGCGCGAAGAACTGGAGCTGGTGCAGGGTGCGTCGCACCCGTTCGATATCGAAAAATACCTCGCCGGCGAACAGACGCCCGTATTCTTTGGTTCCGGCATCAACAACTTCGGCGTGCAGCCGCTGCTGGATTTCTTCGTCGAGCACGCGCCGTCGCCGCAGGCACGCGCTGCGGCAACACGCGAAGTGTCACCCGAAGAAGAAAAACTCTCCGGCTTCGTGTTCAAGATCCAGGCCAACATGGACCCGGCGCATCGCGACCGCGTGGCGTTCCTGCGCGTGTGCTCGGGCCAATACACGTCGGGCATGAAGGCGCTGCAGGTGCGCACCGGCAAGGAAGTGAAACTGGCCAACGCGCTGACCTTCATGGCGTCCGAACGCGAAATTGCGGAAACCGCGTATCCCGGTGACGTGATCGGCCTGCACAACCACGGCACGATCGCGATCGGCGACAGTTTCAGCGAAGGCGAGAAACTGGTGTTCACCGGCATTCCGAACTTCGCGCCGGAATTGTTTCGCCGCGCGCACCTGCGCGATCCCTTGAAGATGAAGGCGCTGCGCGCTGGCCTTGCGCAGTTGTCCGAAGAAGGCGCGACGCAGTTCTTCCGCCCGCTGATGTCGAACGACCTGATCCTGGGCGCGGTCGGCGTGCTGCAGTTCGAGGTCGCCGCATACCGACTCAAGGACGAATACAACGTCGATTGCGCGTTCGAAAACGTGGGCGTCGTCACCGCACGCTGGGTGCATTGCGACAATGCGAAAAAGCTCGCGGAGTTCCGCGAACGCAACGCCATGCATCTCGCCGTGGATGCCGCCGAGCAACTGGTCTATCTCGCGCCCACGCGCGTGAATCTGCAACTCGCGCAGGAACGCTGGCCGGACGTCATCTTCACGGATACGCGCGAACACTCCAGCGTGGCGGCGTAACGACCGGCCAACACGGACCACGCGTTACACTGGCGGTTCCGCATCGCACGGAGCCGCGTACATGAAAGTCAAAGCCGCCGTCGCGCACAAGGCCGGTGCGCCGCTCACGATCGAAACCATTGACCTGGAAGGCCCGCACGCGGGCGAAGTGCTGGTGCAACTGAAAGCCACCGGCATCTGCCACACCGACGCGTACACGTTGTCGGGCGACGATCCTGAAGGTTTGTTCCCCGCGATCCTCGGACACGAAGGCGCGGGCATCGTGGTCGAAACTGGCGCCGGCGTGACCTCGGTGAAAAAGGGCGACCACGTGATCCCGCTGTACACGCCCGAATGCCGTCAGTGTGAGTACTGCCTCAATCCCAAAACGAATCTCTGCCAGGCAATCCGCGAAACGCAAGGCAAGGGCGTGATGCCGGATGGCAGCAGTCGATTCTCGGCTGGCGGCGAGTCGATCCATCACTACATGGGCACGTCGACGTTTGCCGAATACACGGTGCTCCCCGAAATCGCGGTCGCGAAGATCCGCGAGGACGCGCCGTTCGACAAGGTCTGTTACATCGGCTGCGGCGTTTCCACCGGCATCGGCGCGGTGATCAACAGCGCGAAGGTGGAGCCCGGCGCGAAAGTCGTCGTGTTCGGTCTCGGCGGCATCGGATTGAACGTGATCCAGGGCGCGCGGCTCGCGGGCGCGGCAATGATTGTGGGTGTCGACTTGAACCCCAGGCGGAAGGAACTCGCCGAGCAATTCGGCATGACGCACTTCGTCAACGTCAATGAAGTCGAAGGCGATCTGGTTCCGTATCTCGTTTCGTTGACGAAAGGCGGCGCCGATTACTCGTTCGAATGCATCGGCAACGTCAAGGTGATGCGACAGGCGCTGGAATGCTGCCACAAGGGATGGGGCGTGTCGTGCATCATCGGCGTCGCCGGCGCCGGCCAGGAAATCGCCACGCGGCCGTTCCAGCTGGTCACCGGTCGGCGCTGGATCGGCAGCGCGTTCGGCGGGATGCGCGGGCGCACCGACGTGCCGAAGGTGGTCGACTGGTACATGCAGGGCCTGATCGAAATCGACCCGATGATCACGCATACGCTGAAGCTGGAAGACATCAACCGCGGCTTCGAATTGATGCACAAGGGCGAGTCGATCCGGTCCGT
>DAIUEL010000086.1:0-1743 GCA_036845145.1 Rhodanobacteraceae bacterium | reverse complement strand
AAGCCTGCGGCGGACCGATGAACTTCGCGGTGTACGCGCCGCCGCAGGCAGCGCGCGGGAAAGTACCTGTGGTGCTGTACCTCGCCGGGCTCACGTGCACCGCGGAGACGTTCCCGATCAAGGCCGGCGCGCAACGCGTCGCCGCGGAACTCGGACTGATGCTGGTCGCGCCCGACACCAGTCCGCGCGACACCGGCTTTGAAGGCGCAACGGGCGATTGGGAGTTCGGCGAAGGCGCCGGCTTCTACCTCGACGCGACGCAACCGCCGTGGTCGTCGCGTTTCCGGATGGAAACGTACGTCGTCGAGGAACTGCCGGCGTTTGTCGCCGTCAATTTTGCGGCCGACTTCGACCGCTGCGGCATCATGGGCCATTCGATGGGCGGGCATGGCGCGCTGACGCTGGCACTGCGGCACCCGGATCGATATTGCTCCGTCTCCGCCTTTGCCCCGATCGTCGCACCAACCCAGGTTCCATGGGGACTGAAAGCCTTCCCGCGCTACTTGGGCGACGATCGCGAAGCGTGGAAAGTGCACGATGCCTTCGAACTGGTGCGCTCGGGACGGCGCTTCGACGGCACGATCCTGATCGACCAGGGCGACGCCGATCCGTTCCTGTGCGGACAACTGCGACCCGAACTCTTCATCGACGCCTGCCGCGCTGCGGGCCAACCGGTCCAACTGCGCATGCAGCCCGGCTACGACCACAGCTACTGGTTCATCCAGACGTTCATCGAGGACCACCTGCGCCATCACGCGCAGACGCTTGCCTGATCCGGCGCGAACGCAACGCGACTGGATCAGGCGATATGCAGCGACCGCTGCGTATCCGCACCACCGTGCACGATCTTTGCACGCAGTTCCTCGGGGTCGAAATCGTCCACGTTGATGAACTCCGCGGTCGCGCGGCGCAGGCGTTCCAGCATCGCGCGTTCGGTTTCGCTGATCGCGCCTTGCTTTTGCGCTTCCGCGAGTTGTTCGAAGTAGTCGTGCGAACGGATCGTGCCGGCCTTGACGGCCTTCAGGAACTTGCGTTCGATCGGTTCGGCCGCGACCACGTCGGGCAGCAGCGCATGCATCCGCCCAACCGGATTGTTCTGCGTCGGCGTCAGATAGATGCCTTTCACCAGTGCGTCGCGCGCACTGTTCGGGGCCGTCAGGATGGCGGCGACGCGACGGCCCAATCGATCGGAGGGCGGCACTTCGCGGCGCCCGAACGGAAACACCAGCGTGTGCACCAGCCACGCCACCGGGCGCACCGGGAAATTGCGGATCACGCCATCCAGCGCCATCTGCATCCGCCACACCGAATCGTGGAACGCCCAAGCGAGCATCGGCCGCTCGGCTTCGGGACGACCCTCGTCCTCGTAGCGCTTCAGCATCGCCGAGCAGATGTACAGATAAGACAGCACGTCGCCAAGCCGCGCGGAAATCTTTTCCTTGAACTTCAGCTTGCCGCCCAAGACGCCCATCGCGGTGTCGGCCAGCAACGCCAGCGCCGCGGAATAGCGGTTCAACTTGCGGTAGTAGCGGCGGGTGTAGGCATCGCCCGGCGCCTTGCCTAACCTGGCGAAGGTGAAGCCCAGCACCAGCGAACGCGCGGCGTTGGAAAACCCGAACCCGATGTGGCCGAACAGCGCCGCGTCGAAATCGCGCAACGCCTTGGCGCGATCAGGTTCGTTCACCGCGTGCATTTCCTTCAGGATCCACGGATGGCAGCGGATCGCGCCCTGCCCGAAGATCA
>DAIUEL010000085.1:0-10650 GCA_036845145.1 Rhodanobacteraceae bacterium | reverse complement strand
CCACAAGTGGAGACAATCATGCGCAACACTGCAATCGTCCTCGCCATCGCCGCGGCCTTCGCGGCCGCACCCAGCTTCATTCAAGAAGCCCACGCGCAGGACGCCACGAACACGACCGGCGCCGACAGCGGGTTCTTCATCAACGGCAACGCGGGCCACAGCTACTTCGGTAGTGGCCGGAACAGCGGCAGCGATACCGGCTACCAGATCAGCGGCGGCTATCGCTGGGCGCTCGACAACGGCTTCGCGATAGGACCGGAGGTCGGCTACAACGATCTCGGCAACATCCGTGTCAAGAACGTGTTCAACTCGCAGCCAGTGGTCGCGAACAGCAAGGCCTCGCTGCACGGCTGGACCGTGGGCGCCAACGCGAAGTACAACTTCAATCCCAACTGGTATGTGTCCGCACGCACCGGCCTGTATGGATGGAGCGGCGACGGCATGACGCGCGATCTCACGCCGATCAGCAACCATCGCAGTTCCGACGGCTACTACGGCGGACTGGGCGTGGGCTACGACTTCAGCCGCAACTTCGGCGTCGGCGTCGGCTACGACTACTACCGCGCCAAGAAGAACGATATCAATCTTTCGACAGGGTTGCTGTCGGCGCAGGCCGAGGTGAGGTTCTGACCTCTTTCGCCGCCATGCGCGGCCAACGCGGGCCCGGGTGCGCAAGCGCCCGGGCCTTGCTCATGCAGGAACGATCAGCTTGAAGAACCCGTCGCCGCATCGATGGCGGCGGCCTGTTTTTTGGCCTGGTCGTCGACGATGTTCTGGACGTTCTTCGCCTTGTTCAAGTCGTGGCCGTAGCCGGCCAGCGGCGTTCCGGCCAGCGCGTTGGTGGCCGCCGGCGCAGGCGCCGCGGAACTTGCAGCCGCCGCGTCAGGCGTGGTGTGCGAACCGCACGCCGCGAGCGGAACCATCAAAACCAGAATGGCGAGGGCGCGCAACATGCGACGCAGTGTCGCGGGGCGGGCGGCGGCTTGCAAGCTGCGCTAAGCTTCCACGGAGGATCCTCGGAACCTGCGCGTGAACGCATCTCCCGGTCGCTGGCGCCTCGATGGCCAGACCTGTCTCATCACCGGCGCCAGTCGCGGGATCGGTTTGGCCTGCGCGCGTGAACTGGCGGGCCTGGGCGCGCAACCGCTGCTGGTCGCGCGCGACGAGGTGCAATTGAACGCGGTCTGCGACGAACTGCGCGAGGACTTTCCCGAAAGCGATCCGCGCAGCTTTTCCGCCGACGTCGGTGACGCCGAGGATCGCCTCGCGATCTTCGACTGGATTGCCGATCTCGACGTGCCGCTGTCGCTGCTGGTCAACAACGCGGGCGGCAATCTCAAGAAGCCGACGCTGGAATACGAGCCCGCCGATCTCGAGGAAGTGTTGCGATTGAACAGCGTGGCTGCATTCGATCTGTGCAGGCTCGCGCATCCGCGCCTCGCCCAGCATGGACACGCTGCGATCGTGAACGTCGGTTCGGTGTCGGGTGCGACGCACGTACGCACCGGCGCGCCGTACGGCATGAGCAAGGCCGCGCTGCACCAGATGACGCGCAATCTCGCTTGCGAGTGGGCCGAGGATGGCATTCGCGTCAACGCGGTGGCGCCCTGGTACATCCGCACCCGTCGCACCGACGCGGCGTTGTCCGATCCCGATTACCTGGAACAAGTGCTGGACCGCACGCCAATGGCGCGCATCGGCGAACCCGAGGAAGTGGCCGCCGCGGTCGCATTCCTGTGCCTGCCCGCCGCGAGTTACATCACGGGGCAGGTGCTGGCGGTCGATGGCGGATTCTTGACTTACGGGTTTTGATCGCAATGGTGTATTACGACCACATCGATTCTCCCATCGGGCCGCTGCTGCTGGTCAGTGACGGCGCGGGGCTGGTGGAAGTCGGGCTGCCGCACGGCGGCGCCGCACCGCCACCGCCATCGGATGGCGAACGCAGCACATCGAGGCTGCACGTAGCCGCGCGCCAATTCGATGAATACTTCGCTGGCAAGCGCCTGCAATTCGACCTGCCGCTGCATCCATCGGGCACGCCGTTTCAGCTCGAAGTCTGGGGTGCGTTGCTCGCGATTCCTTACGGCGAAACGGTGAGCTACGCCGACATTGCGCGACGCATCCGCCGGCCGCGCGCGGTGCGTGCCGTGGGCGCCGCCAATGGCGCCAATCCGCTGTCCATCATCGTGCCCTGCCATCGCGTGATCGGCAGCCATGGCGACCTCACGGGCTACGGCGGCGGGCTTCCCGCCAAGCGCTGGCTGCTGGCGCACGAACGCAAGTACGCGCCGGTGCCCGCACTCACGTTGACCGCGTAGACCAAGTAGGGTGGGAGTGGCGCAGCGAATCCCGCCAGTCGTTGTTTGGCCCGTCGGCGGGTTGGCACCCGCCGTACATCCATGCGAGATGGCTATGGCGCAGCCAGCGTAGGGCGGGAGTAGCGCAGCGAATCCCGCCAGTCGTTGTCTGGCGCGTCCGCGGGTTGGCACCCGCCCTACATCAATGCGAGATGGCTACGGCGCAGCCAGCGTAGGGCGGGAGTAGCGCAGCGAATCCCGCCAGTCGTTGTCTGACCGACGTTGACGGGCTGGCATTCGCCCTACATCGAAGCGGGATGGGACGGGAGTAGCGCAACGAATCAGGCATCACTGGCAATTGCGCAATTGGCCCTGCAACTGCTGCTCACGCTCCCGCAGCGGCGGCTGCTCGTGCGGCATCGCCATGCGCAGTTCGCGGTGATTTTCGTCATATTCCTTTTGCACGAAATGGCAGACCTGCGTCTGGGTCGCCGGCAGGCAGAAATCCTGCACTTCGGTCATGCCGGCAGCGATTCGCGGACCGCCGATGCGCGGCTTCGACAACTCCGGCGCCGACACGCCCGCACCGCCGCGGGTGCCGTACGCGCGCGCCAGCGATTGAGGCGGATAGCCCATCACCCCGAGGGGTGCGAGATACGGCGGTGGCGGCGAACGCGTGAGGTATTGCTTGCCGTTCACCGCACCGACGCACTCGTACATCACCGGCAAAGGGGTTGGCACCGGCGCTTGAACCGCTGCCGGCAGTGGATTGTTCGCCGTCGTGGGCGCCGCAACGGTGGCGACGGGCGGCGCGACGTGTCCCGGCGGCGCGTGGCTCGGCACGTCGATGATCTTCTGCTTCTGCCCGGCGGGACAAGCGTGATCCTGGTAACCCAGGTTGCCGTTCGCATCGGTGCACTGGTACACCTGCGCATGCGCGGAGACGCACCCAACGCTGCAGGCGAAGATCACGGCGGCAAGCGCGGCCTTCATGCGGCGATCTTACGCCGCCGCACGGTTCAGGAACGAAGCCCCACGCCCTTGCGCAGCAGCCACAACGCGACCGCGGCGAGCACGACCACGAACGCCAGCATCACCACGTAGGCCACCCACACCGGGACGTCGCCGATGCCGAGGATGCCGAAGCGGAAGGCGTTGACCATGTACAGGATGGGGTTGGCGAGCGACGCCTCGCGCCACGGCGAGCCCAGCATGTTGACCGAGTAGAACACGCCGCCAAGATACGTGAGCGGCGCCAGCACGAAGGTCGGCACGATCGCGATGTCGTCGAAGCGCTTGGCGAACATCGCGTTGATGAAACCCGCCAGCGAAAAGATCGTCGCGCCCAGGATCACCGTGGTGATCGCGACCAGCGGGTGCGCGATTTGCAAGGACGTGAAGAACAGCGCGATGCCCAGCACGATCGCGCCCACCAGCAGGCCGCGCAGCACCGCGCCGGACACGTAGCCGGTCAGCACCACCCAGCTCGGCATCGGCGAAGCCAGCAGTTCCTCGACATAGCGGCCGAACTTGGAACCGAAGAAACTCGATGTGATGTTGCCGTAGGCGTTGTTGATCACGCTCATCATCACCAGGCCCGGCACGATGTACTGCATGTAGCTGAAACCGTGCATCGGCCCGACACGGCTGCCGATCACCTTGCCGAAAATCACGAAGTACAGCGTCATCGTGATCGCGGGCGGAACCAGCGTCTGGGTCCAGATGCGCAGCATCCGGCGCACTTCGCGGCGGGTGATGGTGCCGAGCGCCACGAAGTTCGCGCGGGCGCGCACGGGCGCGGCGTAAGTCGGCGCGTCGGTGAGGCGGGGCCGTGCGAGGTCGTTCATGCCGTCGCTCCGTTCCCATTGCGTTCGACCAGTCGCACGAACAATTCCTCCAGCCGATTGGTCTTGTTGCGCATCGACGTCACGGTAATGCCGTGCGCCGTCAATCCCGCGAACAGCGCGTTGAGGTCATGGGTGCTGGGCATCTCCGCTTCCATGGTCTGGTCGTCGATGCGCGTCAGCTTGACGCCATCGAGTTGCGGCAGCGTACCCTCGAAACCGGTGACGTCCAGCACGAATGACTGCACGTCCAGCTTCGACAGCAGCCGCCGCATCGAGGTATCTTCCACGATCTCGCCGTGGTCGATGATCGCGATGTTGCGGCAAAGCTTCTCGGCTTCCTCGAGATAGTGCGTGGTCAGGATCACCGTGGTGCCGGCACGATTGATGCCGGTGATGAAGTGCCACATCGAGCGGCGGATCTCGATGTCGACGCCCGCGGTCGGTTCGTCCAGGATCAGCAGGCGCGGCTCGTTCATCATCGCGCGCGCGATCATCAGCCGCCGCTTCATGCCGCCCGACATCATCCGCGTGGGCTGGAAGGCCTTGTCCCAGATGCGCAGTTCCTTCAGGTATTTTTCCGCGCGCGGCTTGGCGATCGCACGCGGGATGCCGTAGAAACCGGCGACATTGACGCAGATGTCGAACGGCGTCTCGAACTGGTTGAAGTTGATTTCCTGCGGCACCAGCCCGATCTGGCGCATCACCCCGCCACGGTCGGCGTGGATGGACAGCCCGAATACCCGCGCGTCGCCGCTGGTGGGATTGACCAGGGAAGACAGGATGCCGATCAGGGTGGATTTGCCCGCACCGTTCGGCCCCAGCAGCGCGAAAAAATCGCCCTGCGCCACCTTCAATGAAACGCCCTTGAGCGCCTGGACGCCACTGGAATAAGTCTTGCGCAGGTTTTCGACTTCCAGCGCCGGAACGGCACGGGAAGCATCGGTGGCGGGCATGGAAGGGGGAGAGTTCGGCAAAGCGGAATCGGCAGCCATCCCCTATTATAGAAGTTTCGTCTGCGCGGCCCCATGCCGAACGGCATGGCCGCGGCGCATCGCAACCCTTACGCTGGCGGCGGCTTCGCCGCATCGCACGAACGATGATCGAACACTTCCAACTCAAACTTGCCGACAGCCACATGCTGGCGCCCGGCGTGCGGCATCTCGCGTTCCAGCGTGCCGACGGCGCGCCATTCAAGTTCACGCCCGGCCAGTTCATCCAGATCCACTTCACCTACGACGACGGCAAACCCACCAAGCGCAGCTATTCGGTGGGCACGCCGACCGAAGGCGCCGAAGTCGACCAGCTCGAATTGGCGGTGTCGTACGTCGATGGCGGCGCCGCGACCAAACTGCTCGGCAACCTCGAACACGGCGGCACGGTCAAGGCCAGCGGTCCATTCGGCCGCTTCTGCCTGATGGACGACGATACCAACCAGCGCTATTTCCTGATCGCGACCGGTACCGGCATCACGCCCTACCGCGCGATGCTGCCGAAGATCGGGAAGCTGATCGCCGAGCGCGGCACCCGCGTGGTCCTGCTCTACGGCGCACGCAACGAACAGGAACTCCTGTACGGCGAGGAATTCGAAGCGTTCGCGAACAAGCATCCGGAATTCACCTTCCGCGCCTGTCTTTCACGCGCCGCACGCGCCGCGCCGCGTCCGCACGACCGCCGCGGCCACGTGCAGGACGTACTGCCGGAACTCCAGCCCGACCCCGAGCACGACATCGCTTACCTTTGCGGCAACCCCGACATGATCGACGCCACCTTCACCCAGTTGAAGGAACTCGGGATGCCGATCAAGAACATTCGTCGCGAGAAGTACGTGTCGTCGCGCTGACCAGGTTTGCGTTTCAAGCACGCACCGAACAGCGAAACGCCACGCTGATGCGCGGGCCAACGGGGACGCGCTGCTTGGGAATGGCGTGGTCGTAGTGCAACTGGGTCGCGTAATCCATCAGCAGCAGGCTGCCGGGTTCCAGTTGCAGGCGCAGCACGCGCCGCGGCGCACGCTTGGCACGAATGGTCATGAGGCGGGTGGCGCCGAGGGACAGCAGCGCGATGGGCTGGCCGCGCACGATTTCATCGAGATGATCGTTGTGCGGCGCGACGCTGTCGTGCCGGTCCCGGTAGAAATTCAAACCCGCCGTGGTGAAGGGCGCGCCGACGCTGGCGCGCGCACGCGCGGCGGCCTCGCCCAGCGGCGGCGGCAATGCGGGATCGTCCAATCGGAAATGGGCGGTAAGCCGTGGCACGGTGAGCATGCGCTCGTACATCATGCGGCGCTGGCTGTGCCAGGCGATGCCGTCGTGCAGTTGCCGGAACCATTGTGCGGCGAGCGCGGGTGCGATCCAGCCCGGCGTGTAGGCAATGCGGCCGGTGGCATCGGCGATCGGAACAAAAACCCCCGATTCATGCTGGAAAAGTCCGGCCTGGAACGGATCGGGCGTGGGGGAACTGCGGGCTGCGGCAGGCATCTGGCATCTCGTCAAAATGGTACATATACTTGTACCTGTCATGATACCCCTCACCGATCGCCAACGCGGGATTCTGGAGTTCATCGCCTCGGCGATCGGCGAAGGCCTGCCGCCGACGCTGGCCGAAATCGCGGCGGCGTTCGGCTTCAACCAGCCGCGCGCGGCGTACAAGCATCTGCAAGCGCTGCAGGCGAAGGGCTGCATCGAACTGTTGCCGGGCCGCAACCGCGGCATCCGGCTGCTGAATCCTTCCGCGCGCGGGCGCAACACCGGGCTGCCGCTGGTCGGTCGCGTGGCCGCCGGCGCGCCGATCCTGGCCAGCGAGCACGTGGAACGCCACGTCACCGTCGACCCGGCGCTGTTCAAGCCGCGCGCGGATTACCTGCTGCGCGTCAAGGGCGATTCGATGCGCGATGCCGGCATCCTCGATGGCGATCTCGCCGCCGTGCACCGCACGCGCGAAGCGCGCACCGGCCAGATCGTGGTGGCGCGCATCGAGGATGAAGTCACGGTCAAGCGCCTGCGCATCCTCGCCTCCAGTGTGCGGCTGGAACCCGCGAATCCGGATTACGCGCCGATCGAAGTCGACCCGCGGCGCACGCCGTTCGCGATCGAAGGCTTGTACGTCGGCGTGATCCGCGCAGGCTGACATGAGCGCGATCCTGCAACCCCTCATCGAGAACGGCCGCCTGTGGCGCGGCCAGGGCACGGCGCCGCGTCGCGACGCGTTGCCGACCGGCTTCGATGCGCTGGATGGCGTGCTGCCCGGCGGCGGCTGGCCGCAAGCGGCCTTGAGCGAAATCCTGTTTCCCGCCGACGGCGTGGGCGAAATGCGACTGCTGCTGCCAGCGCTGGCGACGCTCGGCCGCGAAGGATGCCCGGTCGTGCTGGTCGCGCCGCCGTATCTGCCGTTTCCCGCCGCGTGGATCGCGGCCGGCGTGGATTTGCGGTTCCTGCAGATCGTGCAGACCGGCGAACACGATGCGATGTGGGCGGCTGAACAATGCCTGCGCTCGGCCGCATGCGCGGCGGTGCTGTGCTGGCCGCGGCAGGCCGATACCGCAACGTTGCGGCGCCTGCAGCTTGCCGCCGAAACCGGGCAGACGATCGGTTTCCTGCTGCGCCCTTCCGCGACGGCCGCGCAGGCTTCGATGGCGGCGGTTCGCATCGGCATCGAAACCGGCCCGGCGCGGTTACGCGTCCTGAAATGCCGCGGCGGCAATCCGCCGGCGCAGGCGATCGCCTTTGCGTCGCTTGCGGCTTGATGGAACGCCGTCATGCAATGGGCCTGCATTTCCTTTCCGCAACTTGCACTCGATGACGTGCTGCGACAGCGCAGCGATGGTGCGGCGCCGCTGGTGTTGTTCGAAGGCACCGGTTCACGCGCGCGTCTATGCGCCGCCAACGCCGCGGCCCAACACCACGGCCTGCACTTTGGGCAATCGCTGACCGCCGCGCGCGCGTTGTACCCACGCGTGCACGCCGTCGAACACGACCCGGCCGCGGTCGAGCGCTGCCACGATTTCCTGGCCGCGTGGGCGTACCGCTACAGCTCGCAGGTGTGCCGGACTTTTCCGCAAACCCTGTTGCTGGAAGTGCGCGCGAGTTTCCGCCTGTTCGGCGGCTGGCCTGCACTGCAGGCGGAACTGCGCCGCGAACTTGCCGCGCTCGGTTTCGAGCACCGCATCGCCGCGGCGCCCCATCCACACGCGGCGATGGTGCTGGCGGGCGCACGCGATGGTTGCGCGATCGATGACGCGGCGCACCTGCTGGATGCACTGGGCACGCTGCCGGTCGGACGCAGCGGGCTCGACGCGTCTTGCGTGGAAAGTTTGCAGCGGATGGGATTGCGCCGGCTGCGGCAACTGTTCGTGTTGCCACGTGCGGAACTCGGCAAGCGCATCGGCGCGCAGGCGCTGTTGCACCTCGACCGCCTGCGTGGTGCAGCCACGCACGCGCTCGATTTCTACCAGCCGCCGGACGTGTTCGACCAGCGTGTCGAACTGCCATTCAATACTTCGTCGCACGAGTCGTTGCTGTTTCCGCTGCGACGGTTGCTGCGCGACTTCTCGGCCTTTCTCGCCGGTCGCGATGGTGGCGCGCAGCGTTTCACGCTGGCCTTCGAACACGAACGCGGCGCGCCCACCGAGATCCGCATCGGCCTGCTGGCGCCGGAACGCGATCCGGAACTGCTGTTCGCGATCGCGCGCGCACGGCTGGAGCGCACGCGCTTGCGCGAACCGGTATGCGGCCTGCGCCTGGTCTCGGACGAATTGCCGCCGTTCACGCCGGCGCGCCGGGATCTTTTCGACACGCGTCCCCAACAGGCCGTCACATGGGAAGCCTTGCGCGAGCGTCTGCGTGCGCGACTGGGCGAACAGGCCGTGCATGGCTTGGCACTGCACCCCGATCATCGACCGGAATGTGCGTGGCGAACCCGTGCCGAATCTTCGCGCGACACCAGCACTTCCCGCGACGCGAACGTACCGCCGTCACTGCCGCCGCGCCCCACCTGGTTACTGGCGCGACCCATCCTCTTGCGCGAGCGCGTGGAACGCATCCTCGCCGGACCCGAACGGATCGAAAGCGGCTGGTGGGACGGCGCCGACATGCGCCGCGACTACTACGTCATCGAAACCGCCTCGCACCAGCGTGCTTGGGCATTCCGTCCCGCGGGCGACGACGGCCCTTTCATGCTGCAGGGGTGGTTTGCGTGAAAGCCGGGATTCGGGAATCGGGGATCGGGAATGGGCAAGGCACCGGGTCGCGCCGCTTCCGCTGTCACGATTCCCCCTCGTACGCCGAGCTGCATTGTCTTTCGGCCTTCAGTTTCCAGCGCGGCGCGTCGGTCGCGCACGAATTGTTCGAGCGCGCGGCCCGGTTGAAATACACCGCGCTCGCGATCACCGACGAAGCTTCATTGGCCGGCATCGTGCGCGCACTGGAAGCATCGAGGAAAACCAAACTGCGCCTGATCGTGGGCAGCGAAGTGCAGCTCACGGATGGTACCAAGCTGGTCCTGCTGGTCGAAAACGCGCAGGGTTACACGCGGCTTTGCCAGTTGTTGACGCTGGCGCGGCGACGCGCGGAGAAAGGTTCGTACCGACTGCTGCGCGAGGATTTCCAGGCCGCATCGAATGAAGGATTGCTGGCGCTGTGGATTCCCGGCGCACCGCCCGACACAACCGAAGGCGCGTGGATCAAACGCACGTTTCCCGAACGCACGTGGCTTGCGGTGGAACTGCATCGCGGACCGGATGATGCCGCGCGACTCGCGCTACTCCGCGCCATCGGTACGCAACTCGACATCCCGCTGGTTGCATCCGGCGACGTGCACATGCACGTGCGCGGCCGGCGCGCGCTGCAGGACACGCTGACCGCGATCCGTCACAAGACCACGGTCGACGCGGCCGGTTTCAAACTGTTTCCCAACGGCGAACGCCACCTGCGCACGCGCCGCGCGCTGGCCGCGATCTATCCCGCCGAGCTTCTGGAGGAAACCATCCGCATCGCGGCGCGCTGCACCTTTTCGCTGGAAGCATTGCGCTACGAATATCCGCGCGAACTGGTGCCGCAAGGCCACACCGCCGCAAGCTGGCTGCGTGAACTCACCGAAGCCGGCGCACGCACACGCTGGCCGGATGGCATACCGGACAAGGCGCGCGCGCTGATCGAACACGAGCTGGCGCTGATCTCCGAGAAGAAATACGAATCCTACTTCCTGACCGTGCACGACCTGGTGCGATTCGCGCGCGGCGAGAAAATCCTGTGCCAGGGACGCGGTTCCGCCGCCAACTCGGTGGTGTGTTACGCACTCGGTGTTACCGAGATCGATCCATCGCGCATGAACGGGCTGTTCGAACGCTTCGTGTCGCGCGAGCGCAACGAGCCACCCGACATCGACATCGATTTCGAGCACGAGCGCCGCGAGGAAGTGATCCAGTACGTGTTCCGCCGCTACGGGCGCGAGCGCGCGGCGCTCACCGCGGTGGCCAGCACCTACCGCGGCCGCGGCGCGATGCGCGA
>DAIUEL010000084.1:0-10689 GCA_036845145.1 Rhodanobacteraceae bacterium | reverse complement strand
ACGCTGGTGGTGCTGCGCGCGCCGCCCGCCGCCGCGTAGACGCTGGCGGCGCCGGTGTAGGCGAACAAATTCAGCACGTCACGACCGCGGGCGAGTTCACGCAGGCGGGCGCGCACCAAGCGGTGATCGAGGAACAGTCCCGTATCGATGCGGTCACGCAGGTTGACCAGAAAGCGCAGGCCGCCCTCCTCCACCACCAGGAACTCTTCGCGCGCCGCGAAGCGGCCGTATTTGCTGCCGCCCTTGCCGCGCGCACGGGTCTTGGTGACCATGCGTTCGCGCGGAACGTCCAGCGCGTCGCGTGCCGCGCGTTGCAGGTCGCGCCAACGCGTTTGCGCCGCGCTGGCTTCGACGCTGGCGGGTGGTGCATATTCCTGCACGTGCAGCCATGTGTGCGCCGTGGTCTCGTCGCCCCCATCGGCGTCGCCTTCGGGCCAGCCGCGATAGACATCGATGGCCGCCGCGTATTCGGGCAGGTCGGCGTCGTAGACGCGAAAACAGGTGACGCCTTCGCGCGACAGCTGCCTGCGGAGGTTGCGCAGGTTCTTGCGAATGCGGTTGGCGACCATCTCCGCGCCGGCCGACAACGGCGCCGCCTCCCGCGCCGTCGAATGCGCGCGGACTTCCAGCACGCCCAGCCGACATTCGATCGCGCCATTGAACAACGCATAATGTTTATCCGCGCGCAGTCCGAGCGCGCGTTCGAGTTCCGGTTCGCTGGTCAGCACCGCCACCTGCCAGCCGGCGAAGCCGGCCCGCAGCCGCTCGCCGAACGCGCGGTACATCACCGGCAGCGTCGCGAGATCGCCCATGCGCTCGCCATACGGCGGATTGGTGATCACCAATCCCGACGCAACACCCGCGGGCGGTTCCAGATATTCGACGGCACGCTTTTCGAGCATGACGAAACCCGCGACACCGGCGCTCTGAAGATTGTGCGTCGCGACCGCGATCATGCGTCCGTCGCTGTCGCTGCCGAAGAAACACGAGCGCAGATCGCGCAGGCCTTCCTGCGCGCGCGCCTGCGCCGTCTCGCGCAAGTGCTGCCATAGCCCGGCGTCGTGGCCGCGCCAACCGAGGAATCCGAAATAGTCGCGCTGCAGCGCCGGTGCGACCTGCGCCGCCATCCACGCCGCCTCGATCAGCAAGGTGCCGGAGCCGCACATCGGGTCGACCAGCGCGCCACCCCGAGCGTAAATGTCCGGCCAGCGCGCGCGCAGCAGCATCGCGCAGGCCAGGTTTTCCTTCAGCGGCGCCTCGCCCTGTTCGCGGCGCCAGCCACGGCGGTGCAGCGGTTCGCCCGACAGATCGAGCGACAAGGTCGCGCGTCCCTTGTGCAATCGCAGATTGAGCCGGACATCCGGGCGCTCCGGCTGCACCGTCGGGCGTATTTCGTAGCGTTCGCGGAACTGATCGGCAATCGCATCTTTCGTCTTCTGTGCCGCGAACCCCGAATGCGTGATCGCACCGCTGCTGCCGGTGGCATCGATCGCGAGGCTGGCGTCGGGCGCCATGTGCTGCGACCAGTCGACGCCGCGCACTCCCACGTACAGCGCCTCGGCGTCATCTGCGGCGAACTCCGCAAGCGGCATCAGGATGCGGCTGGCCAACCGCGATTCCAGGCAGGCCCCATATGCGCATGCCATGTCGCCTTCGAAACGCACACCCGCCAGGGCCTCGCGCGCATCGGCGCCAAGCGCGGCCAGTTCGTCGCGCAGCAGGTATTCGAGCCCTTTCGGGCAGGTGGCAAAAAATTGCGTCACGTCAATCGGCTCGCGCCGGGATCGATTCCAGGAACCCGCGAAATTGCCGTTCGATCTCCGGCACATGCATGGCCAACCGATGGTCGTCCGGCAGCAGCAACGCCGGCAACCCGCGCATGCGCGCGAATGCCTGCGCGGCCAGTACCGGACACAGCGAGTCCTCATAACCATGGACCAGCATGGCGGCCACGCCGTCCGCCATGTCGAACGGCTGCGCGCACTCGGGGATCATCGTCGGCAACGCGACCAGGAATAGTCCATCACACGGCGCACGCAGCGATGCCAGCCCCGTCACGAACGCGCCCATGCTGGAACCCGCCAGCACCAGCGGCCGCGGAGCATCCCGCATCGCCTCGACGAGTCGTTCGACGCGCGGCGGAACCGCGCCCGCGTAACCGAGCGCGTCTTCCTCACGATAGTCGGGCTTGAACGAGGTCCACCCCAGCGACTCGGCCACCCGCGCCAGCGCGCTGACCTTGGTGGCATCGGGCCCGCTGTCGGAACCGTGGGAAAGAATGACGTGGCCGCGCATGGCTTGGACGAGAGGTGAGAAAGAGGGACGAGGGAAAGCGTAACAGGCACACCTGCGCTTCGCGTTCCATGCAACACTTCGCGCCATGCAACCACCCGTCATCCACGACCAGCCGCTGCCCTACGCCCAGCGCTTGCAAACGCGCGCGCTTGCCGACATCGATCTGGTGGTGATTCATTGCACCGAACTGCCCGATCTCGCGACCGCGCGCGAATACGGCGAACGCGTCGTGCACACGAGCGGCACCGGCAACAGCGGGCACTACTACATCGACCGCGACGGCAGCATCGTGCGTTACGTGCCCGAGGAACGCGTGGCGCACCATGTGCGCGGCCACAACGAGCACTCCGTCGGCATCGAACTGGTCAATACCGGCCGTTACCCCGACTGGTTCGATTCGCACCGGCAGGTGATGGTCGAACCCTACCCCGATGCGCAGATCGATGCGCTGCTGCGCCTGCTCGCGCACCTCCGCGCGACGTTGCCGGGATTGCAAGAAATCGCCGGCCACGAAGATCTCGACATCGACAGGGTCGCCGCCAGCGACGATCCGTCGAAGCAGGTGCAGCGCAAACTCGATCCGGGTCCGTTGTTTCCATGGCAACGCGTCATGGCCGCATGCGGCCTGCAGCGACTGGTACCGCCTGTGCGGCCGGTATAATTCCGCGTCTTTTTTGCACCCGCCGCCATGCCATGACCCAACCGCACGTCAACGAGCTGATCGAACTGCTGCAACTCGAACGGCTGGAGGACAACTTGTTCCGCGGCCAGAGCCGCGACATCGGCACCAAATACGTGTTCGGTGGGCAGGTGCTGGGTCAGGCTTTGTCGGCCGCCCAGCAGACGGTCGATCCCCAACGCGCCGCG
The DNA here is from genome assembly GCA_036845145.1 of Rhodanobacteraceae bacterium. Lineage (GTDB taxonomy): Bacteria > Pseudomonadota > Gammaproteobacteria > Xanthomonadales > Rhodanobacteraceae > 66-474. Next base: position 7,527 of record DAIUEL010000084.1, on the reverse strand, counting down.
CATTCGTTGCACGCGTATTTCCTGCGCGCGGGCGACGTCGAGGCGCCGATCATCTATCGCGTCAATCGCGCACGCGACGGCCACAGTTTTTCCGTGCGCCGCGTCGAAGCGATCCAGCACGGTCAGCCGATCCTCAACTGCGCGGTGTCGTTCCAGATCGATGAGCCCGGCTTCGAGCACCAGACCAGCATGCCGGAAGTGCCCAAGCCCGAAGATCTGGACCCGCCCGTTTCGTTGCCGGAAGCCGAACTCGCCAAGCTGCCGCCCAAGCTGCAGCGCTGGCTGTCCACCGACGGGCCGTTCGAATACCGTTTCGTGTGGCCGCGCGACGAGCTGCACCCCCCCAAGCGCCCGGCCTACCAGCACATCTGGTTCCGGCTCACCCAGCACATCGACGCCACCCCCGCGCTGCACCGCGCGCTTTTGGCGTATGCGTCCGATTACCACCTGATCGGCACTGCCTTGTTGCCGCACGGTGTCTCCTACCTGACGCCCAACCTGCAGATGGCGAGCCTGGATCACGCGTTATGGTTCCACCGCCCGTTCCGGGTGGACGAGTGGCTGCTGTACTCGTGCGAAAGCCCGACCGCGCAGGGCGCGCGCGGTTTGGTGCGTGGGCAGATGTTCGATCTTTCAGGCAAGCTGGTGGCGTCGAGCGCGCAAGAAGGGCTGTTGCGGCTGCGGGAAACGCGCGATCGCTGAACCGGCGGCAGCTGGGCAACGCAATGCTGGCGTTGGGCTTCGCTGCGCTCAGCACCCAACCACAGATTTGGTAGGTTGGGCTGATCCGGCGCAGCCGGGAGAGGCCCAACATTCGCGGCAGGTCGCTGGGCAAAACCGTTATCGCGCAAAAAGCTCGCTGCGACGGCGAAGCTGAATGCGCCGGCAAAATCCGCGAATCCCCGACCCGCCATTCCTGCGCAATCGGCGGGCCATTCCACGCCGCGTAAACTGTCGTAAACTTTCGGCATGCGCAGGATTTACAGCTCCCCCAGGATCGAAAACGTCGAGCGGCTGGTCGCGGTGATGGCCGAACACGGCATCGCCACCAAGGTGACCAACTTGCGCGTGTACGACGGCAAGAGTTACCGGCGGTTTTCCTATGCCCGCCCCGGCAACAGCGACAACTGGCCCTCGGTATGGGTGAAGCACGCCAGCGACCACACCCGCGCGCGCCAGTTGATGCGTGACATCGGCATCGAACCCGTGACCCGCTATGCGGAAGAACTGGCCGCGTACCGATTCCAGAAAACCGGTGGCGGCGCGCGCAGCCCCGCGCGCGTCGCCGCGCGCGTGCGGACCGCCGTGCTGGTCGCGGTGTGCATTGCCCTCGCCATCTACGGAGCGAAGCTGATTTCGGTCTGGTGACATGACCCTCCGCAGCGAACGCGTCCGGCTGTTCCAGACCCTCCCGCATCCGTGCGGCTATTTCGAGGGACGCACCGCGCAGAACCTGGTATTGGACCCCGCCGCGCCGAATTTGCCCAAGCTCTACGCACTTTCCCTGGCCCGCGGCTTTCGCCGCGCCGGCGGCCACGTCTATCACCCGCATTGCCAGCGTTGCCACGCCTGCGAACCGTGCCGGATCGACGTGGCGGCGTTCTCGCCCGACCGCAGCCAGCGCCGCTGCCTCGCCGCGAACCGCGACATCGAACTGACCGAGTGCCCGCCCGGCCTCACCACCGAGCGCCAAAACTTGTACGCGCGCTATCTGCACGAGCGCCATCCGGGCGGCGGCATGGACGAAGCCAGTGACGAGGACTTCTCGCATTTCCTCGCCGCGCCATGGAGTCCGACGGTGTTCCTCGAATTCCGGTGCGAGGGGCGCCTGATCGCGGTTGCCGTCACCGACGTGTGCGAAACCGGATTGTCCGCGGTGTATACCTTCTTCGATCCGGACCTGCCCAAGCGCGGCCTCGGCACCTACGCAATCCTGCGCCAGATCGAACTGGCACGCCTGCGCGGCGTGCCGCACCTGTATCTCGGCTACTGGATCGCGCACCACCCCAAGATGGGCTACAAGGCCCGTTTCGACAATCTGCAGGTACTCGGCCCCGACGGCTGGGCACCGATCGCGCGGCCCTCCAGGATCAAGCCGTGACATGGTGCGGCATGATGGTCGGCGTGATCGTGGCGCTGCCAGCGTTGTCGAGCGCGGCCCCGCCTTCGCAAACCGCTTCGAAGGCGCCGAACGTGGCCCAGCGCGCCGTCGAGAAACTGGAACAACGCTGGATCGCCGACATTGCGCGTGGCGACCGCGACGATCTCGCCAATCTGCTCGCCGACGATTATCGCGACATCGACTGGAAGGGCGACATTCGCGACAAGTCGATGCTCTTGGCCGGCCTTCACGCATCCGCGGATACCACGCAGCACATCCCGCACCTGCAGGTGCGGGTGTGGGGCGACACCGCCGTTGCAATCGGCATCAACGAAGTGCATTCGCGCAGCAAGGGCTGGACCGTGGAAGTGTCCTTCACCGACGTGTTCGCGCGCATCGACGGCCGCTGGCTCGCGGTGTCGTCGCAGGAGACGCTGCGCAAGCCTTCCAAGCCCTGACCTGCGCATACATATACAGGGGCGCAGGCGGGTACAGGGGCGTAGGGCGGGGTCGCGAAGCGACAGTCGTCCGGCACGAATTTGGACGCCGCAGGCGCCCCCGGGCAAGCTGGAGTTCCGGTTCACGCCGCGGCATGGCCGCGCGTAAGACGGCCGACTTCCGTGCTCGAGGCGAGTTTTCCCTTGTGAGGATAGATATCATTATGATATCGTCATGCCACTCAAGCGGAGACTCCCATGAACGAAACGCGTGCTTTCTCGCTGCCCGGCATTCCCTTCGCGATGCTGTTCACAATAGCCTTGCTCTTCTGTGTCGCAGGCTTCATCCACGGCGCGCTGCATCAGGCGATCGGCATCCTCGCGGGCTCGGTGATCCTGTTCGCGTTCTTTGCATTCCTGTGCAAGGGTTTCTTCCAGGTGCAGCCGAACCAGGGCGTGGTGCTGCTGTTGTTCGGCCGCTACGCCGGCACGGCGCGCGAAACCGGCCTGCGCTGGACCAACCCGTTTCTCACCAAGCGTGCGGTGTCGTTGCGCGTGCGCAACTTCGAATCCTCCAAGCTCAAGGTGAACGACGCCGACGGCAATCCGATCGAGATCGCCGCGGTGATCGTGTGGCAGGTGGTCGATACCGCCGAAGCCGTATTCCAGGTCGACGATTACGAAAACTACGTGCACATCCAGAGCGAGTCGGCGCTGCGCCAGATGGCGCAAAGCTATCCCTACGATGCGCACGACGACGGCAAGCCGAGCCTGCGCAGCCACGGCGACGAAATCACTGCGCATCTTCGCGACCAGATCCAGGAGCGCCTCGGCCGCGCCGGCGTGCAGGTGCTCGAAGCGCGGATCAGTCATCTCGCCTACGCGCAGGAAATCGCGCAGGCCATGCTGCAGCGCCAGCAGGCCGGTGCGATCATTGCCGCGCGCACGAAGATCGTGGAGGGCGCAGTCAGCATGGTGCAGATGGCGCTGGAACAATTGAGCCGGCAGCGCATCGTCGAACTCGACGAGGAACGTCGCGCGGCGATGGTCTCCAACCTGCTGGTGGTGCTGTGCGGCGAGCGCGGCACGCAACCTGTGTTGAATACAGGCACCTTGTATCAGTGATCATCCCGAACACGAGGATCAAAACCGGCCATCCATGCCCGGCTTTCCGCAACAGCGCGCGTCCTGATGCAAATGAGCACTGACAAGGACAAGAAGGCTTACCCGCTGCGCATCAACGCGGCGGTGCTGGATGCGATGCAGCGCTGGTCCAACGACGAGCTGCGCTCGCTCAATGCGCAGATCGAATACGTGTTGCGTGACGCGCTGCGCAAGGCCGGCCGCCTGAAGACCGCCAGGCACACCCCTCCCTCATCGAGATGAGAAGCACCATGAACCCCGACACGCGCTGGACTTACAAGGTCGTCCGCTTCAAATCCTCGAAGTTCTTCAAGCTGCATCCCGACCCGGAAGAGATCGCCGATCAGTTGAACCAGCTGGGCCGCGACGGCTGGGAACTGGTGCATGTGGTCGAAGGCTACGGTGTACCCTCACCGGTGTTCTATTTCAAAAGGCCGGCATGACGCCGCGCCCTCGCCACGGAAGTCGCCCATGCATCGCCAACTGATCCTCGCCACGCTCGCCGCCTTGGTCATGCCCACCCTGTCGTTGGCGGCTGGACAGCAGCATCCCGCCAACGCCGCGCGGGATCATCCGGCAGCCAGTGCGCACGCCAACGCGACAGCCGGCGAGGCCGGGGCGGCCCGCATCGAAACCTGCACCGCCACCGCCAATACGCTGATCGACAACCTCGAGAAGGACGATTTCGCGGGGGCGACATCAAACTTCGATGCCAACATGAAAGCCAACCTGAGTGCAGACAAGCTCGGGCAGTTCTGGCAGCAGGTGGCGAGTCACGTGGGCACATTGCAGAGCCGCGGTGCGCCACAAAACATGATGTACGAAGGCCACGCCGTCATCACCCTGCCCTTGCACTTCGAGAAGGGCAGCGCCAACGCGCAGGTTGCGTGCGACGCCGACGGAAAGGTGGCCGGATTCTTCCTGCGCCCCGCCTCGGCACCGGCATCCAGTGGCTGAAGGCGCCGCCGCGCAGCCCCCACGGCGTTGCCGGGATGCCGGCGCGCGCGGCGAGCTGATCGAACGCGCACACGCACTCGGTGTACCGCGCGACTACGGACGCTCGCGCGGCCTGCGAATCCAGCGCGAGCCCTTGCAGCTCGTGCCGATCGGCGCCGATATCCACGACCGCGTGCAATGGCTGCAACCACCTGCGGCGAGGGCGCTCGTCCGGATGCGCGAAGCCGCCCAGCGCGACGGGGTGCCACTGCAAATCGTCTCAGCCTTCCGCTCGATCGAATACCAACTCGGCATCATCGAACGCAAGCTCGGGCGTGGATTGACGATGGCCGAGATCCTGCGCGTCAGCGCCGCACCCGGCTACAGCGAACACCACACCGGCCGCTGCGTGGACATCACCACGCCCGGCTTCACGCCCCTCGAAGAAGAATTCGAACACTCACCCGCGTTCGCATGGCTGCAGCGGAACGCCGCGACGTACCGATTCGCCCTCTCCTACCCGCGCGGCAATCGGCACGGGATTGCGTACGAGCCCTGGCACTGGTGTTGGCGCGCGCGTTCACCTCGGCATTGACCCCGACCTGACGGCGGATCATCCGGGTACGCACGGTCCGGAATCGACCAACCCGGGGCATCACCGAGCGCAGGCGATCAGAGATGACCTGGTCGCGGCGATCGACGCGGTGATGAAAGATCCGTCTTGGTTCAGCCACACGGTCATGGAGATGCTGGCGCAACCCCGCCACCCGGACGGCAGCGGCGCCAAGGCGGAATGGACCCCACTGACGCCGCGCAAGAAAGGACACCCTGGGCTGATCTGCAAGGGCCTCGGCGACGCCGAAATTGCCGCAACGCTGAAGCTTTCCCGCAACACCATGCGCAATCACATGGCCACGCTTGCCTCTGAGCCCAGCCATCAGGACGCCGCGAATGCGCAGGCGAGGCGGCACGCCTCGGCCGCTTTCTGGATCGCCTCGGCCTGCGTGTCGTAGGTGTGCACCACCCCGGCGAGTTTGCCGAGGCCGATGTTTGCGACCATCGCCAACGTGATTTCGTTGATCATGTCGCCGGCGTGGCGCGCCACGATCGTCGCGCCAAGGATCCGGTCGCTGCCTTCACGGACGTGGATTTTGACGAATCCCGCCTCCTCGCTGTCGGTGACTGCCCGATCGACTTCGTGCATCAGCACCGTGAACGTCTTGACCGGAATGCCCCGCCGATTCGCCTCACGGACGTAGAGGCCCACGTGGGCAATCTCGGGATCGGTGAAGGTGCACCACGGGATGACCAGCTTGCTCCAGCGCTCGCGGCCGTGAAACAGCGCATTGCGGACGGCCATCTGCGCCGAAGTGATCGCGGTGTGGCCATATTTTTGCTCGAGGCAAACGTCGCCGGCCGCATGGATGCGTCGATTGCTGGTGCGCAGGAAATCATCCACGCGGATTCCGTGCTCGCGGTCGTAGTCCACACCGGCCGACTCAAGACCCAAGCCTTCGATGTTGGCAAGCCTGCCGGTTCCGGCCACGATCGTATCGACGGCAATCGTGTTGTGGTAGTCGTCACTCACGAGATCGACCAGCTTTTCGCCGTTCGCCACGCGGACGCCGAGGACCCGTGTGTTCAGGCGAACCACCACGCCATCGCGCGCGAGTGCCGTCGACAGGATCTGCGCGGCGTCGCGTTCTTCCCTTTCCAGGAATAGCGGCTTGATCTGCACAATGGTGGTATGGGCGCCGAGTCGACAAAACGCCTGCGCCTGCTCGCAGCCGATCGGGCCGCCGCCGATCACCAACAGCCGACGCGGCAGTCGGGTAAGCTCGAACACGTTTTCGTTGGTCACATAGCCGGCTTCGGCAAGACCGGGAATGGGCGGCGCACTCGGTCGCGCGCCGGTCGCGATCAGGGCTTTGTCGAAACGCAATGTGCTTCCGTCCACCGAGAGGCTGTCCGGGCCGGTGAAACGCGCATCGCCGAAGAAGACATCGATGCCGGCTGCGGCCAGGTGCCGAACAGAACTGGACCTGCCGAGGTGGGCGCGGATGCGGCGCACGCGGTCCATCGTGGCCGCGAAATCCACCTGGATGCCGGTGGGCACCTGCGCCCCGTAGCGTTCGGCGTCGCGCATCTCGGCGTATAGCCGGGAGGTACGGATGATCGTCTTGGACGGCACGCAACCCGTATTGACACAGGTCCCGCCCAGGAAGTCGCGTTCGACCAAGGCGACCTTGATGCCGCGTGCGGCCGCCAGCTCGGCGCCGGCAAGCCCCGCGAATCCGGCGCCGACAACCACCAGTGGATAGCGCCTTTCCGGTTCCGGATTCGTCCACGCCGCCGGGCGCAGCTCCGCGATGCGCTTGCGTTCGTGGTCGTCTTGCGGCGTGGCCGGATGGTCGTTCGAGCGCGGCATCAGCGGTCCTCCTCGTCGGCCGCGCGTCGCAGCCAGCCGCCGTCAAACCCGGCCCGCTCGAGACCCCGGCGGAGGTATGGACACGCGCGCATCCGTCGCCAGATCGATCCGTCGCGGTGGTTCTCGATCATCATCAGCACGATGCCCTGGTCGAGCCCGTAGTGCCCCGGCGACACCCAGGCGCGGCCGTGGATGTCCGCCCAGGTCGGGTTGATCCCGGTCGACAGGCGATGCTCCGATAGCACTTCCGGATAACGCGCGAGCAGATTGCGCAGCGCCGGCAGCACGATCTCCGGGGCGAACGGCAACGAGGCCAGCACCGCCGGTACGGAAAGTGTCCCGTCATCCGGACCGTAGGGAACCCCGCGCGCCGCGTAGCCGAAACCCTGCCACGCCGCGCCGGATGCACCGGCCGCCATACCCGCCGGCCCCTCGCACGCGGACAGGCCCCAGCCGTTCTCGTCGTAGCCTGCGAACTCGTG
>DAIUEL010000083.1:4903-10934 GCA_036845145.1 Rhodanobacteraceae bacterium | reverse complement strand
TCGTCCACCACGAAACCGGTGGCGACGGTCAACGCCATCAGCGAGAGGTTGTCCAGCGAGAATCCCGCGAGCGCCATCACCGCGAACGTGCCCATCAGCGACAGCGGCACCGCGACCGCCGGGATCAGCGTGGCCCACAGCCGGCGCAGGAACACGAAAATCACGGCGACTACCAACGCCACCGCGATCAGCAGCGTCATCTCGACATCGTGCACCGAGGCGCGGATCGTGACGGTGCGATCGGCGAATACCGACAGTTGGACGCCCGCGGGGAGCACCGCGCGCAGCGACGGCAGCGTGCGCTCGATCTGGTCGACGGTATTGATGATGTTGGCGCCCGGCTGGCGGCGGATGTCCAGCAGCACCGCCGGTTCGCCGTTGACCCATGCCGCGAGCTGGTCGTTTTCGACGCCTTCGATCACGGCCGCGACATCCGACAGCCTCACGGGCGCGCCGTTCTTGTACGCGATGATGGTGCTGGCGTATTCGCCGGCGCTCTGCAACTGGTCGTTGGTGCCGATCTCGTAGGTCTGCACCGCGCCGTTCAACGAACCCTTGGCGGCGTTGACGTTGGCCTGCGTCAGCGCCGAGCGCACGTCTTCCATCGTCAGGCCGAGGTTGGCGAGCTTGCCGGGATCGACCTGCACGCGAATTGCCGGGCGCACGTTGCCCGCGATCGAAACCAGCCCGACGCCGGGCACCTGCGCCAGTCGCTGCGCCAGGATCGAATCGGCGTAGTTGTTGACGTCGCGCAGCGGCAGGCTTTTCGAAGTGAGCGCCAGTGTCAGGATCGGCGCGTCGGCCGGATTCACCCGCTTGTAGATGGGCGGGTAGGGCAGGCTGCCCGGCAGGCGCGCGGTGCGCAGTGCCGACTGCACGTCCTGCGCGGCGACATCCAGGTCCGTGTTCATCGCGAACTGCAGCGTGATGGTCGACAGGCCCGCGGCACTGTTCGAACTCATCATCGCCAGCCCGGAGATCTGGCCGAGCTGTTGTTCCAGCGGCGTCGTGACCAGATTCGCGATGGTGGTGGCGCTCGCGCCCGGGTACTGCGTGGTCACGACGAGGCTTGGCGCCTCGATCTCGGGCAGCGCCGACACCGGCAACGCCTTGTAGCCGATGATGCCGAGCAACAGCACCGCCGCCATCAACAGCGAAGTCGCGATCGGCCGGCGGATGAAGATGCTGGAGAAGCTCATGGCTCCCGGGCTCCGGCGGGCATCGTCAACGGCGCCGTCCGCGACCGCTGCTCGACATCGCGGCCTTCATCTCCGCGGTGGTCGGCGGCGCCGGCACTTCACCCGGTTTCATCGGCGTGACCTTGGTGCCTTGCTTCAACCGGAACTGGCCCGCCGTAACCACCTGATCGCCGGCCTTCAGGCCACTGGTGACGATCAGGCCGTTGTCGCCGGCTTCACCCCCGGTGACCACCGCCTGCATCGCGACGTACTTCGCGGGCTTGTTGTCGGCGGCACCTTGCTGTTTGCCGCGCGCGCCGCCCCTGGCCTTTTTGTCAGCGCCCGCCTTGGCATCCGTTTCGTTCTTTTCCGTACCCGGCGGCAGTTTGTCGGTGATCAGCCACACGTAATCGCCGTTCGGGCCGCGCTGCACGGCTGCGGCCGGCACCACCAGCGCGCCGCTGTTGGTGCTGACCTTCAGCCGGGTGTTGGCGTACTGGCCGGGAAAAAGCTGGTTGCTGGCGTTCGGAAACTCGGCTTTCAACTGGAAGGTGCTGGTGTTCGGGTCGATCTGGTTGCCGATCGCGATCAGCGTGCCGTCGTCTTCGAGCACGTTGTTGTCGGCGTTGAGGATCGCCACGTTCAAGGTGCCGTTGGCCTGCGCCGCGCGCACCTCGTCGAGGTACTTCCCGGCGAGGGTGAAGAGCACGTAGATCGGATGCATCTGCGTGACGGTGACGATGGTGGTGGTGGTCGTGATCACGTTGCCGGGATCGACCTGCCGGATACCCGCCACGCCATCGATGGGCGAAACGATCCTGGTGAAGCCGAGCTGGACCCGCGTGTCGGCGATGCTGGCGTTGTCCGCCGCCACCGCGGCCTGCCACTGGGCGACCGTGTTCTTCTGGGTGATGCGGTCGATCTCGGCGACGTAAGGTGCGTACTTCGGATTCGACGAGCGCTCCAGGTTGGCCTTGGCGGTCGCGAGCTGGGTCTGGTCCTGCGCGCGCTTGGCGGTGGCCTGGTCGAGTTGCGCCTGCAGGGTGCGCGGGTCGATCTCGGCCAGCACCTGGCCTTTCTTCACTTCGCCGCCTTCCACGAAATCGAGTTTCAGCAACTGGCCGCCGACCTGTGGCTGGACGCTGACGGTGTTGAGCGCCTGCACCGTGCCGGCGCCGGTCAGGTAGATCGGCACGTTCTGGGCCGCCACGGGAACCACCGTGACCGGCACCGCCGTGTCCATTCCGAACTCGCCGGGGCCCTTGGACTTGCCGGGCCCTGCAAAGATGCGCCACAGGATGAATGCCACGATCAGGACGCCAACCAGCGTCAGAATCCATTTTTTTCGTGACATCGACAGTCGTCCGGCTAGCGTGGGAGGCGCCCGTTGGACAGTTCGCGCGGCGATGGGTTCGCGGCGCGAAAAGCTTGCGGGATCGAACCTAAATTAGCCGAACGAGTCCGCTCCCGCCCCTGCCGAACGGCATGTCGGGCGAGGTGACATCCGTCACGCCGCGTCAGCGCTCGTCGGCGACCGTGGGCACGGGCGCGTCTTCGGCGGCGGCATGGGCGGCGTGCGCCGCGGACAGACGTTTCATCGGCCAGATCATCACGATCGCGATCACGGTGCAGACCACGCCGGCCCAGCCGAGCTTGGTGAACAGCGCAGTGTAGATCGGCAGCGTCTGTATCGGGTCGGTCACGTTCTGCGGCACTGCCGCGAAGTTGGCCACGAGGCCGCCGAGATACTGCGAGATGCCTACGCCCACGTAATAGGCGCCCATCATGAAGCCGCCCATCCGCGCCGGCACGTAGCGCGCGATCATCGCGAGGCCGAGGCCGCTGACCAGCAGCTCGCCCAGTGAATACAGGCCGTAGCCCCAGATCAGCACCCACGACGAGGCCTTGCCCGGTTCGGTGACGAAGTTGCCGGCCAGGCCGTAGACGAAGTAACCCGCCGCGACCATCGCGAAGCCGAGCGCGAACTTGGATGCGATCGACAAATCCTTGCCGCGTTTGCCGGCGGCGGTGTAGATCCATGCCAGGATCGGCGAGAGGATCATGATCCAGATCGGATTCAACGCCTGGTATTGGCCCGGAAGCCACGTAAAGAGGTGAACGCCGAACACGCTCCAGTTGAAGTCGGTGTTGCGTAGTGCGAACAGCGCCAGCGAGGTCGGCATCTGCTGGTAGAAGATGAAAAAGAAGATCGTCTGCAGGGTCAGGATCAGTGCCGCCGCCAGTCCCGCGCGTTCGCCGTGCCGGGCGTTCACGATGAGGTAAACGAAGATCGCCAGCAGCGCGATCGCGGCCAGGATCACGAACCAGCGGGCGATCGCCTCGTGCTGCAGGATGAAGGCCGCGATGACTGCGAGTACCGCGCCCACGACCAGGACCTTGAGCAGTTTGATCCAGCTGAAAGGTTGGGAATCAGGGTCCGAACCGATGTGCGCCAGCGACGCGCGCATGAAGAAGAAGTTGACCAGGCCCACCAGCAGGCCGATGCAGCACACGCCGAACGCGGCGTGCCAGCCGAACCCGTTCTGGTAGATGCCGTTGACGTAGTCCTTGATCCACGGCGTCAGCAGCATCGAGATGGTCGAGCCGACGTTGACCGCCATGTAGTAGATGGTGAACGCGCTGTCGATCCGGCTGTCGTCGCCTTCGTAGATCTTGCGCACCAGGTTGCCGGCGTTCGGCTTGAACAGGCCGTTGCCGACCACGATCACGCCCAATGAGAAATACAGGAACGTCGGGTCGGCGCTCGGCAGGGTGATCAATCCGTAGCCGATCGCGAGAATGGCCGCGCCGGTGAGCATGGTGCGGCGCGTGCCCAGGATGCCGTCGCCGACCCAGCCGCCGATCGCCGGGGCCACGTAGATCAGCGCGGCGGCGGCACTCCACACCAGATTCGCGCGCACGTCGTCGAAGCCGAGGCGCTGCACCATGTAGTAAACGATCAGCGCCTGCATGCCGTAGAAGCCGAAGCGCTCCCACAACTCGATCAGGAATACCGTGGAGAACGAGCGGGTCTTGGAAACGGCGGGTACGGTGGAATTCATGTCGGAGGGGCACTTGGCAGCGTTGGGCCAAGCCTACCCGAACCGAAGCTGAATGTGAGCGATGAGGCCGAGGGCCGGTGGCCCGGAGCAATGGACGAGGATTCCTTTGGTCCTTCCGGGCTGCCGTCGGTTTCATGGTCGGAGGCCCCCGGAATGAGGATCGGTTGTTACACTTTCGATCTTCGATTCAAGAGTCCCGGATCCCTTGCGCATTTACCTCGACCTTCTCCATGACGTGCTGGAGCACGGCGCCCGCAAGGGTGACCGCACGGGCACCGGCACGCTATCTGTGTTCGGGCGCCAGATTCGCATGGACCTCGCGCAAGGGTTCCCGCTGCTGACCACCAAGAAGCTGCACGTCAAGTCGATCGTGCATGAGCTGCTGTGGTTCCTGCGCGGCGACACCAATACCGCGTACCTGAAGCAGCACGGCGTCAGCATCTGGGACGAATGGGCCGACGAAAAGGGCGACCTCGGCCCCGTCTACGGCAAGCAGTGGCGCGCATGGCCAACGCCGGATGGCCGCAGCATCGACCAGGTCGCGCAGGTGATCGAACAGATCCGGCGCAATCCCGATTCGCGCCGCATGATCGTGTCGGCGTGGAACGTGGGCGAACTGGACAGGATGGCGCTGATGCCTTGCCACGCGCTGTTCCAGTTCTACGTCGCGAACGGCAAGCTGTCGTGCCAGCTCTACCAGCGTTCGGCCGACATCTTCCTCGGGGTGCCGTTCAACATCGCGAGCTACGCCTTGCTCACGTGCATGATCGCGCAGGTGTGCGGCCTGGCGCCCGGCGACTTCGTGCACACGTTCGGTGACCTGCACCTTTATTCCAACCACCTCGAGCAGGCGCGCGAGCAGTTGACCCGCACACCACGCGCATTGCCGAGGCTGGTGTTGAACCCCGACGTACGATCGTTGTTCGACTTTCGGTTCGAAGACATCCGCATCGTCGATTACGATCCGCATCCCGCGATCCGCGCGCCCGTCGCGGTCTGACGCGCATGCCGACCGGGGACATCGTTCTTGTCGCGGCGCTCGACCGCAACCACGCGATCGGGCGCGCGGGCGCGATGCCGTGGCACTTGCCGGATGACCTGAAGCGGTTCAAGGCGCTGACACTCGGCAAGCCGGTATTGATGGGCCGCAAGACCGCGCTCGCGATCGGCCGTCCGCTGCCGGGGCGCTCGAATCTCGTGCTGACACGTGCCGAAACCGCGCCTTTCGAAGGTCAAACTGCAGTGCATTCACTGGATGATGCGATCGCGCGCGCGAACCGCGCCGGGTTGTGCGTGATCGGCGGCGGCGAAGTCTACGCGTTGGCCCTGCCGCAGGCTACGCGCCTGCACCTCACGGAAATCGATACCTCGACTTCCGATGCCGACACGTTTTTCCCGGCGTTCGATCCGGGCGACTGGCGCGAAGTCGCGCGCGTGCATCATCCGATCGATGCCAGGCACGCGTTCGCGTTCGATTTCGTCGATTACGAACGCCGATGATCGAAGTCGCCGCCGGCATCCTCATCGACGATCGCGATCGCGTGTTGTTGATGCAGCGTCTGCCGGGCAAGCATCTCGCCGGCCTGTGGGAATTCCCGGGCGGCAAGCTCGAACCCGGCGAAACCATCGACGAGGCGCTGGTTCGTGAATTGGACGAGGAACTTGGCATCGAAGTACTCGCGTCGACGCCCTTGATTTCGCTGCCGTGGCGATACCCCGAAAAGACCGTGCGCCTGCACGCATTGCGTGTCACGAAATGGCGTGGTGAACCGCGCGCGCGGGAAGGCCATC
>DAIUEL010000083.1:0-4803 GCA_036845145.1 Rhodanobacteraceae bacterium | reverse complement strand
GGCGTGCATCTCAAGGCAGCGCAGCTGCGTACGTTGCGCGGGCGGCCGCTGCCACGCGATGCGTGGGTCGGGGCGTCGTGCCACGGCGCGGAAGAACTGGAACTTGCCGCAGCGTTGGGCGCGGATTTCGCCACGCTGTCGCCGGTCCATCCCACGACCTCCCACCCCGATGCCACGCCGCTGGGCTGGGAACGCTTCGCGCAAATCGTCACCGACGCGCGGTTGCCGGTCTACGCGTTGGGCGGTGTCGGGCCGGACGATCTGGAACGTGCACGGGTCGCGGGCGCGCAAGGCGTGGCAGGCATTCGCGCGTTCCGGTAAATCGGCGGCACCAGCACATGTAGGGCGGGAGGAGCGCCGCGGATCCCGCCACGGCACACCGGGCCGTCCAGATTTGTTTCGTACGAACCAGACGCCACTTTGCGGCTGCTCCCGCCCACGCGATTGCGATGGCGGGTGTCGTCGCGCGTCGCTGTTCTACGTTGCCGCAGCCAGTTCCAGATACCGCGCATGCAGCGCCGCCACCTGCGCATCCAGCGCGGATGCCTCGCGATCGTTCACGATTACATCGTCGGCGATCGCAAGCCGCTGGGCGCGCGTCGATTGGGCGTCCAGCACCCGTTGCGCGGCGTCGCGTGTGACGCCATCGCGCCGCATCAGGCGTTCGATCTGCAATGCTTCGGGTGCATCCACCACCAGCACCCGATCCACCCATGTGTACTCGGCCCGGTTTTCGACCAGCAAGGGAATCGCAAGCATGCAATACGGTCCGCGATCCATCCCGACGCGCCGCCGCAGCCACGCACGGACGCGCGGGTGGATGATGGCCTCGAGTTTCCTGCGCGCGCCGGGGTCGGCAAACACGCGTTCGCGCATCGCGCGCCTGTCCAGCGAGCCGTCGGCCTGCAAAACCCCGGCACCGAACACGAATTCGATTTCCGCCAGCGCCGGTTCGCGCGGGGCCACCACTTCGCGTGAGGCGACGTCCGCGTCGTGGACGCCGATACCCAAGGCCTCGAAACGCGTGGCCACCGCGCTTTTGCCCGCAGCCACGCCGCCGGTAAGGGCCACAACGTAATGCCGCCGCACGCCACGTTGCACCACGTCACTCGTCGTCGCCATCGTCGCCCCTGTTTGCGGTCGGCCCAGGCAGCACGCGCTGGCAGGTCTTGTCGAAACGTGCGGTATCGAAGTCGATGTGCCGCGTTTGTGCCACCCAGCGCGTGTGGTAATGCCATTGCGGGCTGAACAGGCTCCACGTTTCGTCGTGCGTCGGGAAGGTGACGCCGGCCATGTCGATCAGGGATTCGAAGGTGTCGGCCGACAGCGTGCGCTTGCCCGCGTTCGCGCGCAAGCTCGCCACGTGCGAGGGAAAGCGTGCCTGGTAGGAATCGGAATACCAGAACAGCGCGGGGATTTCGTACTCGGGCACGGTACCGACGCCGTGGCCCTCCTTGTCGCAGGTGGACGTCGGGATCAATTCGCCGTGATCGGACTCGAACCACAGCGCGGTGACCGCGCCGCTTGCTTTCAGCACATCGATCACCTGCGCCAGCACGTGATCGGTGTAAAGGATGCTGTTGTCGTAGCTGTTGCGGGCGCGTTCGAGGTTGCTGCCTTCGCCCGCAGGTGAAAGCTGCGTCGGTTTCCAGTGCTGGAATGCGGGTGGATAGCGGTAGTCGTACTTCACGTGGCTGCCCATCATGTGCAGCACGATGAAGAGATCCTTGCCGGATGCGTGCAGCGCATCCTTCAGCGGTTGGATCAAGTCGCCGTCGTAACTTCCGGGCGCGCTCCACGACGCGTGGTTCAACCATTCCACGTGTCCGGCTTCGTAGGCGTACATCGAAACCGGCGAATCGAATTCGCCGATCGCCTGCTGGTTCGAAATCCAGTACGTCGCGTAACCGGCTTCCTGCATTGCCCGCAGTACCGAAGCCTCGTGCCACGGCGCATCCCATGCCATGTCGGGTTTGCGCCGCGTCAGGATCATCGGAATCGCCGCGATTGATTCCGGCCACGTGCTGATGAAGCGCGTGATCGGCACCAGGTTCTTGAGCTTGGACAATTCGGGATTGGTGGCGCGCGCGTAGCCGAACAATTGCCAGTTCGCGCGCCGGCTGCTTTCGCCGATCACCAGCACGTACACCTGCCGTTCTCGCAAGGGCGCGCCGACGCGGTGCGCATGGAAGCGGAACGCCCTGAACTTCGCCGCTTCCGCGCGCATCCGGTTCCACTCGTGGCGATACTCGACGGTGCGCGCAATCACGCCGAAGGGATAACCATCTTCGATTGCGTAACCGTAATCGCGCAGCGGTGCCGGTGCCGACTCCTCCGCGTCCGGATTCGTCGAAGACTTGTACCGGGATGTCGCAATGCCGATACCTAGCGGCACCAGCATCGCGACGACGCCCGCGCCCAACAGACCGAAGCGGGTGTACCTGCGCCAGCGCAGGCCGGCGCGACGACTCACCCAGGCAGCGGCCAGCGCCACCAGCGCGCCCGCCGGCAGCAACAGCACGAGTGGAAGCAACGAACGGCCGAAGTATTCCCGGGCTTCCAGCGGATTGGTTGCGACGATCGTCGCGATGATCTGCGCCGAGGTGGGATGGTGGTACAGCGCGACGTAGTAGGTTTCCAGCGGCGCCAGCAACGCGAGCGGCGTCAGCAGCAGGCACGCAATCCAGGGCCAGCGCCCCAGTGCCGCGAACCAGATCGCCAGCATCGCGATCGGCAACACCAGCGCCGCCACCCAGACCGGACCGGCCGGGTCGTGCGCCAGCCAGACCAGGTTCGGCAACATCAGCAGCACGACGAGCAGGCCGATCGCGGCAAAGGCCCAACGATGCTCGAGCGGTCTCGAGTTCACTTGCGGTGCACGCAGAGGCAACTCGCACGGATTGTAGGTTGGGTTTGAGCCCCGGCCTCTTCGGAGTAAAGCCCAACGCGTCTGTTCAATTGAGCCCGGCGAGACGCATGTACGTGGCGAGGATCGGATCGCCTGCAACCAGCCAGATCCACATCGCAATCGCGAGGAACGGGCCGAATGCGAACGGCATCGAGCGATCCTGTCCGCGCGTGCGCAACAGGATGGTGCCGATCACGGCGCCCGACACCGCGGCGATGATGATCACGGGCAACAACGCGGCATAGCCCATCCACGCGCCGGCCGCGGCGAACAACTTGAAGTCGCCGAAGCCCATCCCTTCCTTGCCGGTCGCCAGCTTGAACAGCCAGTACACCGACCACAGCGCAAGGTAACCGATGGAGGCGCCGATCACCGCCTCACGCGAGTCGACGAAAACGGGCACCAGCGATATCAGCAGCCCCAGCCACAGCAACGGCAGGGTCAGCGAATCCGGCAGGAGCTGGGTGCGGAAATCGATGCCGCCGGCAGCGACGAGGAACCACGTGAACAACAGCGCCGCGCCGGCCTGCCAGGTGACGCCGAAATGCCACACCACGATCGCGCTCGCGACGCCGCACAGCACTTCCACCAATGGGTACTGGATCGAGATGGGCGCCCTGCAGTAGCGGCAGTGCCCGCGCAGCACGAGCCACGACAGCAGCGGAATGTTGTCCCACGCGGCCAGCGGATGCTTGCAGTGCGGGCAGTGTGAACCCTTGCGAACGATGTCCGGCGGCGCTGCTTCGTCATTCGCGCCGAGCTCCAGCATTTCGCGCGCGTCGCGCTTCCAGAAATATTCCATCCGCGCCGGCAGGCGCAGGATCACCACGTTCAAGAAACTGCCGACGATCAGGCCGAGCACGCCGGCCGCGGCAATCCAGAAGGAAAGGGGAAGGTCAGTCATTGGCGCGGGCACGATTCATCATCCCCATCCCTCACGCCCTTCGAGCGCGAAGGGCGCAAGACGCCGGTCATCAAAGCGTGGTGGCCCACCCGTAGAATCGGCAGCGACGCAGATTGGGCTGAGCGGCTCGTCGCGAAGCCCGACACGGCCTCGCCTGAACGCGTTGGGCTTCATTGCATTCAGCCCAACCTGCCTACTGCGCACGACCTTTTCGTCACGTCAGAACGTGCCGGCCAGCTTGAAGATCGGCAGGTACAGCGCGATCACCATGCCGCCCACCAAGATGCCGATGACAACCATGATCAGCGGTTCCAGCAGCGTGGACAGGGTATCGACCGCGTTGCTGACTTCCTCCTCGTAGAACTCGGCCACCTTGAACAACATCTTGTCCAGCGCGCCGGATTCTTCGCCGATCGATACCATCTGGGTGACCATGTTCGGGAACAGGTTGGTCTGCGCCATGGCGAGGTGCATCTGATGGCCGACCGCGACGTCGTCGCGCATCTTGCGGATGGCCTGCCCGTACACCACGCTGCCGGTCGCACCGGCCACCGAATCCAGTGCCTCGACCAGCGGCACGCCCGCCGCGAAGGTGACGCCCAGCGTGCGCGCAAAACGCGCAATCGCGGACTGGCGCAGGATGTTGCCGATGATCGGGATTTTCAGCGACATGCGATCCACCGCATGCGCCATTTTTTCCGAGCGCTTGTAGACCATCAGGATGCCGACGATCCCGACGATCAACACCCCCAGCACCAGCAGCCAATAGTGCTGCATGAATTCCGAAAGCGTCACTACCATCTGCGTGAATGCCGCAGCGCCACGCCGGCGCTGCTGAAGATGCCCTGGAACACCGGCACCACGAACACCAGCAGGATGATCATCACCACGAAAGCCACCACCAGCACGGTGGCGGGGTAGAACAACGCCTTCTTGATCTTGCCCTTGATGCTTTCGATGCGTTCCTTGTAGGTGGCCACGGTGTCCAGCA
>DAIUEL010000082.1:0-10936 GCA_036845145.1 Rhodanobacteraceae bacterium | reverse complement strand
ATCCGACCAGCCGCGAAGACCTTTCCGCCCTGATGGACGGTGAACTGGCCGCCGAACCGACGCGTTTCCTGCTGCGGCGCCTCGAACACGATCCCGATCTGTCCGCCGTCTGGTCACGCTGGCACCTGATCCGCGCCTGCCTGGCCTCCGATTCGGCGCGGATGTCTGCGCCGAAACGCGACAATGATTTTGCGGCCCGCGTGGCCACGGCTTTGCAGGTCGAGGCCGCGCCGCAGGCGCGCCAGCGCCACTGGGCGCGTTACATGGGCGGCGGCGCAATCGCCGCCGGCGTCGCGGTCGCCGCATTGATGTTGAACGCGCCGGCCCCCCGCGGCGATGCACCGGCGCCGGTTGCGCAAAGCCGTCCCGCCACGAGTTCCGCCGTGCCGACCGCGTTGGCCGAAACATCGTCCACGCTGAATCCGGTCACGCCGCCGTGGCTGCTGTCGCGTCAACCCACCGTGCTCTCGGCGCAACCGGCTTCGGCCAACGTCGTGTACGGCACCGGTTTGATGCAGCCCGATTACCTGCGCCGCGCCACCTATGCGCGTGACGAGGTGTCGCCTTACGCGTCGTTCCAGCAGACCAGCCAGGCTGCCTTGCCATTCTCGATCGTGTTGCTGCCGGAGCCGCCGTCCTCCAGCGCCTCCGTGGCGCGGCACTGAGGTCGCGCGGCCGCGGGTGACGCGGGCAGGTTCGGCGGGGCGACACGTTGCTTGAGATGCGCACCGTTTGCCGGTGCTCCACATTGCGCGCCACGATTTTCGGGCGCGGCGGTGGAATGATTTTGTCTATTGATGGATGAGGAGAAAACCATGTTGAAACGGGCGAGGCGGGTGGCCGCCGTATTCGTTCTGCTGTGTTTTTCCGGCGTCGGCGCGTCGTTGGCGGCGACACCGACGGTGGCGCTTCCGGATTTCACCGGCATCGTGCAGAAATACGGGCCGGCGGTGGTGAACGTGGTGGCACATTACAAGCACGTCAGCGAGATGGGTGACGATCATCCGGGTGAGCAGCAAACGCAGGAGCCGCAGCTGCCGGAAATCTTCCGGCACTTCTTCGGCATGCCGTTCGGTCCGCAACTCCAGCGGCCCGATCGCGGCGGCGAATCGCTGGGCTCGGGCTTCGTCATTTCCGCCGACGGTTACATCCTCACCAACCGCCACGTGGTCGCCAATGCCGATTCGGTGACCGTGCACCTGCCGGATCACCGCAGCTTTCCGGCGAAGGTGGTCGGTGAGGACAAGATCTACGACATCGCGCTGCTGAAGATCAACGCGAGCAAGCTGCCGACCGTGCAGATCGGCAATTCGGATGAGCTGCAGCCGGGCCAGTGGGTGGTCGCGATCGGCTCGCCGTTCGGGCTCGACCACTCGGTCAGCGCGGGCATCGTCAGTTACGTGGGCCGCAGCCTCGGTGGGCAGGATCAGCCGGCGGTGCCGTTCATCCAGACCGACGTACCGATCAACCGCGGCAACTCGGGTGGGCCGCTGTTCAACCTGCAGGGCCAGGTGGTCGGCATGAACTCGCAGATCTTCTCGACCAGCGGTGGCGCTATGGGGTTGTCGTTCTCGATTCCCATCAATCTTGCGATGGACGCGGAACGCCAGCTCAAGACCAAGGGCTTCGTCAGCCGCGGCATGATCGGCGTCGGTATCCAGGATGTCAGCAGCGATACCGCCAAGGCCATGCATCTATCCGACGAAAACGGCGCATTGGTCCGCTCGGTGCAGCCGGACGGCCCGGCCGCCAAGGCGGGCCTGAAGATCGGCGACGTGATCACCGGGTTCAATGGCAAGAAGATCTACGACTCGGCGCAACTGCCGCCGGCGGTTGCGATGACCGCGCCCGGGACCGAGGCGACCCTCAACATCCTGCGCGACGGCAAGCCCATGACGGTGAAGGTCGGGGTCGCGGAGATGCCGCGCAACGGGCTGTCGCAGGAACTGTTCGCCGGCGCCCCGCCAGCAACCAGCGGCAGCAACCTGCTCGGCGTGACCGTGCAGGACATCACGCCCGGCATGCGCCAGCAACTCGGCTACAGCGGCAAGGGCGGCGTGGTGATCACCGACGTCGAAGGGCCGGCTGCACGCGCGGGGTTG
Source organism: Rhodanobacteraceae bacterium (assembly GCA_036845145.1). Lineage (GTDB taxonomy): Bacteria > Pseudomonadota > Gammaproteobacteria > Xanthomonadales > Rhodanobacteraceae > 66-474. Next base: position 8,834 of record DAIUEL010000082.1, on the reverse strand, counting down.
TCATCCGGTGACGTGATCCTGCGCGTGGGCAACAAGCCCGTGAACAGTGTTTCCGAGTTCCGCCGCGAAACCGCGAGCGTGAAGGCGGGCAGCACGGTGCTGCTGCTGGTGTCGCGTCAGGGACAAAACCAGTTCATCGCGATCAGCGTGCCGGAGAAGTGACGACAGGATGTCGTCATCCCGGCCAGTACAGGGATGTATGCTGGGCCGGGATCCAGTGCTTTTGCTTTGGACGTCCCTATATGGCCCGGGACTCGGGAAGCCTCACAACATTTGTCACTCCGGGGCTGCCCGCGTTTATGCGGGCAGAACCCGGAATCGGTACAGCATGCAACACGCAGGTCGGGCTGATCCCGGGCTCTGCCCGGGAGAAGCCCAACGTCCCGTGCGAAAGGTGCCTTGTTGGGCTTCCTCCGATGAAGCCGGCGTCAACCCAACCTGCAAAACGTTGGCGTCTGCGAACATCGTGCAAGTGACCATCGGCAGCGCGGCGCGCACGCAATGAAACTCCATTCCATCGAAGGCAATACCCAGAAACTCGACGGCGGCGCGATGTTCGGCAATGCGCCGAAAGCGATGTGGTCGAAGTGGATCGAGGTCGACGACCAGAACCGCATTCCGCTGGCCTGCCGCTGCCTGCTTGCGACCGATCTGGATGGCCGCAACGTGCTGTTCGAAACCGGCATCGGCGCGTTTTTCGAACCGAAACTGCGTGAACGTTATGGCGTGGTCGAGGATCGTCACGTGCTGCTGGATTCGCTGAAGGCTGCTGGACTGACGCACGAGGACATCGACGTGGTGGTGCTGTCGCACCTGCATTTCGACCACGTCGGCGGTTTGCTGGCGGCGTGGGAGCCGGACGCGCCGTTGCGGCTGCTGTTTCCGAATGCGACTTACGTGGTGGGCGCCGAGCACTGGGAACGCGCGACGCATCCTCATCCTCGCGACCGCGCATCATTCATTCCGGGCGTCGCGGAATTGCTGGAGCAGAGCGGCCGGCTGGAAAAGGTGTCGAGCGAGCATTCGCACGTGCTCGGCCACGCGGTGCGCTTTCATTACTCGCAGGGCCACACCCCGGGATTGATGCTGTCCGAAATCGTCGGTCCGCACGACCGCGAAGGCGTGGTGTATTGCGCCGACCTGATCCCCGGCACGCCGTGGGTGCATCTGCCGGTGACGATGGGTTACGACCGCGCCCCGGAAATGCTGATCGATGAGAAACGCACATTCCTCGACGACAAGCTCGCCCGCGGCGTGCGGTTGTTTTTCACGCACGACCATGCGACCGCGATGGCCTCGCCACGACGCGACGAACGTGGCCGCTATGGCGTCACCGATGGGCAGGCCCACTTTTCGGGCATGGCGCTGTAAGCTCGCGGCGTGAGCCGCTTCTCCGCACTCGTCGACCATCCTTCGCGGAACGTTGCGCTGGGCGCCGCGTTGCTGCTGCTGGGTTTGCTGCTGCTCGGATTCACCGAACACGCCGACCGGTTGCGCGCGATGGGCGAAGACGCATTGGGTGGATTCGTGTTGACCGGCGGCGCCGCTGTGCCGGGACCCGCTGCGAACGGCAAGCTGGTGTTGGCCGCCGGTGCGCCGGAAGTGAGGACGCCCGCGCGCGACGCGCAGTTCGGCGTGTCGGTGGATGCACCAGCGCTGGTGCGCAAGGTCGAAATGTTCCAATGGAAGGAGATGCGCTACGGCGGACAGCGCAGCTACGAAATGGACTGGTTCGACCACCCGATCGATTCGTCCGCGTTCGGCAATCCGGCGGGCCATGCCAATCCCGGCGCGTTTCCGATCAACGCCGCGCGTTTCGATTCGTCCGACGTCACGGTGGCGGGGTTCAAACTCGCGCCGGCGCTGGTGCGGATGATCAATGGCGTCGAACCATTTGCGCCGGATCTCTCGCGCGTGCCGCCCAACATGGCCGCAACGTTCCAGGCCCACGACAGCACACTGATCACCAGTGCGGATCCCGACCATCCCCAGGTTGGCGATTTGCGCATCAGTTGGATGCGCATCGCGCCTTCGGACCTGACGGTGTTCGCGCGCGACGATGGCGGCACGCTGGTGCCGGCCAGCAATCCTGCGGGCGATGCGATCGCGCAGGTGCTGCTCGGGAGGCATTCGTTGACCGACGTCTTGACCGATGCGCCGCAACCACCGCGTTTCAAATGGGCGCGGCGCAGCCTCGCACTGTTGCTGGCCTGGGCGGGCGCCGCCATGCTGCTGCCGAGTGCGCGCCGACACGATCGCTTGCTGGCGCTGGCTATCGCGGTGATTCCGCTGGCGGTTCTCGCTGCGGTGTTCTGGTTCGATGTGCGCACGCTGGCAGCTGCGATCCTGGTCTTGGCCGCCGCGGCGGCGGTCGCGCTGGCCGTGTGGCGCTGGCGCGTGCGTCCGGCCTGAGTCGCGCCAGGCGCAGTGATCTCGTCAGCGTTCTGTCATGTACCGGCCGGAATGGAAGGATACATTTCGCGCTCACCTTGCGGAATCCCAGGATGATCCTGCGTAGCCTGCTGGTTTTTGTCGCTGGTTGCTGTCTGATACTGCCTGACGCGTACGGTGCGTCAGCTTCGTCCACCCGGTCGTTCGACAAGGCGCGCATCGAATGGAACGCGCCGCAAAAGCCCTTCCGCATCTATGGCAACACCTGGTACGTGGGGCCACACGGCCTGTCGGCGATCCTCGTCGACACCGGCAAGGGATTGGCACTGTTCGATGGCGATCTTCCCGAATCGCCGCCGCAGATCGAGGCGCATCTGCGCCAGCTCGGATTCCGCGTGCGCGACGTCAAGTGGATCTTCAATTCGCACGCGCACGCCGATCACGCCGGTGGTATCGCGGCCTTGCAACGCGACAGCGGCGCACGAGTTCTGGCAAGCGCAGAGGGTGCAAAAGAGCTGGAAGCGGGCGGCGCCTGGCCACCCGATCCGCAGTACGGATTCGGCTTGACCTACACGCCGGTAAAACGGGTGCGCGTGGTGCGCGATGGCGAAATCCTGCATCTTGGTGGCGTCGCCATCACCGCGCATTACACGCCGGGCCATACGCCGGGCAGCACGTCGTGGACGTGGGCGTCCTGCGAAGCGGGGCGTTGCCTTCGCATCGCCTATGTCGACAGCCTTACCGCATTGGCCGCCCCGGGTTATCGCTTCAGCGATCATCCGCGCTACACGGCGGCGTTTCGTCGGTCGATCGCAACCGTGTCCGCGCTGTCGTGCGACATCCAGCTGACGCCGCATCCCGGCGCCAGCGACTTCTGGGAGAGGATTGCCCGGCGCAAGTCGCCCGATGATGTCGCACCGCTGGTCGATGCGGGGGCGTTCCGTGCTTACGCTTCGGACGCCGCCAAGGCGCTGGATGCGCAACTGGCGCGCGAACGCACCACGACGAAATGATTCAATCGTCGCCGGCGTGGTCGAGGAACCACAGCCCCGCGAACAGCTTGGGATCGATCGAGTAACCCTTTGCCGACATTGCGCGCAGCCACGCGCCGGCTTCGGTGCGCGGCACTTCGTGCACCACGATATCTTCGGTTTCGTCGCCGCCGCCGTCACCGACCTTGCGCAGGTTCAGTGCGCGCACGAAGTGCATCATTTCCGTGCTCATGCCCGCGGACGAAGGTCCCGAATGCAGCAGTTCGACGCGCCCGCAGGTCCAGCCGGTTTCCTCTTCCAGCTCGCGCCGCGCGGTGTCGGCGGCGTCGTGGTCGCCGTCATGGCCGGCATCGCCGATCAGGCCGGCGGGCATTTCGATAGTGAACTGGCGCACCGGCACGCGGAATTGTTCGACGAACAGCACGCGATCGTCCGGCGTTACCGCGACGATGATCACCGCGCCTTGCGGGTTGTTGCGTTCGACGAATTCCCAGTGTCCACGTTGCTTCAGCGTGAGCCACCGGCCCGCGTACAGCACTTCGACGGGCGCATCGGCGACAGCGGGAATGCGGCTGTTGCGGGTCATGCCACCGGCTCCAGTTGCAGCAGTTTCCGCGCGCGTTCGCGGGTGAGCGGGCCGATCCGCAACCGCTCGCACAGCGCTTCCAGCACGACGAGGTCGGCGGCGCGGCGCAGCAAACTGTCGGGATGGCCGGGTACGGGCGCATCCAGCGCGATGCAGGCCAGCCGTTGCGACAGGCGCGCCTGCTCGGCGTGCGCGCGCAATTTCGCCGCCAGCGCCGCGGCACCGCGCAGTCGCAGGAACGGGACTTCGTCGATGCGCGCCAACAGCTCGTCGAGCGAACCGAAATGCGCGAGCAGCGCGGCCGCGCTCTTGGGCCCGACGCCGGGCACGCCGGGGATGTTGTCGATCGCGTCGCCGGTCAGCGCGAGGAAGTCGATGACCTGGTGCGCTTCGACGCCGAGACGCGCCGGCACGCCCGCGGCGCCCCAGCGATGGCCACGCGCGTAATCCCATTGTTCGGCGTCATGCTGCAGCAACTGCCCGAAATCCTTGTCGGCGGACACGATCACGGAACGCAGTCCGTGCGCGTGCATCGCGACCAGCACGCTGCCGATCAAATCGTCGGCCTCGTAGGCGGCGTCGGCCAGCACGACCAGTCCGAATGCCGCAGCCAGTTCACGGCAGTATTCGAACTGGCGCTTGAGTTCCGGCGGCGCCGGGTCGCGGTTGGCCTTGTAGGCGGGGTAGATCGCGTTGCGGAAGGAACTGGTGAGCGCGATGTCGAACGCGGCGACGGCATGGCGCGCGCGCGTGCGTTCCACGAAGTCCAGCAGGAAGCGTGCGAAGCCGTGCACCGCGTTGACCGGCGCGCCGTCGGTGTCGAAAAACACGTTGGGCATCGAATGCCAGGCGCGGAACACGTACATGCTGGCGTCGATCAGGTACAGCGTTTCGACCGGCGTCGAAGCCGGGGCGACCGCCTGTGCGGGCATTGCGGCATTCATTCCCGCCATGCGCCCAGAATCTGTTCGACGGCCGGACGATTCCGTTCGGGTGGCTCGGTGCCGCGGCTGCCGATGTGGATGTAAGCGATCGCGCGTTCGTTTTGGGCGAGTCCCAGCAATTTCGCGGCCTCGGGTTCGTAGCACGACCAGCCGGTCAGCCATTGCGCACCGAAGCCGGCCGCCTGCGCCGACAACAGCAGGTTGAATGCCAGGCAGCCCGCCGACAACAGTTGTTCCTGCGCGGGAATCTTCGGGTGGTGTTCGTCGATGCGTGCGACCACCGCGAGTACCACCGGCGAGTGCGCAAAGCGCTCGCGATCCTTGGCGAGTTTCTTCTCGGGCACGCCCGGATCGACTTGCACGTGCAGCGCGGCCAGCGCCTCGCCATAACGCGCGCCCGCATCACCGGCGAACGCGATCAGCCGCCACGGCGTCAGCTTGCCGTGGTCGGGCACCCGGATCGCGGTGGCGACGATTTCGCGAAGTTCGTCGGGCGTGGGGCCCGGCGGTAGCAATTGCGCGGCCGGCACCGAACGGCGGCTGCAGAGGAAGTCGACGGCATGTTGGTCACGCATCACGGAAGTCTACCAGCCGTGCGCGACCGCTTTGCGCTACGATGCCGTGATCGCAACGGGAGACCAGCATGCCCATCACGATTTCCGCCTTGCGCGAAACCGCGGACGGCGAACGCCGTGTCGCGATCACGCCGGAAACGGCGAAGAAGTACGCGTCGCGTGGAATGCGGGTGGTGCTGGAGCGCGGCGCCGGCGAGGCGGCCGGGTTTCCCGATTCCGGCTACCCGGACATCGAATTCGCCGACGCGGCGTCGGTGGCGGGGCAGGCCGACGTGGTGTTGTGCGTGCAGCCGCTGTCGAATGACCGCGTTGCGGCCATCAAGGAGGGCGCGGCGTTGATCGGCCAGCTGCGGCCGCACAATGCGGCAGACCGGCTCGCCGCGTATGCGCAGCGCAGGCTCGGCGCGTTTTCGCTGGAACTGCTGCCGCGCTCCAGCCGTGCACAGGCGATGGACGTGTTGTCTTCGCAGGCTGCGGTGGCGGGCTATCGCGCGATGCTGATCGCGGCCGAGGCCGCCCCGAAATTCTTCCCGATGCTCACCACCGCGGCCGGCACCCTGCGCCCATCGAAAGTGCTGGTGATCGGTGCAGGCGTGGCGGGCCTGCAGGCGATCGCGACGGCGCGCCGGCTGGGGGCTATGGTCGAAGGTTTCGACGTGCGCCCGGAAACGCGCGAACAGATCGAATCACTGGGCGCAAAGTTCCTCGACCTCGGCGTGAACGCCGCGGGGCAGGGTGGCTACGCGCGCGAGTTGACCGCCGAGGAACGCGCCGCACAGCAGGCGAAGCTCGCCGAACACGTCAAGACCGTGGACGTGATCGTCACCACCGCCGCGGTGCCGGGACGGCCGTCGCCGAAGATCATTCCGACATCGATGGTGGACGGGATGAAAGCCGGCGCGGTGATCGTCGATCTCGCCGCCGAGGGCGGCGGCAACTGCGAGGCCACGCAACCCGGCGAACGCATCGACCGCCACGGCGTCACCATCATCGGACCGTTGAATCTGCCATCCGGGGCGCCGCTGCACGCCTCGGAAATGTACGCGCGCAACCTCGCCCATTTCAGCGAACTCGTGATCATCGACGGCGCATGGAAACCGGATTTCGAAGACGAGCTGGTGGCGAAAACCTGCGTCGCGCGCGATGGCGAGGTGGTCTTCGGTAAAACCTGACGATCTGCGCTGCTCTTGCTTTCAGTCTCGACGGCGGCTCGCAAGCAAGTTGCCGCTCAATGTTCCTGGTGTGCGGGCGGATGCGCGGGAATCGGTTTGTCCGCATGCTCGGTGGCCCAGCGATGCCGTTGTTCGGGCGACATCGCGCGCCAGCGTTCGCGCAGGGCGCGGCGCTCGGCCGGCGGCAGCGACTGGAACTTGCGGAAAGCTTCGTTGACCTTGGCGCGTTCCGCGGGCGAAAGGTCGTGGAACGCGCGCGTGTTTTCGTGCAGTTGCCGGCGCTGTTCGGGGGTCATCGTGGCCCAGCGGCGGAGCCGTTCGCGGATCTGCTGCCGATGTTCCGGCGGCAGCGTCGCCCAGTGCCGCGCGCGTTCGGCAAGCCGCCGCTGGCGTGCGGGCTGCAGTTGATCCCATTGCCCCTGCAGCGGCGCCAACATGCGCTGCTGGTCGGCCGAAAGGGCGGACCAGGCGAGCGGTTGCGCCGTGCCCGCGTTCACCGATTCGCTTGGTGCGTTTTGCATCGGAATGGGCGGGGTCGTTTGCGCGAACGTCGCGCAAGGCGCCGCCGCGAGACATGCCGCGAACAACACCGTCGTCGGCATCGGAATGCGCATGTTCAGCGGGCACCCCGGTCACGTGCGGATGCGACACGGGGTTGTGCCGCCAACCAGCGATAGAAATCCAGGTCCTGCACGATTTCCATCTGGGTACTGCCGATTTCCGGCGTGACTTCGTCCGGGGTGCCGCCGACCGTTTCGACCGGCGTCGACGACACCGACGTTGCGGCGGGACCGATTTGCCGCGCGGGATTCATCCAGACCACGCCGACGACCAATGCGCAGCACGCGGCCGCGCTGGCCAACGATCCCCACACGCGCGACGTGACGCGCGTCGCGCCGGCGTGTGCCGCCTTGCGGCGTGCCATGCCCAGGCGCAGCGCATGGTACGAATCGGTGTTATCGCAGGCGTGCCTGAAAATTGCACGGCTGCGCGATTCGATTTCGGCGTCGCCGGGCAATGCATCGATCGCGTTTTCCGGCAGCTTGTTCATCGCCAGTCCTCGAGTTTCGTCCGCAACGCATCCATTGCGCGCGACAGGTGCGTCTTGACGCTGCCGGCGCTGCAACCCATCGCCCTCGCCGCGTCGGCCACGTCCAGGCCCTCCAGCACGCGCAGCAGGAACGCTTGCTGCTGGCGGCGCGGCAGCGCGCGGACGGCCTTCGACATTGCCGCGTGCGCCTGCCGCGAGGCGAGTGTGCGCGCCGGGTCGGGGCCGGGATCCGGCGCTTCCCATGCCGGCAGTTTTTCGTCGTCTTCGTTCGTCGCGCGCCCCGTCCAGACCATGATCCGGTTGCGCACGGTGCGCCGGCGCTGCAGGTCCGTGACGCGTCGGCGCAGGATGCCCCAGAACAGCGGCGGCCATTCCTCGGCCGGTTTGCCGGAGTAGTGCCGGACCAGCCGCAGCATCGCGTCCTGCACCGCGTCCAGTGCCTCGTCCGGATCGTGCAGCGCAATTTCCGCGATGCGCCACGCGCGCCGCTCGACCGAGGCCAGGAACGCTTCGATGGTCGCCGCGACCGGACGCGAAACTTCCGCGCCTGGCGCCGCGATGGGCGCTTCGAACACCGCGACGGCGTTCATGGCGGCCCCGCTGGCGGGGATCGGTTCGGCATCCGTGGTCTCGCGCATCCTGTCTTGCCCTTGATAACGCGACAGCCGGAAATGGGTTGACCGCGGCACCCGGCCCGCACATGATGCGCCGAGATCGCAGGAGGGAAACATGATTACCGGTTTTCTCGCACTGTACATCTTCATGTTGGCGGCATTCACCGGCTACGAGATCATCAGTCGGGTGCCAGTCATCTTGCACACGCCGCTGATGTCGGGTTCCAATTTCGTGCACGGCATCGTGCTGGTCGGCGCGATGGTGGCGCTGGGGCACGCCGAGACCCCGATCGAGATTGCGATCGGCGTGGCCGCGGTGCTACTGGCAGCCGGCAACGTGGCGGGTGGTTACGTCGTCACCGAACGGATGCTGGAAATGTTCAAGGCATCGAAGCCCGCTGCTTCGCAATCCGCGGAGAAGATGCGATGACGCTCCCGACCTGGGTTCCCACCATCGTCGAAGCGATCTATTTCATCGCCGCCGTTCTTTTCATCTGGGGTCTGAAACG
>DAIUEL010000081.1:0-10965 GCA_036845145.1 Rhodanobacteraceae bacterium | reverse complement strand
GCCCCGCTTTCGCAAGCGGGGCGTTTGGTTCATTTTGAAGACAATGAGGCGCGGATTTTCGCAAGGGACCGTTCGCGTCTCGGGGGGCTACCGCTTGGCCGGAACCTCACCGGTCGCCCAGGAAATCCTTCTTGCCGATCTCGGTGCCGGCCACGCGCAGGATGTCGTAGGCGGTGGTGCAGTGGAAGAACATGTTTGGCAACGTGTATTCGGTGAGGTACGCGAGGCCGACGAATTCCACGTCGCCGTGGCGTGTCTTCATCACCACCTTGCGCGCCTCGCTGCCGTCGATCTGTTCCGGCTTGAAGGATTTCACGTACGCGATGGCGCGTGCGATGCGGTCCTGCGCTTGCGCGAGGGTGGTTTCGTTGTCCGGGAACGATTGCGGCTCGACGCCCGCCAGCCGCGCGGCGCCGCGCGCAGCAGTGTCGCAGGCGATCTGGATCTGCTTGATCAGCGGCAGCATGTCGAAGATCAATCGCTGCTGCAGCAGGTTGTCGGGTTCGACGCCCTTCGCCTTCGCGTGCGTCTCGCCCTTCTTCAGCACCTTGGAAAGGTTGGTCAGCGCGCGCACGAATACGGGAACGGAAGCCTGATACATCGAGATGGTCATGTTGGAACTCCAGTTGAAAGTGGGTGGCATGTAAGAAGCGGCCCGGACAATGTTCTGTTCGAAGCCGTCGTTGTGAACCGTCGGGGCAGGATGCCCGTTCTGGTGTTGCGGAAGCGAAGGGATTGCAGTCGTACCGACTTTTCGCTGCGTGGGCGATCAGCGATCGCGCAAATCAGCCGGGGCCGCGCAGGATGCGGGCGGGCAAGGTCAACAACGCACGCAGCAGGTCGAACACCCCGTCGACGGCGATGCCGAGCAGGCGGAACGGTAGCGCGATCAGCCAGACCAGCGGCCACAGCACCAGCGCGAGCAGCGCCAGCGGCCAGCAGAAGATCAGCAGCAGCAACCACAACAGGAAAGTCATCACTACGACATCCTCACAGGTGCGTGCACGAGAGTTTCACATGGGGCCGTGGCGGATCGAGCTCAAGTCGTTTTCGGCTCCGCCGCCGGGATGTGTTGCGGCATGTCGCGGGTCGCGCGCACGGTCAGGATCAATGCCGCCAGCACCAGCACCGCCGCCAGCACGTAGGCGACGCCGGGCAGGTGCGGCGTCGGCGCATGATTGCTGATGAACAGCGCGAACAGGTTGGCGAACAATGCGGGGCCGAAGATGCCGGCCAGGCTTTGCAGGCTGGTCAGCGCGCCTTGTAAGCGACCCTGTTCGGAGGGATCGACCTGGTGCGTGATCAGTGACTGGGCGGGTGGTCCCGCCAGGCCGCCGAGGCACAGGAACGGAATCCCCGATAGGAAGATCCACGCCTCCGGCGCGAAGCCGAACACGACGTAGCCGATGGCCACGAACACCAGGCCTGCAAGAATCATCCGGCGTTCGCCCAGCTTCGGTATCAGCCGCCGCACCAGCAGCGCCTGTACCACGCCGGTCAACACGCCCACCAGCGCAAGCGTGTAGCCGACCGTCTGTGGACCCCAGCCGTAGCGGAAGTCGGTGTACAGCACGTACGTGGAGTTGATCGAGAACTGCGCCAGTGCGAGAAGAAAAAACACCGCGGCCAGCGCCAGCACCTGCGGATAGCGCTTCAGCAGCAGCACCGAGCCCAGCGGATTGGCGTGGCGCCAGTCGAATCTCGGCGCGCGGCGTTCCTTCGGCAATGATTCCGGCAGCACGAAAAATCCGTAGCAGAAGTTGACGAGGCACAGCGCAGCGGCCACCCAGAACGGCAGCCGAATCCACAAGTGTCCGAGGAAGCCGCCCAGCGCCGGACCCACGATGAAACCGATCGCGAAAGCGCCACCCAGCATCCCGAACGCGGCCGCGCGCTTTTCGCGCGGGGTGATGTCGGCGATGTAGGCATTCGCGGTGGAAAAACTGGCCGCGCACACGCCCGACACCGCGCGTCCGACGAACAGCAGCCACAGGAACGGCGCCAACGCCATCACGATGAAATCGACGCCGAGGCCGAAGCTGGAAATCAGGATCACCGTGCGTCGGCCGAAGCGATCCGACAGCGCGCCCTGGATCGGCGAGCACACGAACTGCATCAGCATGAACAGCGTGCTGAAGCCGCTGGACCATACCGCGGCCTTGGCGATGCTGCCGCCAATCAGCTCGACGATCAGGTGCGGCAACACCGGAATGATGATCCCGAACGCCAGCATGTCGATCGCCACCGTGACGAAAATGAAAATCACGGCCGCGCGTCGGCGCGGATGTTCGAGGTGCGTGGGATCGGTCATGCGGCGTGATGCGCGCGGGCGGACAAGCGGACAAGTTTAACGTGACGCGGTTCCGGCACGCTGGCCACAACCAGCGGCGCGTATCGCGCCGGTCCTGCAATGGCCCTGCGCGTCCCCGGTGCTCATTCCGGACGTGCAGCGCGGTCCGGAATGGGCTTCGACCGATCAGTCCCGGCCCGCCGCCCGCGGCGTTCGCGTTCGCAATTCCCGGATCGTGTCCGGGACAGGCTTTGCAAGCGCAGTCCTGTTCTGCCTGCAAGCGGCGCGGGCAGCCCCGAAAGACGGGAAAAGGCGCTAGTGGCCGCCGTCGATGTCGATGAAGTTCAGGAACTCGGCGCGGGTCCGCGCGTCTTCGCGGAACAGGCCCAGCATCTGGCTGGTAATCATCGACACGCCGCGCTTGTGCACGCCGCGCGTGGTCATGCACTGGTGTGTCGCGTCGATCACGACGCCGACGCCGCGCGGCTGCAGCACTGCGCTGATGCAGGTCGCGATCTGTGCGGTGAGTTTTTCCTGCACCTGGAAACGGTGCGCGAAGGCGTCCACCACGCGCGCGAGCTTGGAGATCCCGACGACTTTCCCGTCCGGCAGATAGCCGACGTGCGCGCGCCCGATGATCGGCGCGAGGTGGTGTTCGCAGAACGATTCAAACTGGATGCCGCGCAGCACGATCATTTCATCGTAGCCCCCGACTTCCTCGAACGTGCGCGCGAGGTATTCCTGCGGGTCTTCGCGATATCCCGAGAACCATTCCTCGTAGGCGCTGACGACGCGCTTGGGCGTGTCGAGCAGGCCTTCGCGGGTCGGTTCGTCACCGGCCCAACGCAGGAGCGTGCGCACCGCGTCCATGGCCTGATCGCGCGTGACTTCCGGGGTGGTCGGCCGGGCGGCGGCGCACTGTGAAGGTTTGCGGGGTTCGGTCATCGATTTGCCCTGTGGATATCGAACTGCGCAGTCTAGCGCCATCGGCACCGCGCATCAGGAGTCGCTGTGTCAAGGTTGGTCCGGACCGGTTTTCGCCTGTTCCGGCGCTTCGTCGTCATCGAAGTCCTGCAGCGACGCATCCTGCAACAGCGATTGCACTTCCGCCGCCGGCAGCGATTCGACGTCGCGCAATGCGCGGCTGATCGTGCGGGTCTTGCGGCCGGCCTCGCCAATGCTCTTGCTGACGGTGTTCAACTGCTTTTCGGCTTTTTCCAGGATGCCACCGAACTTGCCGAATTCGGTCTTGACCTCGCCCAGCAGCCGCCATACTTCGCTGCTGCGCTGCTCGATCGCCAGCGTGCGGAATCCCATCTGCAGCGCGTTGAGGATCGCGGTCAGCGTGGTCGGCCCCGCCACGGTGACCCGATGGTCGCGTTGCAGCACCTCGAACAGTCCGGGGCGCCGGATCACTTCCGCGTACAGGCCTTCGGCTGGCAGGAACAGGATCGCGAAATCCGTGGTGTGCGGCGGCGCGACGTACTTGCCGTGGATCGTTTTCGCCTCATCGCGCACGCGCCGCTCCAACGCCTGCGCGGCAGCGGATGCCGCTTCCGCATCTGCGCGTTCCTGCGCGTCCAGCAGGCGCTGGTAATCCTCGATCGGGAACTTGCAGTCGATGGGCAGCCATACCGGCGCGCCGCCATCCTGCCCTGGCAGGCGGATCGCGTATTCGACGCGCTCGCCGGAATGCGGGACCACCGCGACGTTGGAGGCGTACTGGTCGGCGGTCAGCACTTGTTCCAGCAGTGCGCCCAGTTGCACTTCGCCGAAGGTGCCGCGGGTCTTGACGTTGGAGAGCACCCGTTTCAGGTCGCCGACGCCGACCGCCAGCGTCTGCATTTCGCCCAGGCCCCGCTGCACGGCTTCCAATTGCTTGGCGATCACGCCGAATGACTGGCCGAGGCGGGTTTCCAGCGTCTTCTGCAACTTTTCGTCGACCACTTCTCGCATCCTGTCGAGCTGGGCGGCGTTGTCGGTTTGCAGCGATTTCAGTTGCGCGTCGAGCGTGCCGCGCACCTCGGCGAGGCGTTTCTCGTTGTCGGCGGTCAGGGCTTTCAGTGATGCCTGCAGTTGTTCGCTGAATTGCTTCAGGGATGCCTGGCCTTCGGCGCGCGCCGTGCGGGCATCGTCGATCAACTGGTTGCGCAGCGCTTCGCCGCCGCGGTCGGTGCGCTCGATCAATTGCGACAGCCGCGTCGAGAACTCCTCGATGCGCTGCCGCTGCTGGCTGCTGACGGTGTCCAGTTGCGTTTGCACGTGGCCGCGAAACTGTTCGAACGACTGCGCAAGTTCAGCGCGCCCGGCGCGTTGTTCGTCGCGCAGCACGCGCTCGACACGTTCGCTGTCGCCGCGCAAAGCATCGAGTTTTTCGCGCAGCGCGGCGTCGCCGCGCGGTCGCAGCAACGACACCAACGACAGGACGACCGCCAGCGCGGTCAGCGCGACGAGCACGATCAGCAGGGTCGTTTCCATGATGCGATTGTAGGAGTGGGCATGCCGCCGAGGTTAGGCCTGCAATGTCGCAGCGGGCGAGATGGTGCTACTCCCGCAGCGCAAACGCGCTGCCCGGCACCACCGCCATCGTGAGGCGCGCGATGCTGGTCAGTTCGCCGGCTTCGTTCTCGATCCGGATTTCCCAGACCTGCGTGCTGCGGCCGACGTGGATCGGACGCGCGGTGCCGGTGACGGTGCCTTCGCGCACCGCACGAAGATGATTGGCGTTGATCTCGAGGCCGACCGTGGCGCGGCCATCTTCGCAGCACAACATTGCCGCGGTCGAGCCCAGCGTTTCGGCGAGCGCCACCGAGGCGCCGCCGTGCAGGATGCCGTAGGGCTGGCGGGTGCGATCGTCGACGGGCATGCTGCCGCGCAGGAAATCGTCGCCGATTTCGGTGATGCGGATGCCGAGCGCCCGCATCAGGGTGCGCGCGCTCCAGGCGTTCACGGTGTCCAGATCGACGCGTTGTTTCCAGATGGCCATGGCTACCGCACGGGTGAAGACTGCTCGCCCGGCAGGCGCGGCATCCCGTGTTCGTCACGCTCTTCGAGGGTGACATGTGCGGTGTCGATGCCGGCCTCGTGCGGGCCCGGCGCGATGGCTTCGCCCTGTTCGCACTTCCACGCGTTGGCGTAGCAGCGGATCGCATCCTCGGCTTCGCCCGACGCCGACTGGATGTCGCCCAGCGCCGCCCAGCTCGCGGCGGTGGGTTTCAATGCCAGCGCGCGCACCACGTAATCGCGCGCATCGCGCGGATCGGCGGCGCGCATCGACAGCACGCCGAGCGTGCGCAGCAAGGCATCGTCGCCGGCGTGCGTGTCCGCCCAGCGTTGCGCAACGCGCAAGCGTGCGGCGGCTTCCGCGGGCGGCGTGGCATCACCATAGGCGGCGACGAGTTCCGCATTCCATTCGCGCTTCAAGGTGTCCTCGATCGCGTCGAGCGCGTCGTGCGACACGTTCAACGCGAAGGCGCGGCGGGCATACGTGGCGAGGAGCGCGGACATCTGGCGCTGCTGGCGGGTCGCGCGTTTCCACAGTGTCTGCAGGGCCGCGGCATCGGCCGCGCTGCGCAGCAACGCGCCCAGCACCCGGTCTACCAGGTCGGCGAAGCCCGCTGCGCCCAGCATGTCGGACTTGCGCAAGGGCTCCAGCGCCGCACGTGCTTTGTCCGGCTGGTCCAGGTCGAGTGCCGCCAGCGCGTATTCGTGCCAACCGGCCGGCGGCAGCTTGCCGGCGTCGGCGCCGGGGGCGAGCAGTTGCAGGGCCTCGTCCGCGCGACCACTTTCGCGCAGGATGCGCGCACGCAGGATGCGTGCAGCATCGGGCGAATGCTGCGCGGCTTCGTCCAGCGCTTCCAGCGCACGCTGGGTGTCACCGTGACGGTGCGCGGCGTCGGCGGCGGACAACAACGCGGGCGATCGCAGCGAGGCATACTGGGCGGCGCGCTGCAGGGTGCGGTTGGCTTCCACGTGGCGGCCTTCGGCCATCGCGACCAGCCCGTCGCGCAGGCGTTCCTGACTGAGGCGACGATGCCGCCGCGACAATGCGCCGAACGGCCAGCGCAGCAGCCACCACACGATCCCGATCGCGATCCAGGCGGCCACCAGGATCGCCGCTGCCCCCACGACGGTGGCTTCGATGCGCCAGCCGCGGAAGCGGATCAACACGTAGCCGGGGTCGGACGCCAGCCACACGAATGCAATCGCGGCCAGCGCGATGATGATGATCGCGAGTGCCAGCCAGCGCTTGCCTTTCATGGCTTGACTCCGCTGCCCGTGGATGCGGACGGCGCCGGCGCCACCGGTGTCTGGGCGGCGCGCAGACTTTGCAGTTGCGCCAGCGCACCGCCGAGTTGCGGCGCCGGACCTGATGCGCGCTGCGCCAGCAGACTCGCGATCTGTGCGCGCGCATCCTTCACGTCGGCATCTTTCGGGTCGTACTGCGCGGCCAGCAAGGCATCCGCGCGTTGCAGGGCGTCGCGATAATCGGTTTCATCGAACGCCAGCAGCGCCTCCTGTGCCTGCGCGAGGTCCAGCGCCAGCGCCTGCGGCGCGAGCCGCGGATCGGCAAGCGGCGCCGCGCTGTCGTTGTCGCGGCTGACCCTGACGATGCCGCTGAAGGTGTGGCCGACGCGCGACCAGAAACCCGGCTTGGCGGTGGAGGACGCGGAGGCGGGAGCGCCGTTCGCCAGCACCAGCGCCGCGGATTTGCTGCGCAGGCGCGAGAGGGTATCCAGCGCCGCCTGGCGCGAGGGCGGCGCGGCGGCCGCCAAGGCATCGCGCTCCGTGGTGGCGCTGGCGCGCACCGGCGCATAAGCCGGGTTCTGCACCTGGGCCAGGACTTCGATTGCCTGGGAATAGGCCTTCAGTGCGCTGACGCTGTCGTGGAACAGGTCGTAGCGCTGCTGGCCGGTGCGCAGCAGCATTTCGGCGTCGTTGAGCAGCAGGGTGTCGCGGCCCGACTGCTGCTGGCCATTCAAATTCGTGAATGCCGTTTCGAGGTTCGCGACGCGGCGGCCGAGACCTTGCGCGGTGGCACGGAGGTCGTCGACACCCGTTTCCAGGGTTGCGATGCGGTGGGTGCCCGCTTGCGCCTGCTGGTTTCCCGCCGCGAGTTGACTCTGCAGGCTGGCGATGGTGGCCGCGTCCTGTTTGCGCGCGGTTTCCTCCGAATGCGCGAATTGTTGCAGCCGCCAGACGCTCCACGCCGCCACGGCCAGCGCCACGATCGCGACGATCACCGCGAGCGCGGCAAGGCCGGGCACGCGTCCGCGTGGTTTGCGCAGTGCGGGTTCGGTGGTGGTTTCTTTGGCAGGATCTTCAATCATGGGGGCATGCTAGCAGCGCCCGGCGCGGCATCGTCGGCGATCGCAGCGAGCATCGCATCGGCGCGCGTCGACGTGGCGCGCAACACGCGCGCGAAGCCTGCCTTGCGCGCCACGTTGGCCAGTCGCGCACTGCTGGCGACCGCGCTGCCGGCGCACAGTGCGTCGCGCGCGCCTTCGGGCAAGGCAGCCAGGATGTTGGCGAGTGCTTCCGCGCTGGACAGCAAGACGTACAGTGGCTTGCGCCGGTTCCGCTGCAGGGCTTCGACGTGACGACGGTCGAGCCGCGCCGG
This sequence comes from Rhodanobacteraceae bacterium, assembly GCA_036845145.1. Classification (GTDB taxonomy): domain Bacteria; phylum Pseudomonadota; class Gammaproteobacteria; order Xanthomonadales; family Rhodanobacteraceae; genus 66-474. Next base: position 3,055 of record DAIUEL010000081.1, on the reverse strand, counting down.
GAGGCGCTGATAGACGTATGCGCGCACCACCGTCGCCCCGCGTGCTGCGAGTTCGCGATCCAGCAAGCCGCGCCCGCCGGCCGCGCCGACGATGCCAACGCGCAGTCCGTCGACGTGTTGCAGCACCGGCAGCGCCAGGATGCCTTCGCTGTCTTCGCGCGCAGGCGCTTCGGCGTGCGCGAAACCGGAGCGCTGGAGCGCGCGCAGCGTGCCCGCACCGGGCACCAGGACGTGCGCTCGCGTTCGGGGCAGGCCGAATGCGTGCGCAAAACGCACCGCCGCGGGGCTGGTGAAGATCGCGATCTCGCACGCCAATGCGGACCGCAACGCCTTGCGTGCGGCGGCCGCATCGGGTGCGGGGCGAAGACTGGCGCCCGGCAGCAGCAGCGGCGTCCCACCTAGTTCGCGGACGCGTCGCGCCCACACCGCACCGGTCCCGGCTGGACGGGTGATCGCGACGCGAATGCCGGCGAACGGGCGGTGTCGAAGCATGCGGCGATGATAGGCGAGCATGGAAGAGTCTTGTCGCGCCACGCGTATCACGACACACTTGCGCGATGAACGATTGCGACGCCGCCGCGGCACTCGAATCCCACATCCGCGGAACCATTCCGCTGGCCGATGCCATTGACTTGAAGGTGCGCCGCTACACCGGCGACCTGCTCGAAATGACCGCGCCGCTCGCGCCCAACGTCAACGACAAGGGCTGTGCGTTTGGCGGCAGCATGGCTTCGCTGCTGACGCTCGCGGGCTGGGGTCTGGTCGAATTGGGCCTGCGCGCACAGGCGCTCGCCTGCGACATCTACGTGGGCAATTCGGAATTGCGCTATCAGGAACCGGTATGGAGCGAATTGCGCGGCGTCGCGCGATTCACGGAACCCGGTGCGCTGGCGCGCCTGGCCGATGCGTTGCGTGCGCGTGGCAAGGGGCACATCGACGTGGTGTGCGAAATCGTGGGTGAACAGCGCCCGGCGACGCTGCTGACCGCGCGCTTCTTCGCCAAGCTGCGCGCCTAGGCACGTTCCGGCACAATCGGCGACGGATCGTTGCCGGGAGATCGTGATGCGTCGAATCGTGCTCGTGGGTGCCGCGCTGCTGTTGCTGGCCGGTTGCGGCACGCTGCAGAAAAAAGACAGCCTGCGCGATCAGACGCTGGAAGGTTATGGCGCCGCGCTGCGCTGGGGCGATTTCCAGAGTGCGTGGCAGTACGTCGATCCGGCGGTGCGCGCCGCGCATCCGCTGACCGACCAGCAGAAGGCGCTCTACAACACCGTGCGGGTGGCCGAATACGATGCCTCCGGTCCCATGGCCACGGGCGCCGACACCATCGAGCAGACCGCCACGATCGGCTTGATCGTCAAGTCCAGCCAGCGCGTCTACAGCGTGATGGATCACCAGACCTGGCATTGGGACGCGCAAGCCAAGCGTTGGTGGCTGGAGTCGGGATTGCCGGACATTTCGCCGCAGCAGTGAGGCATTCGCCACCGGTGTTGCGCCGGCAGCGGATTGGGCCGGCTATGGTTCGCGCGCGGCTTCCCATTTCGGCTTCATTTCCCGGCCCCATTGCTCGGGGTCCTCGTTGTGCATGCGTTCCATTTTCTTCGCAACGTCCGGATGCTTTTCCATCACGTGGCGGGTCATGGCCTCGACCATCTCGCCCCAGGTTCCAGCCGACAACGCCTGGTCGCACGCGCCGCCGAGTTCCTTGCATGTCATCGTTTTCATCGAAGGTCCTTTCCGTGGACGAAAGCGCACTCTATCCTGCATCGGCTGAATTCTTTGCGACCTGGACGATGGACATCATCGATAATGCGCGGTTCTCCTTGCACGTTCCCATGCCATGAATGACATCCTGACGCGTATCCCGCAATTCGTCGCCAACCACCTCCTGCTGGTGGCGGCGTTCATCGTGATCATCCTCGCGCTGATCGCGCTGGAAGTGTCGCGCCAGTTCCGCGGCTACCGCGAGCTGACGCCGGGCGCGCTGGTGCAGATGATCAACCGCGGCGAGCCGCTGGTGATCGACTTGTCCGCGATCGCGGATTTCGAGAAGGGCCACATCACGGGTTCGAAGCACGTCGCACCCAGCCAGTTCGATCCCGAGAACAAGGACCTCGCCAAGGCCAGGGATCTGCAGGTGGTCACCGTGTGCAAGAACGGCATGGAATCGGGCAAGGCCGCCAGGCGGCTGGTCAAGGCCGGCTTCACCCATGTCGCGACGCTGGCCGGAGGGCTGGATGCATGGCGTCGCGCGGATCTGCCGTTGGCGAAGGGCAAGAAGTAAGCTTGCCTGTCGCCTGTCATCGCGGCGTCGCCGGACCGGTGAAACGTCCTCCCGGTCAGGCGTTTTGCAGCACTGTCAGGAATCGTGCGCCGTAGCGTTCCAGCTTGAGTGCACCGACGCCACTGATGGTGGCCAGCGCCTCGCGGTCTTTCGGACGCTCGCGCAGCATCGCGTACAGGGTGGCGTCGTGGAAGATCACGTAGGCCGGCACGCCCTGTTCCCTGGCCAGTTTCGCGCGCATATCGCGCAGCGCATTCCACAGCGGTTCCTCGTGCGGGGCGATGTCGAGGCTGCGGCGGTTGCCCGAGGCATCGGCGTGACGACTGGCGCGGCGTTGCGCGCGGTCCGGTTCCCGGCGCAGGTGCACGATTTCTTGGCCGCGCAGGACCGGGTGCGCGGCCGCGGTCAGGCGCAAGGTTCCGTAGCCTTCGAGATCGGGACTCAGCAGGCCGCGCGCCACCAGTTGCCGGAATACGCCGCGCCATTGGCGGGCGTCGAGCTCCGTACCGATGCCGTGCACGGAAAGATGGTCGTGGCGCTGCGCCTGGATGCGTTCGTTGTCCTTGCCCAGCAATACGTCGATCAGATAGCCGACGCCGAACCGCTGGCCGGTGCGGTACACGCACGACAGCGCTTTTTGCGCGGCCTCGGTCGCGTCCCACGTGGGCGGCGGGTCGAGACAGTTGTCGCAGTTGCCACACGGTCGTTCGAGCGTCTCGCCGAAGTACGCCAGCAGTTGCTGGCGGCGGCAGCGGGTGGATTCGGCGAACG
>DAIUEL010000080.1:0-11007 GCA_036845145.1 Rhodanobacteraceae bacterium | reverse complement strand
ATGCACTTCGGGGTGCTGTTCGGCATCCATCGCGGCGCGGTGGACCTGCACTTCTACGCCGCGCTGTCGCTGGTGTCGGCGGTGATCGCGGCCTTGACCCTGATCGTGAATGTCGCGCGCCCGGTGGCGGCGCTGGGCATCATCCTGTTTCCGCTGGCCGGATTGTTCCTTGCGATCGACGAATTTCTGGCGCCGGCCACGGCGCCGTTCCCGATCGACTGGCAGATCGGGCTGCACGTGATCATCGCGCTGCTGGCGTACAGCCTGCTGGCGATCGCGGCGGTGCTGGCGTTGCTGCTGGCGACCCAGGAACGGGCGCTGCGCACCCGCCGGCTCGGCACCTGGGCGGGCGCGCTGCCGCCGCTGACGCAAACCGAATCGCTGATGTTCAAGTTGATCGGCGCGGGTTTTGCACTGCTGACGCTGACGCTGCTCTCGGGCGTGCTGTTCGTGCACAACCTGCACGCGCAGCACCAGGCGCACACGGCGATCCTGTCGCTGGTCGCATGGATCATCTTCGGCGTGCTGCTGTTCGGTCGCTGGCGCTGGGGCTGGCGCGGGCATCGGGCAGTCAACCTGACGCTCGCCGGCATGGCGATCCTGCTGCTGGCGTTCTTCGGCTCCAAGTTCGTGCTGGAGATGATTCTGCATCGCAACGGGATGTAGCGGCGTGCGCGCGCCGCATGGTTGTGCAACCATCCGCGAAGTTTGCACCGGTTTTCCTGATGGAGCTCCCATGACCTCATCGACGGATTCCACTCGGACGTGGAATGGACACCTCTCGCGCCTGCTCCGGCTCGCGGCAGCGCTGCTGGTCGCCTGCACCGCATGGCTGGTGGTCGGCATCGCGCACGCGGACGCCACGCTGAACCCGTCACTGCTGCCCGGCATCCAGTCGGCGACGTTCGAGGTGGTCGCGGCCAAGCCGAAGGACACGCTCACCTACGAAAAACCGCTGCCGCTGGACCTGCTGCCGTACCAGGAACGCACCGACAAGTACTACTCCATCGGCACCGCGTTCGCGATCGGGCCGAACACCTACGTCACCGCCGCGCACGTCCTGATGATCGGCTACCAGAGCCTGTGGGGCGCGCCGGAATTGCGCGACGCGTCCGGCAAGGTGTACGCGATCGACAAGATCGAGAAGTTCGCGCTGCGCCGCGACTTCGTGGTGTTCTCGCTGAAGGACCCGCCGAAGATCACGCCGCTCGCGCTCGATACCAAACCCGGCTTGAACCAGGTCGTCTATTCGGTGGGCAATGCGCTCGGCACCGGGGTCGTGATCCGCAACGGCCTGTACACGTCCGACACGCCCGAATCGCAGGACGGCGAGTGGAAGTGGATTCGTTTCTCGGCCGCGGCTTCGCCCGGCAACAGCGGCGGGCCGCTGCTGGACCAGAACGGCAAGGTGATCGGCGTGGTGTTGATGAAATCGCCGAACGAGAACCTCAACTATGCGCTGCCGATGCGCGACGTGCTGGACGCGCCGAAGGACCTCGCGCGCTTCGACAGACGCATGGCGTACCAGTTCGACGCGTTCGATTCCACCTTGAGCGGCACCTTCAAGGGCGACTTCAAGTTGCCGCTTTCGCTATCCGATTTCTTCGCGGCCTACGCCAAGGCGTTCCATCCGTATCTCGATTCGCAGCTGAAGGCGCTGCTGGACCAGCAATCCGCCAACCTGTTTCCGAACGGCGACGGCGCGCAACAGGTGTTGAACGGCGGCGCCGGGTCCAGCGATTTCCCGCAGATCCTCGTTCGCAACAGCGACGGCATCTGGGCGCCTCAGGGCAAGCCGGGCATCAAGACCACCTTGCCCGCCAACGGCTACATCCTGGGCGGCGCCGTCGGCGGCAACGTGCTGTTCCACCTGCGCAAGCCCGACAACCTTTCCGCGGAACCCTTCCATCACGATGCCAAGGGCGTGATGGACCTGCTGCTGAAAACCGGCTTCATGAAACGCACGGTCGGCCCGGAGCGGATTCTGGTGACGTCGCTCGGCGAGCCCGGCAGCAAGGACACCTGGACGGATCGCTGGGGGCGCCACTGGCAGGTCTGGACGTGGCCGGTGCCGTACGCGAACGGCTACGTCACCGTCTTCGCCTTGCCGATTCCGACCGGCTTCGCGCTGCTGATGCGCATGGTGCCTGCAACATCGCAGCACGACACCGCCATCAACATGCAGGCGCTCACGGATTTCGTGAGCCTGTCCTACAAGGGAACGCTTGCGCAGTGGAAGGCCTTTCTTGCCGAACCTGCGCTGCTGCCGGACGTGTTCAAGAACATCCACATCGGCTTCGATTACGGCAAGGACTTCCATTACGACTCGCAGCGGATGGAATTTTCGTCCACGTCCGCGATCCAGGACATCGATGCGAACAGCATGCTGGAGCTGGGATTCTGTTTCTTCCCGCCTGACGCCAACCACAAGGTCGTATGGGATGTCTGCCGGGCCGGACTGGCCGCCGACAACTACAGCCAATACATGCTGGGCGTGGTGCGCCATCAGGCGCCGCCCGCCGATCTCGGCGATGTCTACGCGAGCTACTGGAAAAAGGTTTCCGATCGGCGCCATCCGTATGATTCGACCGCCTTCAGCGACGACGGCATGACCAAGATCGACGCGGTGGTGCCGCCTTCGAAAGGTGGCCCAAACCCATCGGTGCTCTACAGCGCCTACGTGTACCAGCCCGGCACGCAGCCGCAGGCGGAGATCAAGAAGAAACTCGAAGCGCTGCTGAAAGGCGTGAAGGTGAAGGAGTAGGAGCGCGCCTGCGCGCGATTTGTTGCGAATTGCATCTGCGCTCCGCGGTCGCCTGCAGGCAGGCTCCTACAAAGCGGCCGGCATGGGTAGGTTGGGCTGAGCGATAGCGAAGCCCAACGTTCCGCCCTCATACTTCGCCACGTTGGGCTTCACGTTGTTCAGCCCAACCTACGAACGCACGCGCGATTCAGGCTGACCCGGCCAGCAACACGACTCAGCTGTTGCCCAGCAACGCCTTCGCCTTCGCGATCACGTTGCCGACGGTGAAGCCGTACTTTTCCAGCACCAGTTCGCCGGGCGCCGAGGCGCCATAGCGATTCACGCCGAGGCCCGAGCCGCGATCGCCGACCCAGCGTTCCCAACCCTCGCGGCAACCGGCTTCCACCGCGAGACGGGCGTGCACGTTGGGCGGCAGCACGGAATCGCGGTAGGCCTGATCCTGCTCCGCAAACAATTCCCAGCTAGGCATCGACACCGCGCGCGCCTTGACGCCTTCGGCCTGCAGCTTTTCGACGGCCTGGGCGACCAGTCCGGTTTCGGCGCCGGTGCCGATCACGATCAGTTGCGGTTCGCCCTCGCAATCCAGCAGCACGTACGCACCCTTGCGCAGACCGTCGGCGCTGGCGAACTTGTTGCGGTCCAGCGTCGGCACGTTCTGGCGCGACAGGATCAGCGCGGTCGGACGATTCTGGGTTTCGATCGCGACTTTCCACGCGACGGCGGTTTCATTCGCATCGCCCGGACGGATCACGTTGAGATTCGGCACCGAGCGCAAGCCCGCCAATTGTTCGATAGGCTCGTGGGTCGGGCCGTCCTCGCCCACCGCAATCGAATCGTGGGTGAACACGTTGACGACCTGCAAGCCCATGATCGCGGCAAGGCGCATCGGCGGGCGCATGTAATCGGAGAACACCATGAAGGTCGCGGTGTACGGGATGAATCCGCCATGCGCCGCGAGGCCGTTGGCGATCGCGCCCATCGCGTGCTCGCGCACGCCGAAATGGAGGTTGCGGCCGGCGTAGCTCCATACCTCTTCTTCGCAACTCTGCTCGTCGGGCTCCTTGCCGGGCGAGAACACGCCCGAGCCCTTCACCGCGGTATGGGTGGAAGGATCGAGATCGGCCGAACCGCCGCTGATGGCCGGCAATTTCGGCGCGATCGCCGACAGCACCTTGCCGCCCGCGACACGGGTCGCCAGACCCTTGGCGTCGGCCGGGAACACCGGCACGTCGGCGTCCCATCCGTCCGGCAATTTGCCGTCGAGAGAACCTTGCAATTCCGCCGCAAGCTCAGGATATGCCTTGGCATACTTGTTCCAGCGGCGCTTCCAGCCCGTTTCGGCGCCCTTGCCTTTTTTCTGGGCCTCGCGGAAATGCGCCAGCGCTTCTTCCGGCACCAGGAACGCCGGCTGCTCGGGCCAGCCGAGCTTCTGCTTGGTCTTGATGACGTTGTCGGCACCCAGCGGCGAGCCGTGCGCCTTGTAGCTGTCCTGCAGCGGCGAGCCGAAGCCGATGTGCGTACGCACCAGGATCATCGACGGCTGGTCCTTCTTGCCCTTGGCGCGCTTGATCGCCTTTTCGATGGCATCGAGATCATTGCCGTTGTCGACCGTCTGCACGTGCCAGCCGTAAGCCTTGAAACGCGCGGCGCGGTTCTCGGTGAAGGTGATGTCGGTGCCGGCGGCGAGCGTCACGTAGTTGTCGTCGTACAGGCAGATCAGCTTGCCGAGCTTCAGATGCCCGGCCAGCGACGCCGCTTCCGAAGTGACGCCCTCCATCAAATCACCATCGCTGACGATCGCGTAGGTGTGGTGATCGACGATCTTGTGCCCGTCGCGGTTGTAGCGCGCGGCAAGCTGGGCCTCCGCCATCGCCATCCCCACCGCGTTGGCCATGCCCTGCCCCAGCGGACCGGTGGTGACCTCGACGCCCGCCGTGTGGCCGCGTTCCGGGTGGCCGGGCGTCTTGCTGCCCCACTGGCGGAACTGCTTGATGTCGTCCAGCGACAGGTCGTAACCCGTGAGATAAAGCAGGCTGTACAGCAGCGCCGAACCATGCCCCGCCGACAGCACGAAGCGGTCGCGATCGGCCCAGTGCGGATTCTCGGGGTGGTGTTTCAGGAACTTGGTCCACAGCACGTAAGCCATCGGCGCCGCGCCCAGCGGCAGGCCGGGATGGCCACTGTTGGCCTTCTGCACCATGTCCACCGACAGGAAGCGGATGGCGTTCACGCAAGTCTGGTCGAGATCGGCTGCCACGGTGCAAACTCCGGATAGTGGAAGGCGGAATCCATTAGGATACCGGCCCGCCGCCTGACTGTCCGCATGCTTGCGGCAAGTATTTATGCGCGCTACAATTTCCCGCTTTGTTTCCGCCAGATCGTCTGTCAGGAGTCCGCCGTGAAGGTGCTTTCTTCCCTCAAGTCCGCCAAGCAGCGGCACCGCGATTGCAAGGTCGTGCGCCGGCGCGGCAAGGTGTTCGTGATTTGCAAGAGCAATCCGCGCTTCAAGGCTCGGCAGCGGTAACGCCAGAAAAGCCGCGGGGCCTCGACGGCTTGCGCAAAGGTAACGGAAAGGCCGCTTCGAGCGGCCTTTTTCGTGATGCCCTTCGCTGGCGTAGCCCTTCCGGTTTTGCTAAAAAGGCACATCGGCGCCGCGCGCCCGGGGAAGCCATCGCCATGAACCGCATCGCTACCAGCTTGATCGCCGCATCGCTCGCCTTGGGCGTCGCCCCGCTGCTGCTGTCGGCGCCCGTGCGGGCCGACACGCTGCAGACGCAGACGGTGCACTCGGTCCCGCTGCGCGTGAAGGTGCAGAAGGAACAGCGCTACAACCTGCCCAAGCGCGGCATGACGATGGACCAGGTGAAGCGCGAATACGGCGCGCCAGAGAAAGTCTTGGCGACCCGCGGCGGCAGCTCCAAACATCAACCGCCGATCCATCGCTGGGAATATCCGAAGTACATCGTGTATTTCGAATACAGCCATGTGATCCATTCGGTGCTGCGGACGCCAGGCCCACACAGTTTGTGAGTGCGATCGTCCCTGATCGCTTCCTCGATCAACGATCCAGCGGGTACATTCATCACGAGATCTCGACCACCAGAACGGGCATCCCTGCCCTGACTTTTCACAACAGCCGCTCCGGAATAAAACTGGTTCCGCTTCGTCATTCCGGAATCGCGCAGCGGTATCCGGGACCCAGTGACTTCCCGCATCAGGTCAGGGCGGCACTGGATTCCCGCTTGCGCGGGAATGACGACCGAGGCTGACAGTCTTTTTCAATTCGCCATGATCCAATCTCAGTTGCGGCTGCCAGCCGAATGGGAGCCGCAGTCAGCGGTGTTGCTGGCATGGCCGCACGCCGGCACCGACTGGGCCGAACGGCTCGGCGGCGTCGAAGCCACCTGCGCCGCGCTGATCGCCGCCATCACGCGTTTCGAAACCGCGATCGTCTGCGTGTCCGATGCCGACGTCCGCGCGCGCGCAAACGAACGCCTGCACGCGGCTGGCGCGGACATCGAGCGCGTACGCTTCGTCGAAATCCCCTACGACGACACCTGGCTGCGCGACTCCGGTCCGATCACGCTGCGGGACAACGGCCGCTTCGTGCTGATCGATTTCCGCTTCACCGGTTGGGGCGGCAAATTCGAAGCATCGCAAGACGATGCGCTGGTCGCAGGATTGATCGAGCGCGGTGCAGTTGGCCGCGACGCACATCACCAGCGCGTGGACTGGGCGCTGGAAGGCGGCGCGATCGAATCCGACGGACGCGGCACAATCCTCACCACCTGGAAATGCCTGCAGCAACGTCATCCCGATCAATCGCGCGAAACGATCGAGCTCACCCTGCGCAATGCGCTGTCGGCGCAACGCGTGCTGTGGCTGGATCATGGCTATCTGGAGGGCGACGACACCGACGCGCACGTCGATACCCTCGCCCGCTTCGCACCCGACGACACGATCGTGTTCCAGGCGTGCAGCGATCCGGACGATCTGCATTACGCTGAGCTGGACGCGATGCAACGCGAACTCGAAGCGCTGTCCACGCTCAACGGGAAGTCGTACCGGTTGTTTCCACTGCCGTGGCCCAAGCCGATCATGGATGGCGGTCGCCGGCTCGCGGCGTCGTACGCGAACTACCTGATCGTCAACGGCGCGGTGCTGGTGCCGGCCTACGGCGACGAGGTGGACGACGCAGCCGCGCAAACCATCGCGCTTGCGCATCCCGGCCGTGAAGTCATCCAGATTCCCTGCCGCCCGTTGATCTGGCAGAACGGCAGCCTGCATTGCATGACGATGCAGCTTCCGGCCGGAGCATTGTAGGAGCGCGCGTGCGCGCGTTTCTCGCCTGCAGGCAGACTCCTACAATGGCGCGGCTCCGCTTACACTGTTTGCATGAATACCGGAATCCTCAAAGTCGCCCTTCTGCAAGAACGCGATCGCGGCAGCGTCAATGCCAATCTCGATGCGATCGAGGCCGGCCTGCGCGAGGCGGCCAAGGCTGGCGCGCAACTGGTGTTGTTGCAGGAAATCCACAATGGTCCGTACTTCTGCCAGCACGAATCGGTGGCGGAGTTCGATCGTGCCGAACCGATCCCCGGTCCATCGACCGAGCGCATTGGCAAGCTCGCCGCCGAGTTGAAACTTGTGGTCGTGGCCTCGCTGTTCGAACGCCGCACCGCCGGGCTGTACCACAACACCGCGGTGGTGTTCGATCGTTCGGAAGCAATCGCCGGCAAGTACCGCAAGATGCACATTCCGGACGATCCAGCCTATTACGAGAAGTTCTACTTCACGCCGGGCGATCTGGGTTTTCATCCCATCGACACATCGGTCGGCAGACTCGGCGTGCTGGTGTGCTGGGACCAGTGGTATCCGGAAGCCGCACGCCTGATGGCGCTGGCCGGCGCGGAACTGCTGTTGTACCCCACCGCGATCGGCTGGGATCCGGCCGACCCGCAGGACGAAAAGGACCGCCAGCGCAACGCCTGGATCACGGTGCAGCGCGGTCACGCGGTCGCCAATGGCGTGCCGTTGCTCGCGTGCAACCGGGTCGGTTTCGAACCTGCGCCCGACGACGGCCGTGGCGCGCAATTCTGGGGCTCCAGTTTCGTCGCCGGCCCGCAGGGCGAAATCCTCGCGCAAGCGGGTGACGACGGGCGCGAATTGCTGATCGCCGACATCGACATGGCCCGCAGCGAAGCCGTGCGCCGCATCTGGCCATTCCTGCGCGACCGCCGCATCGACGCCTACGGCGACCTGACCAAACGTTTCCGCGATTGAAGATCAGTCCCCAACGCGCCGCTCGTCCCGAGCGTAGGCCTCGAAAAGGCCGAAATCGAAGGACGGTGGCGTTTCGACTCCGCTCGCTGCGCGAGCTTCGCCCAACGCGAACGGAACACCGATGAACGATCCTGCATTGAACACGCGTCCAAGCTCGACTCTTTCCGATCCATTGCAAGACCAGCCACTCGCACGCGTCGAACGCGACGGCGTGGAGTACGTGCTGCTGGGCACCGCGCATGTTTCTCGCGCTTCCGTGGAAGCGGTGAAGGCAGTCGTCGAACGCGAGGCGTTCGACGCCATCGCCGTGGAGCTTTGCGAATCGCGCGCGCGGGGCATTCGTGATCCCGAGGCGTTCGCGAAAATGGATCTGTTCCAGGTGATCCGCACCGGCAAGGCCGGCATGGTGTTCGCGTCGCTGGCGCTGTCATCGTTCCAGCAGCGCATCGCCGAACAGTACGGCATCGAGCCCGGTGCGGAAATGAAAACGGCGATGCGCGAAGCCGATTCGCGCGGTTTGCCGCTGTGGCTGGTCGATCGCGAGATCGGCACCACCCTCAACCACGCCTATCGCGGCGTGCGTTTCCGCGACCGCCTGGGCATCATCGGCGGCCTGGTCGCCAGCGTGTTCTCCAGCGACGAAATCGACGAAGCCGAGATCGAAAAGCTGAAGCAAGGCGACATCCTGGAAGGCGCCTTCGGCGAATTCGCGCGCGAATCGAAACCGTTGTACGAGGCGTTGATCGGCGAGCGCGACCGTTTCATGGCGGCACGGCTGCGCGAGGAGTCGTCGATGGCGCCGGCCGTGAAACGCGTGCTGGTGGTGATCGGCGCGGGACACCTTGCGGGCATTGAACGCGAACTCGGCGCGCAAACCGAACCGCCGCGCGCGCTGATCGAACCGCTCGCCGCGAAACTGCCGGCACCGAAGTGGCCGAAGTATTTCGCGGTCTGCGTGATGCTGGCGATCTTCGCGGCGATCGGATTCTTGTTCTACCGCAATGCCACGATGGGCTGGCACGCGCTGCGCGACTGGGTGATCTACACCGCCGTGCTGAGCGGCATCGGTGCCGCCGTCGCCGGCGGGCATCCGCTGTCCGTGCTCACCGCGGCGGTGATGGGTCCGTTGAAACCGCTGCGGCCGCCGGGGCTGTCTTCCGGCGTGTTCTCGGGGATGGTCGAGGCATGGCTGCGCAAGCCGCGCGTCGCCGATTTCCAGTCGCTGCGCAAGGATCTGCTGCACGCCTCCGGCTGGTGGCGCAACCGCGTCGCGCGCACCCTGCTCGTGTTCCTGCTCACCAATCTCGGCACCATTGCCGGCGAATACCTTGCCGGCATCCGCATCTTCAGCCGGCTGCTTTGAGGCAACCAGAGTCGCCGACTGCATGCCGGGTGGTTCCCGCCGCACTCACCGGCCCGCGCCCTGCTCGGGCCAGTAGGCACTGTCGGCAACCTTGCGCGCGCCGAAGATCGCCTGCCCCACGCGCACGGTGGTCGAACCTTCCTCGATCGCGAGTTCGTAGTCGCCGGACATGCCCATCGAAAGCTCGTCCATCGCGACGCCGTCCGGGGCGGATTGGCGCAGACGGTCACGAAGTTCACGCAGGCGCACGAAGCATGGCCGCACCTTCGCCGCGTCGTCCGAGAACAGCGCCAGCGTCATCAGGCCGCGCACGCGCAGCGACGCAAACACGGGTAGTTGTTTGACGAACGCCTCGACTTCATCCGGCGCCAGTCCGAACTTGCTTTCCTCGTTCGACGTGTTGACCTGCACCAGCACGTCGATCGAACGCCCCAGCGCCTGCAAGCGCTTGTCCAGCGCCTCGGCCACCCGCAGACTGTCCAGCGCCTGGAATTCGCTGGCGAATTCGGCCACCAGCTTCGCCTTGTTGGTTTGCAGATGGCCGATGATCGACCAGCGCAAATCCGGCAGATCCGACATCGCCTGCCACTTGCCGTGCGCTTCCTGCACCTTGTTTTCGCCCAACGTATGGCAACCCGCGACATACGCATTGCGGATGCGGGCCTCCGGCACGGTCTTGCTGACCGGCAACAGGCGCACGCTGGCGGGATCGCGGCCGACCTTCGCACACGCGGCCGCGATGCGCGCGTGCACGTCGGCAAGATGCTGGCGGAATTCGTCGACGGTGTTGGCAGTGGTGTATTCGCTCATCGCGTCAGTATAGATACGCGACAGCGTGCGTTCCCGTCCGTGCGCGTATGCTGACTGCATGAGTGTCCGCAAAAAATCGGAGGAAACACCGTGGCCTGAAACGCTGTGGACCATCGGCCATTCCACCCGCAGCCTCGACGAATTCCTCGCGCTGCTGAAGGACAACGCCATCGAAGTGTTGGCCGACGTACGCCACTATCCCGGATCGCGCAAGTATCCGCACTTCAACGTGGAGCCGCTGCAAGACGTATTGCAGGAAGCCGGTATTCGCTACGAAGCCTTCACCGAACTCGGCGGCCGCCGCAAGGTGCAACCCGATTCGCCCAACACCGCGTGGCGACATCCCGCGTTTCGCGGCTACGCCGATTACATGCAGACGAAGGAATTTCGCGACGGGATCGAACGATTGAAGGCTTTGGCATCAAAGCAGCATACCGCGATCATGTGCTCCGAAGCGGTCTGGTGGCGCTGCCATCGCGGCCTGGTCTCGGACCTGTTCAAGCTCAACGGCACGCGCGTGCTGCACATCATGGGGCCCGCATCCCCACCGGAACATCCGTACACATCGGCGGCGCACGTGATGGATGGACACCTTGATTATTCGGGTGACCAGCACCAACTGCCCTTGCCATGACCCCGTTCTCTTTCCTCGACCTCTGCCCGATCACCGAAGGTGGTTCGGTGGCCGAATCGTTGGCGCACACGGTGGATGTCGCGCAACACGCCGAGCGTTGGGGCTTCAACCGTTTCTGGATGGCCGAACACCACGGCATGCCGGGCATCGCCA
>DAIUEL010000079.1:0-11033 GCA_036845145.1 Rhodanobacteraceae bacterium | reverse complement strand
CCGGTCCGTTCACGACCCACTCGCTGGCGAGCGGACCGGATAGCCACACGTTGCACTGCGGATCCCAGGCTGCGCAGGCGCCTGCCAGATTGGCGGCCTGCAACAACGAACGCGCGCTGGCCGTATACAACGTGCCGCCGATGTTCAACGAGACCTTGGCGTCGTAGCCGGTGGCGAGCAATTGCGACAACCCGATGGTGGGCCCGGTCAGTGCCGTGCCGGTATAAAGGGTCAACGGCAGCTTGGCCCCGGCCGGCAACGACGGCACCATCGCCGTCAGCACGGCATGGCGCAGACTTCCGTCGGAGTTGGTGGCCTTCGGATTCACCTGCAACGTGATGGGCTGGCCATTGAGCGTGGCCGCCAGCGTGGCGCCGCGCGGGACGTCGCCTTCCTTGAAAACCTGGCCGAAGGTAACGGCCACGTCATGCTGGCCCTGGGTGGATCGGCTGAACACCGAATCGGTCACGACGGTGCCCGCGACGGCTTGGGCGGCGCCCAGCAGCAGCGTGCCCGCGACGCACCCGTACAGTGCAGTCCGGAATTTTTGGCGAAACCCGCCGCTTGGCACCGGAGCGCCAAAAAGATCTTTGATGATGCCCATGCAATTACCCGAGATGCGCGTGGGCTTCCTTGCCAGAAAAAGCGCCCGCCCTGGTGCGGGTCGCCATACCGTGCCGTGCAATAGACGTGGTGCGCGGGGGCGGGTCAACGAACAAATTGCAGGACTGTGGACTGGCGCACCTCGAAAGTTAAAAACTGTGAACCAGTGGCGAATCAGGCGCGTGCCGACGTCTGTTCGACACCGGCTCACGGCGCATGCGCGTGGGCAACCCGAACCCAATGTCTTGTCGTTTGTTCACTGCGCCGGAAGCCCCGGGACGCTGCCCGCTTCGACGGCGGTTTCGACCTACTTCGGAGCCATTGCCGGAATAGTCACGGGCTTTTTGGTGCGGGCGGCGCGAGCGTGCCGGAACCCGGCGCGGTGGTCATGTTCGGTGTCGGTGTGGTGTTGCTGCGCTTGTTCACGGGTTACGCGGGCGCCTCGATTGAGGCGCATGCCAATGCCAGCGACCCGCCAATGGGAGTGACTGGTTCGATCAGACTGCGGGAACACCGATGCGCTCCGTCCTGGTCTCTTCGCGAGACCCTCGCAGCAGGCGCAATGCTTTTCCCGCTCCGCAGCGGGTTTATTGGCTCCGACGTGTCTTCACAAGGTGTCGACAAAGCTTACAACCGAGCGATCTTCCGGTGGCCAGGAAGTCAGTAAATATCTTTATAATCAACGATTTGTAATTTTGGCACGGGACGTGCTTAGTGTCGGCACCTGACCGGAAGCGCTGCAATCAAAAACAGGAGCACGCATGAACACCATCAAGTACCTGGGTTTTGCCGGACTCGCCGCTGCCGGCTTGTTCGCGACTCAGGCTTTTGCAACCACTTGTCCGACCGCGCCGGGAACCGGCACCCAAACCCAGGGTGGCCCGGTTTGCATCGCGCCGGTGGGTACGGACGGCACCGGTACCGGGCTGCAGGATCTGCTGAATGGCATTACCAAGTCCGGCACGCCGAACATTGATGTGTACGACGGCCAAACGACCCCCAGCGCCTACTGGTCGACGTCCGCGTCGGGTCTCGGCGAAAACCGGATCATGTTCGAAATCGCGGGCTATGCGAACGCGAACTCCTTCGGCATTTTCGACCCGACCAATACCCAGAATCGCTTGCAGTTGTTCGGCGGGTCCGCAGGCCACAATGCCGCCACCACGTTGATGTGGAACGGTGACGGCAGCTTCATCGCCACCTACTTGGACGGCAACGGTCAGAGTCTGGGTATGGCAGAGGCCAGCTTTGGCGCGACCAACCTGTTCGGGTACTACCTGGACAATGGTCACGGCCAGACCTTCTACTCCGTCTTGGGCCTGAACAGCGACGGCACGGCCCACATGGTTGCCTTCCAAGGCAATGGCCTGACCAAGCTCGACAACGTCAAGACCGGGCAATACGCGACGTTCGGAACCAGCGATTACATCCTCGCTTGGGAAGACCTGCCCTTCAACGGGTCGGACCTCGACTACAACGATTTCGTGGTGATGGTCGAATCCGTGCATCCGGTCCCGGAACCCGCCACGCTCGGCATGTTCGGCTTCGGCGTATTGCTGATCGGCGCCGCGGTGGGCTTGAATCGCCGCCGCCGTTTCGACGTCGGCTGATTCGCGCCACAACGCGCTTCAATGCTGCATCCACGGCCCGCCTCTCGGCGGGCCTTTTTTTGCGCGCCTGCCACGGCGGATCCGCTGGAAAGCCGCGGGTCCGGGCAATGCAAAAGATGCGCGGTCGGCGAAGCACCCCTCGGCCCGCTGGTACACTCCTTGCATCTGTTAACCGCGTCACAGAATGGAAGGTGCCGGATTGGAAATGCAGCCACTTGGGATCGATCTGATTGCCGCCGCGCGGCCCAATTTCATGAAGGTGGCGCCGCTGTACCACGCGCTGCACGACCAACCATGGTGCCGCGTGCGGCTGGTGCACACCGGCCAGCACTACGACGCGAACATGTCGGATGCGTTTTTCCGCGATCTCGGACTGCCGCGTCCCGACTTGCATCTGGGTGTCGGCAGCGGCAGCCACGCGGAACAAACCGCCAACGTGATGATTGCCTATGAAAAGGCGTGCATCGCGGGGCGGCCGGATCTTTGCATCGTGGTCGGCGACGTCAATTCCACAGTGGCCTGTGCGCTGGTCGCGTCCAAGCTGTGGATACCGGTGGCGCACCTCGAAGCGGGCCTGCGCAGCGGCGATCGCAGCATGCCGGAAGAAATCAATCGCCTGGTCACCGACACTCTGGCCGACATCCTCTGGACGCCGTCGCCGGATGGCGACGAACACCTGGCGGCAGAAGGCGTGGCGCCGGAGAAAATCACGCGCGTCGGCAACATCATGATCGATTCCTACGAGTTGATGAAAGACCGCATCCATGCCAGCGGCGAGCGGCAACGGCTGGGGCTGGACGGCGCCGGTTACGGTGTAGTGACCTTGCATCGTCCGTCCAATGTGGACACGCGTGCGCCGCTGGCGGCACTGGTCGCGCAGTTGACCCGCATTGCAACCAAGCTGCCACTGGTGTTTCCAGTGCACCCGCGCACCCGCAAGAACCTCGAAACATTCGGTCTGTGGGATGGGCTGGCGGACGCGCCGGGCGTCCGGATCGTGGAGCCGCTGGGCTATGTGGATTTCATGAACCTCGTATGCGGTGCCCGGCTGGTCGTCACCGATTCCGGCGGCGTGCAGGAGGAAACCACCTACCTCGGCATTCCATGCCTGACGCTGCGCCCGAATACCGAACGGCCGATCACGATCACCGAGGGCAGCAATCGCTTGGTGACTGCGGCCAACCTCGCCGTGACGGTGGACGACATTCTGGTGGGCCATGGCGTGCATAGCCGCAAGCCCGAGTTGTGGGACGGCCATACCGCGCAGCGTGTGGTGGCCGACATCCGCAGGCGGCTGCTCGATGTCGCGCCGGCACGGGCACAAGATGATGATCCGATGTCGAACGCCGGGGAGCGGCAGGCCGCGAGTGCCTGACAGGAGGAGTGGGAACTGCGGGTCCGTTCCACTCGCGCCGGGTTTCCCGGTGCAGCGACCAAATCGAACTTGAAGATGGTCCTTGTTTTGCGCGCACCCGTTCTGTTGAAGGCGACCGGCTGAGAACCCGGCTCCTTCGGCGAGCCACCCAACATGCACGTCATCATTCTTGCCAGCTATATCACCGCCGCCGTCGCATTTCTTGCGGCGACGGGCGTGCTGGCGGCGGGCTGGCGCGGTCAGCGAACGGGCGCGCTGCTGGTCGTCGCCACCACGGTGTCGATGCTTTGGGGCGTGTTGCTGGCGTGGGCGGAATGGAAGCACGCGCTACCGATCTATTGGCTGCTGACCGGCGAGGTCTTGCGCTACGGCGCGTGGCTTACGTTCCTCGGTGCGTTGCTCGGCGGCTTCTCGATGTCCGGGGCACTGCGCGGCGCGCGCTTCGGCACGCAGATGTTGTGGATTGCGCTGGCGCTGTACTGCCTGCTACCGGCCATGGGGCCGCTGCCGTTCCTGCCGCTGCCGTTCAATGCAGCGCTTGCGATGGCGGGGGTGCTGGTGCTGGCGCTGGTCGGCGTGGTGTTCCTGGAGCAGATCTTCCGGAATGTCGATGCCGAGCAGCGTTGGGCGATCAAGTTTCTGGTGATCGCCTTGGGCGTGATGTTCGCCTATGACATCTTCCTGTACTCCTATGCCGTGCTGTATCGCGAGTTCAACGTGAGCGCGTGGGCGGCACGCGGTTTCGTCGATGCGTTGCTGGCGCCCCTGCTGGTGGCCGCGGCGGCGCGCAGCGCGGGCTGGACGCCAGAAGTGGGCGTATCGCGGCGAGCGGTGTTCTACTCGACCAGCCTGTTGGTGATTGCGCTGTATTTCATCGGCACGGCCGTGGGCGGTTATTACGTGCGCCTTTACGGGGGCGACTGGGGCCGGGTGGCGGAAATCACCCTGATCTTCTTCGCGCTGCTGGCGGTGTTGCTGGTCGCGGGTTCGGGTCAGGTTCGTTCGCGTCTGCGGATTTTCCTGCACAAGAACTTCTTCAGCTTCCGGCACGACTACCGCGAGGAGTGGCTGCGTCTTACCGCCACCCTGTCTGCGAGTGACAGCGACACGGACTTGCCGCTTCGCGCCGTCCGTGCGATGCAGCAGATCATGGATAGCCCCGCCGGCGCCTTGTGGGCGTGCGATGACGCCGGCATGCTGGTGCCGGAGGCGCAATCCAACATGCCGGTGTCGGCTGGCCTGAAGATCGCAGCCAATCAGCCGGTGTTCGAATTCATGTGCAAGCGGCGCTGGATCTACGATCTCGGTGAGCCGCCACCACTGAATGATGCGCAACTGCAGGCCCCGGCCGAGTTGGCCGCCTTGCCGCGAGCATGGCTGCTGGTACCGCTGGTGCTCGAAAATCGCCTGGTCGGCGTGGTGGTGTTGGCCGAGGCGCGGGTGCGGCGCGCGCTCGACTGGGAAGACATCGACCTGCTCAGGACCGCGGGCAGCCAGGTTGCCGGAACCTTGGCGCAGGCGGCGAACGCGCGGCGGCTCGCGGAGGCACGACAGTTCGAGGGCTTCAATCGGCTGACGGCGTTCCTGATGCACGACCTCAAGAATGTCGCGGCCCAGCAGTCGCTGCTGCTGCAGAACGCGGTGCGGCACCGGAGCAATCCGGCATTTGTCGACGACATGCTGGCCACGGTGGAAAATTCGGTCCAGCGGATCACGCGTCTGCTGGAACAATTGCGCGGCGGGTCGGCGCCTGCAGCACGCGCGCGGGTGAAACTGGCGGATGTCGTCGAACGTGCATTGGGCGAATGCGGTGCGCAGGCGCCGCGGCCGGACTGGGCGCCACCGCCGGAATCCGCTTGGGTGCGCGCGGACGCCGGCCAACTGGCGACCGTGCTGGGGCATCTGATTCGCAATGCGCAGGACGCGGCGACAGCGCAGGGACACGTTTCGGTGAGGCTAGGATCGAGTGGGGGGCAAGCCATGATCGACATCGAGGATGATGGGATGGGGATGGATGAAGAATTCATCCGCAGTCGGCTGTTCAAGCCGTTCTTCACCACCAAGGCGAGCAAGGGGATGGGCATCGGTGCGTATCAGGCGCGCGAATACGTGCGCGCATTGGGCGGCGCTCTTTCGGTGGCGAGCACGCCGGGACGCGGCAGCGTATTCACGGTGAGCTTGCCGCTGGCCGAGCCCGTGGACGACGCGGCTGCAGCGCGTGCCATGGGGGCAGCATCATGAATGCGGTTGCGCGCACCTTGCTGATCGTCGAGGACGACGCTGGACTCCAGACGCAGTTGCGCTGGAGCTTCGACGAATATGCGGTGATCGTGGCCGGCGATCGCGAATCCGCGCTTGCCGAAGTTCGCGCAAAGCAGCCTGCGGTGGTGTTGCAGGACCTGGGCCTGCCGCCCGATCCCGCCGGCACCAGCGAGGGTTTCGCGACGATTGCATCGATCCTGGAGGAAGCGCCTTACACCAAGATCATCGTCGCCACCGGCAATGGCGACCGCGACAACGCGGTCAAGGCGATCGGCGCTGGTGCCTATGATTTCTGCTCGAAGCCGCTGGATGTCGAGATGTTGCGGCTGATCGTGGATCGCGCATTTCGCGTGCACGAACTGGAAGCCGAGAACCGCAAGCTGAAAAGCGAATCGGGCGCAGCGATGGAGGGCATCATCGGCACCAGTGAGGCAATGACCCAGGCATTCCGGCTGGTGGAGAAGGTTGGGCCCACCAACGCCAGCGTCTTGCTGCTGGGCGAAACCGGCACCGGCAAGGAACTGGTCGCGCGGGCCGTGCATCGCATGAGCGCACGGCGTGACGGACCGTTCATCGCGATCAATTGCGCGGCCATTCCGGAGAATCTGCTGGAAGCAGAATTGTTCGGCTATGAAAAAGGCGCTTACACCGGCGCGCACAAGCAGACCAAGGGCAAGTTCGAACTGGCGCACAACGGCACGCTGCTGTTGGACGAGATCGGCGACATGCCGGTGCCGTTGCAGGCCAAGCTGCTGCGGTTCCTGCAGGAACGCATGGTCGAACGCATCGGTGGACGCGAACCGATTGCCGTGGACGTGCGCATCATTTGCGCGACCCATCGCGACTTGCGTTCGCTCATCCAGGAAACACGTTTTCGCGAGGATCTGTTCTATCGCATCTCCGAGGTCACCATCCAGTTGCCGCCGTTGCGCGACCGGCACGGCGACGCGGTGCTGCTGGCCCGCCACTTCCTGGAGCAGGCCGCCAGTCGTCACGGACGGACGCTGCGCGGCTTCACCAGCAAGGCGCTGAAGGCGATCGAGGCGTATCCGTGGCGCGGCAACGTGCGCGAACTCGAGAACGCCATCAACAGCGCGGTGATCATGGCCGAGGGCAAGCAGATCGGACCCGAAGCGTTGCGGCTCGACGCGGGCGGCGCCAGTGAAGCGCTGGACTTGCGCGAGGTGCGTGCCGAGGCCGAGAAACGCGCCATCCGGCGCGCGCTGACGCGCGAAGGCGGGAATCTTTCGCGGGTCGCCCATTTGCTGGGTGTCAGTCGACCGACGCTGTACGACCTGCTCGAAAAGTATGATCTCAAGAAACCCAACGATGCCGACTGAAGCGGCGCCCGCTCAACCGACAGGGAGAGGATTCCCATGAAAATCTTGAATGGCTCGGCTCTACGCAGCGGACTGGTGCTGATTGCGATGGGCTTGCTGCTTGCCGGTTGCGGCAGCGGCAAGGGCAGCGTCGCGGCCGGTCTCAAGTATCAGGAAAGTGGCAAGTATCGCGCGGCCTACATCGAAGCCAAGAAAGTCCTGCAGCGCGACGACAAGAACGGGGATGCATGGCTGCTGCTTGGCGAGTCGTCGCTGATGCTCGGCAATTCCAAGGATGCGCTGAACGAGCTCGACCAGGCCAAGGCGCATGGCGTGTCCAAGGCGCGCTGGGTAGTGCCGACCTCCGAAGCGCTGCTGGCGGCCCACGACTTCGACAAGGTGGTGGCGACCGCGGCCCCGGACGGCAGCCTCGATGCCAAGGTGCAGGCGCAACTTGCAGTGTTGCGCGGCAATGCCCAGCGCGGTCTGAAGCAGCCGGACGAGGCCAGGCAGTCCTATGAAGCCGCGTTGCAAAAACAACCGGGAGATACGCTGGCGCTGGTGGGGCTGGGTCGGCTCTCGGCCGATGCAGGCGATACCGCGGCGGCCGGCCGCTATATCGATCAGGCGCTGGCATCGTCACCTGAAAGTTCGCAGGCCCTGGTGGCCAAGGCTGATCTGGCAGCGGCTGCCGGAGATTTCGTGGCTGCGGAAACCGCTTACCAGAAGGCGCTGGATGTCAAACACCCGGACTGGCTGCCGCAGGACGCGTTCTATGCGCGCCTGCGGCTGGTCGAAGCGCAAACCCGGCAGAAGCATTACGAGCAGGCGCTTTCCAATTTGGCGACCCTGGAGAAGATGGCCCCGGGGCAGCCCGGTCCGCATTACCTGCATGCCTTGGTGCTTTATCAGCAAGGACATCTCGATGATGCAACCGCGCAATTGCAGCAGGTCCTGAAGGCCGCGCCGGACAACGCACCCGCACAGATGCTGATGGGCGCCGTCAGTTATGCGCAGGGCAATTACGGGCAGGCGGAAATGTACCTCAGCAACGTCATGGGCGTGGACAAGCAGAACGCGGGCGCCCGCAAGTTGCTGGCACTGACGTATTACCGGGAAGGCCGCTCCACCCAGGCCCTGAACATGTTGCGGCCAATGGTTCCGGCACAGGCAACCGATGCCGAACTACTGGCGCAGTTGCAGCGCGCCGCAGCGGAGGGCGCCGGCATGCCGCCGAAGCCCGGGACGGGAGCCGTGACTCCGGCCGCTCCCGCGCTGGCGAGTGCGGCCAGTGCCGCTACCCCGTCGGGCAAGGCATTCGCGGCTGCCGAAAAGGCGCTGGCCGCCAATGAGTCTGCCGAAGCCATTCGCTTGCTGAAGGCGATGCCCGCGGGTGATGCGGGCGTGGAGGCGCAACGCGCCGCAATGCTCGCGATCGCCTACGTGCACGATCGCCATCCGGAAGAAGCGGTCAAGACCGCCGCCGACTATGCGGCCAAGCATCCCAAGGAAAGTTCGGCGCATCTGTTGTACGGTACCGCGCTGGTCGCGGCGGGCAAGCGCAAGGAAGCGCGCGCGCAGTACGACGAGGCCATCCGCATCGATCCGAAGAACACTGCGGCGCTGATGAGTCTTGGCAGCCTGGATTCGGTGGAAGGTCATTACAAGGATGCGGAAGGCCACTACGGCGCGGTGTTGAAGCAGGATCCCCACAATGCCGCGGCGATGGAGGCACTCGGCAAGGTCGCCGCGATCCAGGGCAACAAGGCGGAAGCAATCAACCGGTTCAAACAGGCCATTGCCGCCCAGCCCAAATCGGCCGCCGCGTATGTCGAGCTGGCGCTGGTGTACAGCCAGAACGGTCAGTTCGACGATGCAGCCGGGGTCGCGAAGCAATTGGCGGATGCACTGCCGGACAACCCCGCGGCGTTGAATGCATTCGGTGCTGCCGAACTCAATGCGGGGCGCCACGCCCAGGCGTTGCAACCGCTCGAGAAGGCCGTGAAGCTCGCGCCCCAATCGGCGCTGTTCCGGATCAATCTCGCGCGTGCACAGATCCTCAACAAGGATGCCAAGGCCGCCGCGGCCAATCTCGAGACCGTGATCAAGGCCGATCCTGCGCAAACGCAGGCCGTCGCGCTGCTGGCCTTCATGAAGCTGCAGGACCATGACACGGCCGGCGCCATTGCGCTTGCGCGAACCTTGCAGAAGCAGTCCGTGGCCCGTGCCGCCGGATTCGGTCTGGAAGGCGATCTCTACATGGCCACCAAGGACTACGCCAAAGCCGCCGCTGCGTACCAGCGGGGCCTGAAGGTCGCCTACAACCGTCCGCTGGTCATTAAGAACTCCGCGGCGCTGGAGCACAGCGACCCGAAGGCCTCGGAAAGTCTTTTGCGCGACTGGCTGGCCAAGCATCCCGATGACGCGGCGATGCGGCTGATGCTGGCCCAGCACTACCTCGACCACGACCGCAACGGAGACGCCGCGGGCCAGTACGAGCAGGTGTTGAGGGCGTTCCCGTCGAACGTGGGCGCGCTCAACAACCTCGCCTGGATCTACACCGAACAGAAAAATCCCAAGGCACTCGCACTCGCCGAACGTGCCCACAAACTGGCGCCCGCTTCGGCCAGCGTCCAGGATACGTACGGTTGGGCGCTGGTCGCGGCCGGACAAGCCAAAACCGCATTGCCGATCCTGATGGAGGCCGCAAAGGCCGCGCCGAAGGAACCCGCCATTCAATACCACCTGGCGGTCGCACAGGCACGCAGCGGCGACCGCGCCGGCGCGCGCAGCACGCTGGAAGCGCTGCAGAAGTCGGGGGCCGATTTCCCCGGCAAGGCAGCTGCCGACAAGCTGTACCAGGAACTCGGCAGCACCGCAGGTGGTGGTGCCGGCAAGTAAACCATCGATGTCGCGCGCCGCGTAGCGGCGCCGCGGCACATCGCAAGGACAATCCATGAAACAAGCGGGAGAACGCGGCCAGCGGGCCATTCTGGTCACGGGTGGCGCCGGCTACATCGGCAGTCACGTGGTGCTGCAGCTCACCGAGGCCGGTGAGCGCGTGGTGGTGGTGGACGACCTTTCCGCCGGTTTCCGCGCGTCCGTGATCGGCGCCGAGCTGATCGTCGGCAATGTCGGCGACCAGCCGCTGATGGCGAAGGTACTGCGCGAATACGACGTCGACACGGTGATGCATTTCGCCGCGCGCACGATCGTGCCGGAGTCGGTGGCCGATCCGCTGCGCTACTACGGCAACAACACCTGCGCCACGCGCAATCTGCTGGAATGCTGCCGCGATGCGGCGGTCAGCCAAATCGTGTTCTCCTCGACCGCCGCGGTTTACGGTATTCCCGCAGGCGGCAAGGCGGCCGAAGATACACCGACTGCGCCGATCAATCCGTACGGTTCGTCGAAGCTGATGAGCGAATGGATGCTGCGCGATCTGGCGGCGGCGGGTGGCCCGCGCTATGTCGCGCTGCGCTACTTCAATGTCGCCGGTTGCGATCCGGCCGGCCGCATCGGGCAGTCGACACGCCACGCGACGCTGCTGTTCAAGGTCGCCTGCGAAGCGGCGCTGGGCAAGCGCGAACGCTTGTCGATATTCGGCACCGACTATGCGACCGTCGACGGCACCGGGGTGCGCGATTACATCCATGTCGCCGATCTGGCACGCGCGCACCTCGATGCGCTGGCATACCTGCGTGGCGGCGGCGATTCGACCGTCCTCAACTGCGGGTACGGTCACGGCTATTCGGTGCGCGAGGTCCTGGACGCGGTGGGGCGCGCGCACGGTTCGCCGGTGCCCTGCGTCGAGCAACCGCGGCGTGCGGGCGATCCGCCTTCGCTGATCGCGGTGTCGGATCG
>DAIUEL010000078.1:0-11125 GCA_036845145.1 Rhodanobacteraceae bacterium | reverse complement strand
CGGCGGCCTGCAGTTCGAAGTTGAAGCTGCGGCAGAAACGCTTGCGCAGCGCCAGCCCCCACGCGCGGTTCAACCGGCTTCCGAACGGCGAATGGATGATCAACTGCATGCCACCGGATTCGTCGAAGAAGCGTTCCATCGCCAGCGTGGCCTGCGTCGGCAGCAGGCCGAGTTCAATGCGCGCGGCGCCGAGGTAGTCGATCAGTTGCCGCGCGGCGGCGTCGCCAAGGCCCACTTCGTCAGTGAGCCACGACAGCGCCGCCTTGCTCCCCTCTCCCTCCGGGAGAGGGGCTGGGGGTGAGGGTTCGGTGACATGCGACGTTGCGAACTTCGCCGAACCCTCATCCGGCGCTTCGCGCCACCTTCTCCCGGAGGGAGAAGGGAAAGCAAGGCGTGCCGCAATCTCCTCGCGCAATCGCGCCACCGCCACCGAAAGTTCGTCGCTGCGTCCGGGCGCCTCGCCCAGCCAGAATGGAATCGACGGCGGCGCACCGGCTGCGTCTTCCACGCGCACGCGGCCACGCTCCACGCGCAGGATGCGGTACGACTGGTTGCCGAGTTGGAAGATGTCGCCCGCGATCGACTCGACCGCGAAGTCCTCGTTGACGCTGCCGACGCGCAGGGACTGCGGTTCAAGCACCACGTCGTAATCGGCGGTGTCGGGGATCGCGCCGCCCGAGGTGAGCGCGGTCATCCGCGCCCCGCGCCGCGCGCGCAGCTTGCCATTCACGGCGTCGCGGTGCAGGTAGGCCGCGCGGGTACCGCGGCGGGTGCTGTAGCCTTCGGCCAGCATCCGCAGCACGTCGGTGAACGCCTCGCGGGTCAGCGTGCGATACGGATACGCACGCCGAAACATCTCGAACAGTTCCGCCTCGTCGCGTTCACCGCAGGCGACTTCCGCCACGATCTGCTGGGCCAGCACATCCAGCGGCGCGGGCGGGATGTGCAACGTATCGAGTTCGTCGCGGCGCACCGCGTCCAGCAACGCCGCGCATTCGACCAGATCGTCGCGCGAGGTCGGGAACAGCCGCGCCTTGGAAATGCCGTCCACTGCATGACCCGCGCGTCCGGCGCGCTGCAGGAACGCCGCGATCGAACGTGGCGAGGAAAGCTGGCAGACCAGTTCGACCTCGCCGATGTCGATGCCGAGTTCCAGTGACGCGGTCGCGACCAGTGCGCGCAGCTGTCCCGATTTCAGGCGCCGTTCGGCGTCGAGGCGTTTCTCCTTCGACAGACTGCCATGGTGCGCGGCGACCGCATCCTTGCCCAGCCGTTCGGCGAGATGGCGGGTCGCGCGTTCGACCGTGCGGCGGGTGTTGGCGAAGATCAGGGTGGTGCGATGTTGGCCGATCAATTCCGCGAGGCGGTCGTACACCAGCCCCCATGCATCGTTGCTCATCACCGGCTGCAGCGGCACGTTCGTCAGTTCGATCGCAAGGTCACGCGCGCGCTGGTGTCCGGCGTCGATGATGGTGCATGCGCCATCGGCGGTAAGGAAGCGCGCCACCTCCTCGATGGGCTTCTGCGTCGCCGACAACCCGATCCGCGTGCAGGGTTGTCCGCACAGCGCATCCAGCCGTGCCAGCGTCAAGGCAAGATGGCTGCCGCGCTTGCTCGACACCAGCGCGTGGATTTCGTCCACGATCACCGTGCGCGTGGTCTGCAGCATCCGCCGCCCGGATTCCGAGCCCAGCAGGATGTACAGCGACTCCGGCGTGGTCACCACGATGTGCGGCGGCCGCTTGCGCATTGCGTTGCGCTCGGCCTGCGGCGTGTCGCCGGTACGCACCGCGGTACGGATCTCCACGTCGGGCAAGCCCGTGCGTTCGAGTTCCGCGCGGATGCCTTCGATCGGCAGTTCCAGGTTGATTCGCACGTCGTTGGACAGCGCCTTCAACGGCGACACGTACACGACGGACGTTTCATCGGCGAGCGTTCCCGCGACGCCTTCGTGGACCAGTTCGTCGATCGCGGCCAGGAAGGCCGCCAGCGTCTTGCCGGACCCCGTCGGTGCGGCGATCAGGACATTGCGGCCCGCGCGAATGGCCGGCCACGCCTCGCGCTGCGCTTCGGTCGGCTGCGCGAACGTGCGTTCGAACCAGGCAGTTACGGCGGGATGGAAGATTTGCAAGGGCATGGTGATCAGACCGCTGGACGCGCCTCAAGTGCCCGCCGCTTCACGCAGTCGGTCGGCAAGGCCGCTCATCCGAAAGGTGCGGTTCGCGATGCCACGTTGCAAGGTTTCGGGAGTGGAATACAACCTGATGTCGGAGCGGGCGCGCGTGACGCCGGTGTAAAGCAGCTCGCGAGTCAACACCGCCGAATCGGGCCCCGTCACCAGCGCCACGCGATCGAACTCCGAGCCTTGCGCCTTGTGCACCGTCAGCGCAAACGCGCCTTCGTGCGGCGGCAGTGCGGCGGGTGAAATCGCGCGAAGGGCGCCGTCGGCGGCGAACCAGACTTTCGGCTCGCCGTTCGCATCGGGCCAGACTACACCGACGTCGCCGTTGAACAGGCCGAATCCGGCGCGATTCACCGTTACCATCAACAGGCGCCCCCGCCACCACGACGCGTCTGCGCGCACGCCGGCATGGCGTTTCAGGTGCTGCTCGATCATGCGGCCCAGCGCCAGATTGCCGACCGGTCCGCGCCGCAACGCCGTCAGTACGCGAAAGCGGTTGGCCGCGCGCAGGGCCGCGCCCGCATCCGGCGCATCCAATATTTCACGGTAAGCCATCACCGCGTGCTCAATCAGCGCCGTGCTGAGCGCATCGCCGGCGTGCAGGCGCAGTTCGTCGCTACCCTCGAACGCGGCAAGCACGGCGTCCGCATCACCGATGGAGATCGCATTGGCGAGCCGCCAGAGCGCGCCGTGTTCGGCGAAGCGGCGGCTCCGTGTCAGGTGCGTGTGGCAGTGCGACAACGGCGGTTCGCGCGCGGCTTCCACCAGCGCACCCAGCACGTCACCGGCTTCCACCGCGGCGAGTTGGCCGGGGTCGCCGAGCAGGATCAGTATCGCGTCTTCGCGAACCGCTTCCGCGAGCCTGTGCATCGTCGGCAGGTCTACCATCGACACTTCGTCCACCACCACCACGTCGAAGGGCAACGGAGCATCGCGGTGGAACTTCGCGCGCGCGCTGGCGGGTGACAGGCCGAGCAGGCGATGCAGCGTGGAGGCTTCGCGCGGAATCATCGCGGTCGCCGCCTGGGACAGGGCCAATTCCGGCAACTGCGCGCGCACGCTTTCGGCCAGCCGTGCCGCGGCCTTGCCGGTGGGCGCCGCCAACGCAATGCGCAAGGTGCGCGATCGTGTCTGCGCTTCACCCGCAAGCTCGACAAGCGTGCGCACGACGCCGTGGGTCTTGCCGGTGCCGGGGCCGCCGGTGACGAGTTTCAGCCGCCCGGTTTGCGCCCGCGCGATCAGATTCTTCGCCAGATCCCGCTCATACCCGAAATAACGCGCGAGGTACACGCGGCCTTGGGCATCGAGTACCAGCGGTTTGCGCGGTTCGGGTTCGCCGGTTCCGGCATCCGAAGTGCAATGCACCGCGGCGCTGGCGCGCAGCGATGCTTTCCAAGCCCCCGGAGCCGGAAGGGCGGGTGCTTCGCCGCGCTCGTCGAGGCCGGTCAACCAGTCCTGCGCGGCATCCAGCCGCAACGCGCTGTGACCTTCGTCGACCGCACGCGCCGCCAGGGCTGCGACCAGCGCAACGTCCGACTCCGAATCCGGAAACGCACGCGCGATCCATTCGCCCAAGGCCGCATCGACGCGGCGCAGCCAGCCGGCTCGCGCGAGTGCTTGCAGGTTGACACTCATGCGGCAGCTTCCGTTTCGCCATCGAACAGCGTGTCCATCGCCTCGATCAAAGCGCGCGGCGGGCGGTCGCGATGCACGCCGCGCCCTTCGGCGAGGTCGCGCACGAACAGGTAATACACGTCGCCCATATGCGTTTCGTAGTCGTAGCAGCGCAACAGCGCGCGCAACCAGCGGTGCAGCGCCAGCACGTACAAGAGGTATTGCAGGTCGTAGTCGTGCGCTGCGATCGCGTCGCGCAGCGCGTCGGCGTCGTAGCCGGGCAACAGGTTGGTCTTGTAGTCGATCAGGTGGAAACGGCCGTCGTGCTCGAACACCAGATCCATCACGCCGGTCAACATGCCGTGCAGGCGCGCGACCCCGAATCCGCTGCGGCCGCGTTGATAGCCGTTCCGATGCAGCAGTGCGAACAGGGCCTCCACGCGCGATGGCGCGAGGCGCATATGGAATTCCATTTCCGCGCGCCGCCGTGACGCGTCCAGGTCGCACAAGCGCGTGCCGCAGGCGAGCGGCACGTTGAGCGCGCCGCGCATGCATTCGCCGACCTGCATCACCGCGCGATCCAGCGAAACCGTGCCGGCCTCGGGCAAGCCTTGCGCGCGCAGGCTGCGCGCGAGCAGACCGCGTTGCGTTTCGGGAACGCCGCCTGCATCGCGCCACGTGGCGAAGTCGGCGCGCTCCAACGCCGCATGCACTGCGCTGCCGAAACGCGCACCGGCGAGAACGGGCGTTGCGATCGGTGAAGCCGTCCCTTCACCGGCAACGGGCGAAGCATCGCCATGGCCCGGCGCCGGATCGGTGTCCTCGCGGCGCGCTTCGCCGCGCACCAGCCGCGAAAATGACCACGTCCGCCAGTCGCCTTCAAGACGGCCATGGAACGTGGCCGCCGCAAGCTGTGTCGGCGCCACTTGCGGTGGGGACAAGCGCTTCGCGCTCGCCTGCGGCAGCGAGGACTTGGCGACATGACCATCACCCCGCGCAATCAGTTCAGCCAGCACTTGTTCGCAAGCGGGTTCATCGAAGGAAAGCGGCGCATCGCGCCCCGCGGCACATAGCAGCCAGTGCATCGGTGTCGCGTCGGCTTGCCGGACGCAACCCCAGGGAACCACGCACGTGGCGCGCGCACGGGTGACCCCGACATAGAACTTGCGCACGTCCTCGGCGAGCGCTTCCCGTTGCGCGCGTGCTTCGACATCGGGCGCGACTTGATTGCCGACTGCGACACAGGCGGCGTCGCCATCGTGATACCAGACGAGCGGCGGCTTGTTGCCGTGGGCGCTTGGCGCGTGGCCCGAGGCGGCGCACGGCAACACCACCACGTCGTATTCCAGCCCCTTGGCGGCATGCACCGTGGCGACCTGCACCGCCTGCGCATCGGTGTCGAGGCGCAGACGCACTGCATCCGAATCGGTGTCGGACGCGCTTTCGCGCAGCGCGCGCGCGTACAGTGCGCAAAGATCGTCTATTCCGAAACACGCCGCGTAATCGTCCTGCAGCAGTTCGGCGAGTTGCAGGTAGTTGGCGACGCGACGATCACCACCGGTCGTCGCCAGCAGCCGCGGCGCGGCGTCCGCAATCAGCCGGTGCAGCAGCGGTAACGGTCCACGTCGCTGTACCAGCGCGGCCCATTCCGCAGTTTCGGTCAGCAATGCATCCAGTGTCGCGCTGTCCGTGCAGGTTTGTGCGATCGTGGTCGCATCGTCGCCCACCAGCAGCGACGCGCGCGCGGTGCGCGCGCGCGTCGCGTCGGCCGGATCGCGCAAGGCTTCCAGCAACAGGCGCAGGTCGATGGCTTCTTCGCTGGCGTAGACGCTGGCGCGCAGGCACGAGGCCGCCGGCACGCCGGCACGCGCCAACGCGCGTTGTATCGAGCGCGCCTCGCGATTGCTGTCGACCAGCACCGCAATGTTGCGTGCGCACAGCGCGCGTGTGCTGCCGTCGCCTTCGCGCAGAGACACCCGTCCCTGACGCGCGCCTTCCAGCCATTCGACGATCTGCGTCACGCACGCGGCTTCGATCTGCGATTGCGCGTCGCCCTTGTACCAGGGGCGCACGCTGCCATCCTTGTTGGTGATGCCGGTCGGCGGCAGTTGCCAAACCTGCAATCCCGCTGCCGGCACGCCGTCCACGATCAGCGCGCGCTCGGCCACGCGCGACGCGGCGTGCACGTCTTGGTGCGCGATGCCTTGCTCGACGAAAGCGTCTTTGCGCGAAAACAATGCATTCACCGCCGCGTTGACGCCGGTTCCTGAGCGCTGGCTTTCATCCAGCCGCAGCGGTTCGCCTTGCGCAGAATGTTTCGCCATCAGCCATGCATGCACGTCGCCGCCGCGGAAGCCGTAGATCGCCTGCTTGGGATCGCCGACCAGCACCAGCGCGCCGTCGTCGTGGGCGAACAGCTTCTTCAGGATCTTCCACTGCTGCGGATCGGTGTCCTGGAATTCATCCACCAGCGCCACCGCCCAGCGCTGGCGGATCGCGTGGACCGCATGCGCGCCGTGATGGGGATCGTCCAGCGCGGCGGCGAGTTCATCCACGGCTTGGTCGTGGCCGAGCACGCCCAGCGTTTTCATGCGCGCGGGCAATTCGCGTTCGAGATAGGTGCGGGCGTCGAGCAACAGCTTTGCGCGCGCGGCGTCGTCGCGTTGTTGGAGGGACTGGATGGCGGCATCGAGGTCGGCGATCGCGGCGAATACCGGCCCTTGCGGCAGGCGCTTGCAACTCTTCATCGCGGAGAGCGTGCGCTCGGCGAGATCGTCCACCGCCTTGCGCGCAGCGGCCGACAGCAGATCCGCCGCGGTGTCCGTCTGCGCCCAGTCGCGCAGCGCGTGCAGCCCTTGCGCACGTGCCTTGCGCGCGCCTGCGTGGCTGATGCAATCGGCGAGTTCCTGCATCGCGGCCTGCAGCATCGCGTCGTCCCAGCCTGCGATCGCGTTTCGGATAGCGTCGAGTTGCGCCAGCGTTTCGTTGCGCCGCGCGCTCGAATCCTGCGCGGCCGAAACCAGCTCCGCGGCATTGCTCACCGTGCGTCCACGCCAGCGCGGATCGGTGACCTGTCTGGCGAGCGCATCCGGCCTGCGCCAGGTTTCCGCGAGCAGGCGCGCGGCGTCGGCGTCGGTCGAGCAGGTGCGCCAGAAATCCTCGACGATCTCCTGCTGCAGTGCGCGCGTGTCCTCCAGCAACTCCGGTTCGCGCAATGCACGCCCCGTCTGGAAACCGAACTCGGCCAGCACCCGGTTGCAGAACGCATGCAGGGTGCCGATCACCGCGGTGTCCATCGCCAATTCGGCTTCGCGTGCGCGCGTGGCCAGTGTTGCCGCGTCCGTAGTTTCGAGCGCTCGCGCGATGGTTGCTCTCGTGGCCTTCGCTTCGCCGTCGTCATCCTCGCGCACGCGCGTGGGCTCATCCTGCCGAAGCATCTCCGAGGCCATCCGCAGCCGCTTGCGCAAACGAATCGCGAGTTCCGCGGTGGCCGCGCGCGTGAACGTTGCCACCACGATGCGCTCCGGCAGCGAGCCGCGTTCCAGGACCAGCCGCAGATAAAGCGTGGCGATCGTGAAAGTCTTGCCGGTGCCGGCGCTGGCCTCGACGAGGCGCACGCCCGACAGTGGCAGGTCCAGCGGGCCCATGCGCGCGTTCATTTGAATTGCCCCGCCCATGCTTGCGCGGGATGCGCGAATACTGCCAATGCCGTCCGGTGCAGGGAAACTGCAAGCGCGCCGTCGGTCGCGCCCGGAAGATCGCGGCCGCGCCAGGCGAGGCAAACCGCTTCGTTTTCGAATTCGCCGGGCGCACCGAAGCCGTTTTCGCTGCCGGCTTGATGCGCGGCTTTTTCGAACACACTGATGTCGAAGCCGGTATCGGCGCCGCCAGATTTGCGTGACGCCTTGGCCCAAGCCATCGCATGGGCCCATGACGTGCGTGCGAAGAACGGCAGCGGCGCGCACTGACCGTGGGCATACAAATCGATCAGCGCGCGCAATTGTTGGTGCGCTTCGTCCCGCGCAAGCCGGGGCAATTCGAACGAACACGCGTCATTGCCATCGAGGCCGACCAGCATTACCGGCTTGTCCGTGCCCGCCGCCGCGCAAAGCAGCGCGTCCAGCCACGCGCGCAAGACATGGCGGCCATCGAGCGCGCCGGGCTGCACGTGCAGCACGCCGGCGGTATAACGGTCGGCCGGTGCGCCTTCGAGTTGCGTGCCGTCGTTCCATTCCACGCGCAGAGTCTCGATTGGCAGCGGCGTGTCACCGCCGGTAAATGTCAGCACGGCCGATCGCAAGGTATCGGCGCGGGCGTGCGCGTCGCGCAGCGCCTCGTCGCCGAGTGCGCCGGGCGGCAACTGGCCGCGCGCACGCAGCAGGTCGCGGTCGCCGGACGCATTGCCCTCGCCGAAATCCAGCAGGGCCCGGGTGAGGCTCCAGCGCGTAAGGCCGTCGCCCGGCGACAGCGGTTCGCCGTCGGCGACGTCGCGTTCTTCGCGCGGCAACGCCAGTCCCAGCCCTTGTTCGAGGAAGCCGCGCGCAGGATCGAGCAGGAAACGGCGCAATGCGTCCAGCGTCAGCGTGGTTGCCGGCGCTGCTTCGATCGGCAGAGGCACGGCCGGCACGAAGGGCGCATCGATCGCGTGCGCTTCGGGCGATTGCGCCGCCGCCAACCACTCTTTCCCGTAGGAGCGCGGCGCGTGCCCTTCGAACAACTTGGCATCGAACGGATGCAGCGGCTGAACGCGTGGCAGCAGTGCGTCCAGCGCGCCGCGTGCGGCGTCGTCGGGCGGCGACGCGAGGTAGCCTTCGCGCAAGATGTCCATCAACTCCGCCACGACCACCGAAGGCGCCAGCGTTTCGTTGCTGTGCGCATCGCGTCCGATCCAGCTCACGTAAAACGCGTCGCGCGCAGCGGCGATCAATTGCAGGAACAGCAGGCGATCGTCATCGCGTACGCTGCGGTCGCCGCGTTGCGCACGGCCGGCGCGACGATCGGCGCTCAGCGGGTCGAGGCCGGAAGGCTCGCGGCGCGGGAACGCGGCTTCGCCCATTCCGAGCAAGGCGATCACGCGGAACGGCACCACGCGCAACGGCACCATGCCGCAGAAGGTCACGCCGCCGCCGAACAGTTGCTGGCGCTGGTCGGGCAGGCTCAGTCGTTCGCGCAGGAAGGCGCGCAGGTCGTGCCACGGCAGCATTTCCGGCGACGCGGCGTCGGCGTGTTCGACCAACTCCGCCAGCGCGCCGCGCACACGTTCCAGCGCACGTGTTTCGGCGATGTCGTCCGGGTCGCCCGCGTACAACCCGTCGAACAGCGCGTTCAGTTGACGCTGCCAGTCCGCCGCCGCCATCTCGTGCGAGGACCATTCGCGCAACGTGCGCCACGCGGCGAGCACCGCCAGCAGCGCGTCGATCCGAGCGAAGGCCGCGCCTTCGATGCCGGCGAGCGGCGCCACGCCCGCGACCAGCGCGTCATCGTCGCCACAGGCGAAGCCCGCCAGCATCCGATCCAGCCCGAACGCGAACGAAAATTCGCGGTAACCACCGGTCTGCGCGCGCGCACGTTCGTCTTCGCCCCAGCGCACGCCGCTCTCGTTCAAGCGCCGCGCCAGTTGCTCCAGTTGCGAGGCATCCAGGTCCAGACGCTTCATCACGCCGGGCACGGCCAGCACGTCCAGGATTTCGCTGCATGCCCAGCGCGAGGTTGGCGCATCCAGCAAGGTCAGGAACAACCGCGCAGCCGGATGTGCCGTGCCTGCCGCGACATCCCCCATGTTGTACGGGATGAAGCGTGGATCGTGTTCGGGCAAGCCGCCGAACACGGCCTCGATCGCCGGACGGTACGCAGCGATGTCCGGCATCATCACCGCGATCTCGCGCGGCTTCAGCGAAGGATCGGCCGCGAACATCGTCAGCAGTGCGTCGTGCAGCGTCTGCACCTCGCGCACTTCCGTGTGGCAGGCATGGAACTGCATCGAATCGTCGGGCAGCACCACGCGGTCTTCTTCGCGGGCGGTGCGGTGGCCGAGCATGTCGTCGCGCACGCGGCCGAGCAGGGTGGCGCGCGCGATGCCAGGATCGAACAGGTCGACCTCGTCGCCGGGCTGCACGTGTTCGTAGCCGTACAACAGCTCCACGAATTCCGCCGCGGCGCCGCCCAGCGAAATGATCAACGGGTTGCCGCCATCCTTCTCCGACAAGTGTGCGCGGACTTCGCGACGCGAACGCGGCGTGTCGCCGAGGTAGCCAGTCGTCGGCAGCGGCAAATGGAAATCTACGTCGCAATGGCGCCCCGCCACAGCCAGCATGCGCAACACGTCAGGCGACACGTTGGCGCAGGCGAAGCACGTCAAGTGTTGAGGCAGGCCGGGTGGTGCCGGTTTTTCATCGAAACTGCCGGCTGGATATTCCGGATCGAACGCACGCAGCCATTCGTCTACCCGCGCGGCGCGCGATACGCCGCCCACGCGTGGCAACAAACGGCGCCACAGTTCGGCTTGCCAGTCGTCGCCGCCCCCGCCCCGATTCGATCCGTGATGTTCCCACGCAAGCAGCGTGTCGCGCCGATAACCCTGCATGCGCTCGTACACCCGCGCGAGTTCGAAGCTCAACGTGAACCGGCGCAGCGGATCGCCGTCGGCCGAAAGGTATTCGCGCAGCGGCGCCAGCGCCGCACCGTCAAGCCGTTCGCCCAGCAGGACGTATAAATGCCAGCGCAGCACCTCGACTTCGAACGGTGAGCGTTCCGGTAATTCGGGCCGCGCGGCACGCAACAATTCCCACGCGAATTGCGCGGGCGGCGTGAATTCGACGTTCGCGATCACGCCGAGTCGTTCCGCCAGATACCCTTGCAGCCAGCGCTTCAACCCGGCCTGCGGCACCAGCACACGCGTCGGTATCAGCGGGTTGTCGCGCGCGGCGCACAGTTGCTCGCCCAGGGCGTCGGCCAGCTTCGCGGCATCGTTGGAGGTGTGCAGTCGGAACATGCGCGGTTCGCGTAACGATCACGCCAGTATGCCTGCCGCGCGCTCACAGGTTGAGACGGAGGCCGAGGACGACGTGGCATCAGTAATTGCGAATGATTCGCATTCGTGGGATGATGCCGCACCTTTTCCGAACCCGCCGCATGGTCACCACGCATCGCTGGTTGAAAACGTTTCGCACGTTGCACCTGTACTTCGGCGTGTTCACCGCGCCGGCGTTGTTGTTCCTCGCATTCACCGGTGCACTGCAAAGCGTGAATCTGCACGAGCCGTCGCGCAGCATTGGTTACAAGCCGCCGGCGTGGATCGCCAGCATCGCGCACATGCACAAGAAGCAGAGC
>DAIUEL010000077.1:0-11577 GCA_036845145.1 Rhodanobacteraceae bacterium | reverse complement strand
TCGTCGAAGCGATCTATTTCATCGCCGCCGTTCTTTTCATCTGGGGTCTGAAACGCATGAGCTCCCCGCGGACCGCGCGGACGGGCATCGTGTGGGCGGGCGCCGGCATGGCGGCCGCGATCATCGTGACGTTCTTCCTGCCGGGCATGCACAACCTCGGCTGGATGATCGCGGCGATCGTGATTGGCGTGGTGCTGTCGTGGATCGTCGGCCGGCGCGTGCCGATGACGGCGATGCCGCAGATGGTGGCGCTGTTCAACGGCATGGGCGGCGGCGCGGCGGCGGCGATCGGCGCCGTCGAGTTGATCAAGTTCAACGCGGCACTGAAGCTGGTGCCGGACACCTCGCCCATCCAGCCGGAAGCCTGGGCCGATGTGGCGGGGCGTCTCGGCACCACGGAATTGGTGCTGGCCTTCGTCGGCGTCCTGATCGGCGCGGTGTCGTTCACCGGTTCGCTGATCGCGTTCGCGAAGCTGCAGGGCTGGATGGACCGCCGTTTCGTGTTTCCGCTGCAGCGTTGGGTGAATCTCGCGATCTTCGCTGCCGCAGTCGTGTGCGGCGCGCTGGCGTTGGCGGCGGGCATCGAGGGCCACGCGTTCGAGTGGGGGCTGCTGATTGGCTTCATCGTGCTTTCACTGGTGTTCGGCATCGCGATGACGCTGCCGATCGGCGGCGCCGACATGCCGGTGGTGATCTCGATGTACAACGCCTTCACCGGTCTTGCGGTCGCGTTCGAAGGCTTCGTGCTGCAGAACGAGGCGATGATCATCGCGGGCATGGTGGTGGGCGCGGCCGGCACGCTGTTGACGCAGTTGATGGCGAAGGCGATGAACCGTTCGCTCGGGAACGTGCTGTTCTCCAATTTCGGCGGTGGCGGCGGCGCAGCGCAGCAGGAAATCGCGGGCGCGTTGAAACCGATCGATGCCAGCGACGCCGCAGTGATGATGGCGTACGCGGAACGCGTCGCGATCGTGCCGGGCTACGGGATGGCGGTGGCGCAGGCACAGCACAAGATCTGGGAATTCGCCAGGCTCCTGATCGATCGCGGCGTCAAGGTGAAGTTCGCGATCCATCCGGTCGCGGGCCGCATGCCGGGCCACATGAACGTCCTGCTGGCCGAAGCGGGGGTGCCGTACGACCTGATCGAGGACATGGACGACATCAATCCGGAATTCCCGAACACCGATGTCGCGCTGGTGATCGGCGCCAACGACGTGGTGAATCCGGTCGCGCGCACGGACAAGAATTCCCCGATCTACGGGATGCCGATCCTGGACGTCGCCAGGGCGAAGAACGTCATCGTGATCAAGCGCGGACGCGGCAAGGGCTTTGCAGGCATCGAGAATGCGCTGTTCTACGCCGACAACACGCGCATGTTGTATGGCGACGGGCAGGCGGCTGCGAGCGAACTGGTGGCGGGCCTCAAGACGCTCGATGGGTGACGGTACGATGTCGTGGTCATGGTCTCGACCGTGCCAGCCACGCCGCGAATGCCGCGGCGATCACGGCCGCGCCCGCGTGCACCAGCACTGTGAGTGCATCCAGTCCGAGTTCGGCCACCTGTAGCATCAGTCCGACGCCGCCAGTGCGAAAGGCTTCGCCGAACGCATATCCGGTGGTCGCCGCGATGCGGGCGACCGCGACCAGGCACGTGGCATAGAACCCGGCCAGCAAAACCGCGATGACTGCGATCGCGGCAGAGCCGCGCGTGGACAAGCACCCGCAGGCTTTCAGCATCAGCGTCAGTGGCAACGCCAGCACGAGGATCGGCAAGCCGGGGCGCACACCCAACACGATCGCGGCGAATGCCGCGACCGCGCCCGCGGCGAGCGTGCACATCAGCCATCCGAAAACCGAGGTGAGGCAACCAAGTACCCGCCCGAACAGCGTGCTCGCGGAATGCACGGAGGCGGTGGTCGGCGGCATGCTGACGGAGTCGTCCAAGGGAGCGGATCGGACAAGGCGATTGTCCGATGATAGACCAGCACCCCTGCGCGGCGCTGCCGTGGTGGTCTCATCTTGTGATGGGCGCGCCTGACCTCCATCAAGAAATCCACGCACGGCGTGTTGGTATCCTTGCACGTTGCGTGTTGCCCACGCGTGCCTCCCACGTCCAGCTCGGAAAACCATGTCCGGATTCAGTGCTTCCAGCGAACCTTTCACCCTGCAGCGCGATTGTCCCGCGGTGCACGTACCTTACGGCGATGCCGTCACGCTGCCTGCGGGTCAGAACGGCTACATCACCCAGTCGCTGGGCGGCAGCTTCACGGTTTACGTCGAGGGCAGCCTGTTTCGCGTGGACGGCAACGATGCGGACGCGCTGGGCAAGCCGCCGCCGGCGCCGCTTTCGGTGCCGGAGAATCCGAACGACCAAGACGTCGAGCTGGTGGTGTGGGAACAGTTGCGCACCGTGTTCGATCCGGAAATTCCGATCAACGTGGTGGATCTGGGACTCGTCTACGACCTCAGCATGGAGCACCTCGACGACGGCAGCCGCAAGGTGTACGTCAAGTTGACGCTCACCGCGCCGGGCTGCGGAATGGGCGACATCATGGTGGAGGACGCGCGCACCAAGCTTGAGGTGATTCCGACCGTATCCGAGGCGCAGATCGACCTGGTGTTCGACCCGCCGTGGAACCAGACGATGATGTCGGACGAGGCCAAGCTGCAGACCGGCATGATGTAGGTCTCGCTCGCCGTCACGCGATGTTCAAGTTCCTGTCCGCGCACTGAACGCATTGCTGCATCGCGGCGTGACCGGGAATTTACATTTGTTTACGGTTGCAGGGTCCGCCGGTTGTTGAGGGCGCCGGCCGGGCAATCCGCATTCGCGTCGTGTCGACCGGCGCGGCACATGTGAGGAATCAAGCAGGGCTTGGCGGCTTCGCTGCCGGGTGGGGAGTAAGCATCGCGGATTCGCGTCGCACGGATGCGTGCCCGCAAGGCGTGTCCGTGCTCCTTCCCATCAGCAGGAGCTCAATGATGCCAAGCACTCCCAGATTGAAGGCTTTAGTCGTTGCCATGGGCCTGGCCGCCGGATCGGCGGCCATTGCTGCAACGCCCACTGTGGGCGTCGCCAACACCGCTGTCGTCACGCAGGCAACGCGATTGCGGACGGGCGATTCGGTGGTCGGGCCGATGGCGCTCACCAAACCGATGCGCGTGACGATGTCGCTGCATTGGCGCAACGAAGCGCAACTGAAGAAGTTCATCGCCGAACCGCACCGCAAGAACCTGAGTCACGCCGAGTTCATGGCGGCATACGGACCGACCGTGGCGCAGGTGAACCAGGTCAAGGCGTTCATGCACCAGCAGGGCTTCACCCACATCGCGGTGACGCCCGACAACCTTTTGGTATCGGGCGAGGCGCCGGTGGGCACGGTGCAATCCGCATTCCACACCAGCATGGTGAACGTGCGCACGCGAAAGGGGCGGCTGGCGTTCGCCAATGCCACGCCGGCGCGCATTCCGACCGCGCTGCGCGGCGTCGTCAATGAAGTGCTTGGCCTGCAGAACGTGCACAAGTTCCACGTGATGCCGGCCAAGCCGATGGTTTCGACCTTGGCCCAGACCGGGCACAACCCCGCCGATTTCGCGTCGATCTACGGCGCCGGCAGCACCGCGACCGGGTCATCGGTCAGTGTCGGCATCATCACGCAGGGCAGCATGAGCAACGTGCTGAACGACTTCCAGTCTTTCCTCAGCCAGAACGGTTACGGCAACATCCCGATGAACGTGGTGACGGTGGACGGAGGTGGTTCCGACACCAGCGGTGACGCCGAATGGGATATGGACAGCCAGGCGATCGTCGGCATCAGCGGTGGCGTGCAGGCGCTGTATCTGTACGACATCCCGCAACTTTCCACGCAGGATCTGGTGGATGGTTTCAGCAAGGCCACCACCAGTGGCCAGGTGCGGATCGTCAACGTTTCGATCGGCGGCTGCGAAACGGGTAGCGAGACCAACGGCGCGGCTACCGGCGACAACGTCTTCCAGGAAGCCGATGCCGAAGGTGTCACGTTCTCGATCTCGTCGGGAGACTCCGGCGCCGATGAGTGCGGTGACGGCGGCACGACCCCGAGTTGGCCCGCCGATTCGCAATACGTGGTGGCGGTCGGTGGCACCACGCTCAGCACCAGCGGCACGACCTGGACGGGCGAGACCACCTGGAGCGGCACCGGCGGCAGCCCCAGCACCTTCGAAGCGATGCCGAGCTGGCAACAGGGCGTGGGCCAGAACGCGGGCCATTCCACGCGTGGCGT
Source organism: Rhodanobacteraceae bacterium (assembly GCA_036845145.1). Lineage (GTDB taxonomy): Bacteria > Pseudomonadota > Gammaproteobacteria > Xanthomonadales > Rhodanobacteraceae > 66-474. The sequence continues at coordinate 7,315 of DAIUEL010000077.1, read as the reverse complement.
GCCGGACGTGGCCTTCGATGGCGACCCCAATTCCGGTGCACTGGTGATCGTGGACGGTTCGAGCGAGCAGATCGGTGGAACCAGTCTCTCGTCGCCGCTGTTCGTGGGCGTGTGGGCGCGCACCCTGGCAGCGAATTCCAGCCTCGGCTTCGCGGCACCGCTTGTTTATCAGGACGCTGCGTCGCATTACTCGTCCGATTTCCACGACGTGGGGTCGGGCAGCAACGGCGGTGAAACGGCCGCGCCGGGATGGGACTACACCACCGGCTTCGGGTCGATCAACATCGCGAGCTTCGTGGGCAACGTGGCCGGCAGTGGTGGTGGCACGTCGCCGCCGCCACCACCGCCGCCGCCCCCGCCGCCGGGCGGAACGTTCTCGAACGACAATCACTACGTGATTCCGGACAACGGGACGGCCACCAGCAATATTTCGGTGACGGGCGAATCGGGCGCCGCACCGTCCGACCTGCCGGTGCATGTGAACATCACGCACAACTGGTCGGGCGATCTGGAAATCGTGTTGTATGCGCCGAACGGGGCCTACGCGATCCTGCAGTACCCCGATCACAACAACGACGGCAACATCGACAAGACGTACGACATCAACGCCTCATCCGTATCGAGCAACGGCACCTGGAAACTCAAGGTGATCGACGATGACATCTGGGGCGATGGTGGCGATTACGGCACCTTGAACGGCTGGAGCATGACGTTCTGAGGGAGCCCGTCATCGCACACCGGTTCGTCGTAAATCTCGGGTCCGGCCGCTCGGCCGGACCCTTTTCTTGCGAGGACGGTGGCTGCCCATTGACCGTCCACGGGCCGCTTGCGATGCTTGGCGGGAAGGAGGCAGGCGATGCGCAAATACGGAATGTTGTTGACGCTGTTCGTGCTGTGTCTCGCGTTCGATGCGTGGCTGTACGGGTCGCTCGCGCGGGAACCCGACGTCGGGCCCGCTATTGCATCTTCCGCGCGCGCAAACGCGCCGCTGCTGCACACCTACATCGTGCTGGGCGAACCACTGGCCGTCCATACCGGCGCGTTGGGCCAGCGCGTGGCGGATGCCGCGTTCGCCGACGCCTATCCTTCGATCATCGCGTCGCCGGCCACCGCCGCCAGCCAGTTGTTCACCCAGTCGCGCGGGCCGCTGCGCGGCCTGCTGTTGGTGTTCTATTGGGCGACGCCGTTGCTGCTGGTGCTGGCACTCGCGGCGTGGGTGCTGCGCAGTCGGCCGACTCACTTGATGGGCGGCATCCGGCGCTGAGGGTCCGGCGCCTGCCACCAGCCGCGTGCTCCGCGGGCGGTGGTGCATTGCAGCGTGACTTGGAATCACCGGAAAGACTAATGTTTTCTTGCCGTGTGCGCGTGAGGGCGCGTTCAGGTGGTCTGCAACGTCGAACTCGGCGTTCCGCGCATGCCTTCCGGCTGAAGCGGACAAAAGCGCCAGGGAGGTGGTGTTGGCACGGATTTCCGTGCCGTAACCGTGCGTGGGTATCGCAAGTTCGATCATCTTCGTGCACTTCCTGAGGAGAACTCGATGTCACACAAGTCGCATATGAAACGTCTGGTGGTGGGCCTTGGCCTCGCCGTCGCTTCGCTGGCCTGCGCCGCGGCGCCTGCCGGCACCACGCTGGTGGCGCGTGCCGCTGTATTGCACACCGGCGACACGGTGACGGGACCGATGTCTTTCGACCAATCCATGCGCGTATCGGTCTCACTGCAATTGCGCAACGAGGCGCAACTGCAGGCCTTCATCGCCAACCCGAACCACCCCAACCTCACGCCTGCCCAGTTCACCGCGCAGTACGGGCCCAGCGAAGCCGATGCGAATGCCGTCGCGGCGTGGCTCACGCAGCACGGTTTCTCCGACGTCAGCATTGCATCCAACCGCCTGCTGGTTTCCGCGACTGCGCCCGCGGCGGCCGTGCAGTCCGCATTTCACGTGAGCCTGGTGCGCGTGCATACGCATGACGGACGCAATGCCTTCGCCAATGCCAGCGACGCGGCGGTTCCCGCTTCGCTGCATGGCGTCAACGGGGTGCTGGGGCTGCAGACGGTGCACGTGCCGCATCCGGTCGGGCATGTCATGAAGGGCAAGCCCGGCGGTGGTGGCGGCGGTTCCATCATCGGCCACAACCCGACCCAGTTCCCGTCGATCTACGGTGGCGCCAGCTTGCCGACCGCAGCCGGCGTGACCGTGGGGATCATTTCAAACGGGAATCTCAGCCAGACGCTTTCCGACCTCAACACCTTTACATCGCAAAACGGTCTGGCGACGGTGACGACCCAGATCGTCAACACGGGTGGCACGGGTACCGACACCAGCGGCACGGCCGAGTGGGATCTCGACAGCCAGGACATCGTCGGCATGGGCGGTGGCCAGATCGGCAAGATCGTGTTCTACAACATTCCGACGCTGTTGAATTCCAGCATGGTGGCCGACTTCAACACCGTGGTGAATGCGAATGTCGCCAAAGTCATCAATGTGTCGCTGGGCGAATGCGAGACCTCCGCCCAGGGCGACGGTTCGGCCGCGGCCGCCGATGCGATCTTCCAGCAGGCCGATGCGCAGGGACAGACTTTCTCGGTGTCCTCGGGTGATTCGGGCTCCAACGAGTGCGGCAAGGGTGGCCCGAGAGGCAGCACGCCGAGCTGGCCGGCGAGTTCGCCGTACGTGGTGGCCGTGGGCGGCACCACGCTGAATGCCACGACCACGGCCTGGCAGGGCGAGACGGTATGGTCCGGTACCGGCGGCAGCCCCAGCACGTTCGAGCCGATCCCGAGCTGGCAGGTCGGAGTGGGCCAGAACGCGGGCCATACGACCCGTGGCGTGCCCGATATTGCATTCGATGCCGATCCCAACAGCGGCGCCATCATCGTCGTCAACGGCAGCCCGGCGCAGTACGGCGGCACCAGCCTGTCGTCGCCGCTGTTCGTGGGCTTCTGGGCGCGCATGATCGCCGCGAAGGGCACCGGCATCGGGTTTGCGGCGCCGAAGCTCTATCAGTTGCCTGCGTCGGCGTTCCACGACGTGACTTCCGGCAGCAACGGTGCCGAGAGCGCAGCCCCGGGCTGGGATTACTGCACCGGCTTCGGCAGCATCGTCATGAGCCAGGCGGCAGCGTCACTTTGACATCGGCGTTCCATCGGCGATTTCGAGCCCGGCACGTGCCGGGCTCTTTTTTGGATCGACGGGAGGGCGGATCGCTATCGAGCTTGCTCGAAGCGGTTCGCCGCACGGTTCTTGCGCACCTGCGCCGGATCCCAGATCCGTCCGTTCATCGCGATCCACACGCCGTGGTCGAGCGTCTGCACAGCGCCCACCGCGCAGCCGATGTTGAAGACGGCATCCGAGCCCTGGAAACGCGCGGGATTGAGCGCACCGGTCAGCACGATGGTCTTGCCGGCGATGCCGGTCAGCGCCCGCGCGGTTTCGACCATGGTGTCGGTGCCGTGGGTGATCAGGATGTGCCGATGTGGTTGCTTCTCGACGGTATCGCGGATCGCCGCGCGATCTGCATCGGTCATCTCGAGGCTGTCCTTGCGCAGCATCGGCACCACATCGAACTCGAACGCGACGCCCAGCTGCGCGAGGATCTCTCCGATCTGCGGCGCGCCGATCTGGTAATCGGACTTGGCGTCGAAGTACACCTTGTCGATGGTGCCGCCGGTGGTGACGACCGTGAGGTGCTGCATCGTGGCGGTTCCTTCGGGGTTTTGCGGAACCCGGAATTATCGCAGCGTGTCCAACCTGCGTCACGGCTCGGCTGGTCAATGCCTTGCGGCGCATGCGCAGGGCGGCCCGCCGTGGCATAATCCGCTGTCTTTTGGGCAGACCCGCGGCTGTTGCGGCCGCCCCACAACCGAGAGTCCCACATGTTTTCGACGCTTTTCGCCGCCGCTGCGGCGCCCGCCGCGGCGGGCGAACCGAACCCGATGTACTCGTTCGGCTTCCTGATCCTGCTGTTCGTGGTGTTCTACTTCCTGCTGATCCGTCCGCAGCAGAAGCGCGCCAAGGAACAGCGCAAGATGATTTCCGAGCTCGCCAAGGGCGACGAAGTGATCGCGGCCGGCATCCTGGGCCGCGTGGAAAACGTCGGCGAGCATTTCCTCACGGTGGAAGTGGCCGACAACGTGCAGATCCGCGTGCAGAAAGGCGCCGTCTCCAACGTGCTGCCGAAGGGCACGCTGAAATCCTCGTGAGCATGCCTTCGGGCGTGCCTTCATCCGCGCAGACCACTCTTTCCGAACCATGATCGACTTTCCCCGCTGGAAATACTGGCTGGTCGCCCTCGCGATGGTGCTCGGGCTGTTGTACGCCGCGCCCAATGCGTTCCGGCCGCAACCCGCCGTGCAGATCGTGGCCAATCGCGACGCCAAGGTGGACGCGACCCTGCAGAAGAAGGTCGCCACCGATCTCGACAAGGCGAACGTGTCCTACCAGGACATCTCGATCGAGAAGGACCGGATGCTGGTGCGCTTCGCCAACACCGACGTGCAGTTGCGCGGTTCGGACGTGTTGCGCGTGGCATTGGGCGATGACTACACCGTCGCGTTGAACCTCGCGACCACCGTGCCGCCCTGGCTACAGAAGATCGGCGCGCGCGCGATGCCGCTGGGCCTCGACCTTCAGGGCGGCGTGCACTTCCTGATGGCGGTGGACCAGAACGCGGTGCTGCAGAAACAGCAGCAGCGCTACCTGGACGATATCCGGTCCACGCTGCGCCAGAAACAGATCCCGGTCGATTCCGTGTCGCTGAGCGGCGATGGCGTGCAGGCCGTGTTCAAGACGTCGGACGACCGCGATCGGGCCGCCGGCATCATCGGCAGCGACGCGACCGATCTCGATCTCTCCAACGGTCGCACGCCGGGCGGTGGCTACACGCTGCATGCCTCGATCAAGTCGGACGTGCTTCAGAAACTGGCGCAGACCACCATCACCCAGAACGTCACCACCTTGCGCAACCGCATCAACGCGCTGGGTGTGTCGGAGCCCTTGATCCAGCAGCAGGGCCAGACCCGCATCGTCGTCGAGCTGCCGGGCGTGCAGGACACCGCCGAGGCCAAGCGCGTGCTGGGCGCGACCGCGACACTGGAATATCACGCCGACGATCCGAACGTGAATCCGCAGGAGGCCGCCCGCACCGGCAACGTGCCGCCCGATGACCGGCTGTACTACATGAAGGACGGCACTCCGGTCGTGCTGAAGAAGCGCGTGATCGTGAGCGGCGACGAACTGGTCGACGCCTCGTCCGGTTACGACCAGCAAACCGGGATGCCGAACGTCAACGTGACGCTCAATTCCAGCGGTGCGCGCAAGATGCTGGATTTCACAACCGAGAGCGTCGGCAAGCGGATGGGCGTCGTCTACATCGAAACCACGCCGGTGGTGAAGATCGTGGACGGCAAGGAAGTGCATTCTTCCAAGACCACCGAGACGGTGCTCAACAATGCGGTGATCCAGGGCGTGTTCGGCAAGAAATTCCAGACCACCGGCCTGACCCAGCAGGAAGCTCAGACGCTGTCGCTGATGCTGCGTTCGGGCTCGCTGGCGGCACCGATGGACATCGTCGAGCAGAGCGTGATCGGCCCCAGCCTCGGCCAGGACAACATCAAGAAGGGCGAGCGCGCGGTCATACTGGGCCTTTCGCTGGTGCTGCTCGCCGCCGCGATCTACTACCGGCTGTTCGGGCTGGTCGCGGACATTGCGCTGGTGTTCAACCTCTTGATCCTGATCGCGGTGATGTCGGCGGTCGGCGTGACGCTGACCATGCCCGGCATTGCCGGTATCGTGCTGACACTCGGCATGGCGATCGACGCAAACGTGCTGATCTGCGAGCGCATCCGCGAGGAACTCCGAAATGGATCGACGCCGTTGGCCTCGATCCGGGCGGGTTACGAGAAGGCGTGGTCGGTGATCCTGGACGCCAATGTCACCCACTTGCTGGCGGCGCTGGGCCTGATCACCGTGGGTTCCGGCGCGATCAAGGGGTTCGGCATCACGCTGTTCATCGGTATTTCGACTTCGCTGTTCACTTCGGTGACCATGACCCACGCGATCACCGCGTTGATCCATGGCGGCCGCAAACGCAAGCTCAAGACGCTCTGGGTTTGATTGGATTTCCCCTCGCTCTTTGGGTGAGGGGCGGCTGAGGGTACGGCGAAATACGCAGGCCCACAGCATGAACCCCCACCCCTGGCCCTCTCCGGAGGGAGAGGGGTTCACAGAGAAAAGCGACATCCATGGAAATATTCCACCACGACCTCAACATCAACTTCCTTGGCATGCGCAAGGTCAGCATCGTCATTTCGGCGGTCATGCTGATCGTGTCGGTGTGGGCGATCACCGTGAAGGGGATGAACTACGGCCTCGACTTCACGGGCGGCATCCTGCTCAATGTGACCTACGAGAAGCCGGTTGACGTGGGTGACGTGCGCAAAGCCCTGACCCGCGCCGGATTCGAACACGCGGTCGTGCAGAGCATGGGCGGCACGCGCGAAATTTCCATCCGCCTGCAGCCGCCCAAGGAAGCCGGCGCCAAGCAAAGCCCGGACCTGGTGGCGGGCGCGGTATCCAAACGCGTGATGTCCGCATTGCAGGCATCGAATTCCGGCGCGAAGCTGGCAAAAGCGCCGGACTTCGTCGGTCCCGAAGTCGGACAGGAATTGAAGACCAGCGGCATCTACGCGGCGATCGTGGTGATCATCGGCATCATGGTCTACCTGTGGGCGCGCTTCGAAAAACGCTTCGCGTTCGCGGCAGTGGCCAGTGAAATCCACGACACGGTGATCACGGTCGGCATCATCGCGCTGGTGCAGCGCGAATTCGACATGACCGTGCTGGCATCCATCCTCGCGGTGATCGGTTACTCGATCAACGACAAGGTCGTGGTGTTCGACCGCGTGCGCGAGCTGTTCCGCTTGACGCGCAAGGCCGACACGCCGCAGATCCTCAACCGCGCGATCAACAATACCTTGTCGCGCACCATCATCACCTCGGTGTTCACCGCCATCACGATGGCCTGCCTGTGGCTGTTCGGCGGCTCTGCCGTGCACGGCTTCGCGATCACCATGCTGATCGGCATCCTGGTCGGCACGCTGTCGTCGATATTCTTCGCCAGCCCGATGCTGCTGTGGCTGGGCGTGTCGAAGAAGGACTTGATGCCGGTGACGCGGGACAATCCGGAACTCGCTCGTCGGCCGTAGTTGATGCGATCATCCATGGTCGCTGCACATCCAGCTCGTAGGTTGGGCTGAAGCCGGCTCCATCGGCGGAAGCCCAAAGTCATACCCTCGCGCATCCAACCTACCGCAA
>DAIUEL010000076.1:0-11772 GCA_036845145.1 Rhodanobacteraceae bacterium | reverse complement strand
GCGGCGGCCTGTTCGTGCCCACCAACAAGCGCTACAACCTCGGCGACGAAGTGTTTCTATTGATGACCCTGCCCGAGGAAACCGAACGCGTGGCGACCACCGGCCGCGTGGTCTGGATCACGCCGATCGCGGCACAAGGCAATCGTCCGGCCGGCATCGGCGTGCAGTTCGCCGAAAACGCCGATGGCGACAACGCCCGCACCAAGATCGAGACGCTGCTGGCTGGCCTGCAGGGCGGAGACAAGCCGACGCATACGATGTGAGCATGGCCTTCGACGTTCGTTGACAGGTCGCGATCGGTACATGCAACGGCGACCGCGCGGCTTCGCGCGAGCGATTCGTCACAAGCAAGCAACTGCTTCCGAGCACGCGGTTATGCTGCGCCCGCAACAGCACAAGGGGAATCATGAAGATTGTGGTATTGGCATTGGCAGCCTCGCTGTTGGCGGGCTTTGGCTTGCAGCGTCAAACTGTTCGAGTCAATCCGCCGATTGCCCAAGTCGGCGTCGACGGCCCAACCATTGCGATAGGCACGATCGCCGACGATCGACAGCCTGCAACGAAGATCAAGCTGGACCAGGCTGAGCAGGCAAGTAACGTCGGCGGAATGGAGCAAGGATGACCAAGGTATCGCAGTCCAGCTGGACAAAACGGCCGCACGCTGGTCGAGCACATCGCTGCTCACGATCAGGATTATCCAAATGCGGGGTGGGTTCCTGTAGCGAGTCCCGTGGTCGTGCCGCGATTTAGACGAAAACGCCACCCCAAAAGGTGGCGTAAGTCTGATCTCATTGGTCGGGGAGACAGGATTTGAACCTGCGACTTCTACGTCCCGAACGTAGCGCTCTACCAGGCTGAGCTACACCCCGACGATCCGCACGGGGCAGGAACCCCGCAGCGAGCCGCAAATGATACTTGGCGCGGCTTCGCGCGCGCAAGATGTGGCCGCGCGCTGGTAATCTTGCGGTTTTGGCAAGAGAGCAAGTCATGGCGCTGACCACGCCCCGTACGATGCCCGGCACGCTGGAATTGCTGCCGCGCGAGCAGATCGCGTTCCAGCGGATGCTGGACACGATCCGGCAGGGTTTCGAGGTGTACGGGTTCCTGCCGATCGAGACCCCGGCGATCGAATTTGCCGACATCCTCTTGACCAAGAGCGGCGGCGAAACCGAGCGGCAGGTGTATTTCGTGCAATCGACCGGCGCGCTGGAGCGCTCGCCGGATCAACCGGGCCGTCCCGAGCACGCGCTGCGCTTTGATTTGACCGTGCCGCTGGCGCGCTACGTGGCCGAGCACGAACGCGAGCTGGCATTCCCATTCCGGCGCTACCAGATGCAGCGCGTGTATCGCGGTGAACGCGCCCAGCGCGGGCGCTTTCGCGAGTTCTACCAATGCGACATCGACGTGATCGGCAAGGACAGCCTGTCAATCCGCTACGACGCCGAAATCCCGGCGGTGATCCACGCGGTTTTCCGTGCGCTCGACATCGGCGCGTTCACTATCCAGCTCAACAATCGCAAGCTGATGCGGGGCTTCTTCGAAGGGCTCGGCATCGGCGACGGCGAAAAGCAGATGCTGGTGCTGCGCGAAGTGGACAAGCTGGACAAACGCGGTGCCGATCACGTGCGCGGAGTGCTGACGGGCGAGCAGTTCGATCTTTCTGCCGAGGCGGCAGAAAGAGTCATGCAGTTCGTGGAAGTGCGTTCGACGTCGCTGGCCGACGCGCACGCGAAACTCGATGCACTGGGTCGCGGTACCGAGACCTTCGAACAGGGACGGGCGGAATTGCGCGAGGTGCTGAATACCGTTGCTGCGTTCGGTGTGCCGGAATCGGCATACGCGTTGAACCTTTCGATCGCGCGCGGGCTCGATTACTACACGGGCACGGTATACGAAACGACATTGAAAGATCATCCGGATATTGGTTCGATCTGTTCCGGTGGGCGTTACGACAACCTTGCGGCGAATTACACCAAGTCCACGTTGCCGGGCGTCGGCATTTCGATCGGGCTGACGCGGTTGTTCTGGCAGTTGCGCGAAGCCGGGTTGCTGAAGGCCGCCGACAGCAGCGTGCAGGTGCTGGTCACGCAGATGGATGCCGCGCAGTTGCCATACTGTCTGACGATCGCGAAGGAGCTGCGCGACGCCGGGATCGCCGCCGAGGTCGCGCTGGAGGGCGGCAAGCTGGGCAAGCAGCTGAAGTACGCCGACCGCGCCGGCATCCGGTTCGCGGTGGTTGCGGGTGAGGACGAACTTTCGCGCGACGCGGTGGCCGTCAAGGATTTGCGTCGCGGCGACCAATTCGAGGTGCCGCGCGCGGAACTGGTGAAATCATTGCGGGTGGAATTGGCGCAAGAGAAGGTGCAACGGGCATGACGACGATTCGGCTGGACGGCAGCCATCTCACGCGCGCCGACGTGGTGGCGGTGGCGCGACGCGGCGCGACGGTCGACCTCGACGCGGCGCAGCTCGGAAAGGTGCAGCGCGCAGCGGATTTCATCGCCGAGCAGGTTCGCTGCGGGGAGCCGATCTACGGCGTCACCACCGGCTTCGGCAGCAACGCCGACAAGCTGCTGGGCGCACATCGCGCGCGTGACGAACTGCCCGGCGGCAATCCCGATCCGCGTGACGAGACCTTGCCCGAGGAGTTGCAGCACAATCTCATCGTCACCCACGCGGTGTGCGTAGGCGAGCCGCTCGCCGCCGACGTCGTGCGGGCGATGCTGGTGATCCGCGTCAACACCCTGATGCGCGGGCATTCCGGCATCCGCGTGGAAACCCTGAGAGCGTTGGCCGCGATGTTGAACAGCGGCATCGTGCCGGTGGTGCCGGCGAAGGGTTCCGTGGGTGCGAGCGGTGACCTCGCGCCGCTGTCGCATCTCGCTATCGTGCTTTTGGGTGGTGGTGAAGCGTTTCACGAAGGCGAGCGCATGGCCGGCAGCGAAGCCTTGCGCCGTGCCGGCTTGCAGCCGGTGAAGCTGTCTTTCAAGGAAGGCTTGGCGCTCAACAACGGCACCGCCCAGATGCTCGCATCCGCGGTGCTCGCGCTGGACGAACTGGAATACCTGCTGGGCGTCGCCGACCTCGCCGCGGCGATGACCCTGGATGCGTTCGCGGGCCGCAGCGGCGCGCTGCGTGAAGAGGTGCACGCGCTGCGCCCGCATCCGGGCCAGGTCGCGGCCGCCCGTCACGTCCGCGAGTTGCTGGCGGAATCGACATTGATCGACATTCCGTACCACCTCGTCCCGCGTTTTCGCACCTGGACCGCGAAGGCGTGGGCGACGCCGGAAGAGCAGGCGCTGTCGTTCGACATTCGCTGGGAATGGGTGCCGGTCGACCAGCGCCACGGCCGCGAGGCGTTTTATCGACGCTTCCTGCCGTTCCGCGGCGGCAAGAAGCATCAGCCGCAGGATGCATATTCGCTGCGTTGCATGCCGCAGGTGCACGGCGCGGTGCGCGATGCTTGGGCGCAGGCGTGCCGGGTGATCGACATCGAGTTGAACGCGGTCACCGACAATCCGCTGATCTTTCCGGATGCCGAGGGGGCGCAGCACATCGAGGAGCAGGTGATCTCGGCCGGGCATTTCCACGGCATGCCGCTGGCGCTGGCGATGAGCTACGTGAAGGCGGCGATCCCGGTGCTGGCCTCCATTTCCGAACGCCGCCTCAACAAATTGGTCGACCCCGCCACCAACGACGGCTTGCCCGCATTCCTGACGGGCAACGAAGACGGCACCGATTCCGGTTTCATGATCGTGCAATACACCGCAGCGGCGCTGGTAAACGATCTTGCCACGCGCGCGCACCCGGCCAGTGTGTATTCGGTCCCGACCAGTGCCAATGCGGAAGATCATGTCTCGATGGGCGCCAACGAAGCGCGCCAGGTGCTGGACATGACGCGTGACCTGTCGGACGTGCTGGCACTGGAACTGTACACCGCCGCGCAGGCGCTCGATTACCGCAACGAGATGTTGAATGCGGCGCGCGGATTGGCACGCCGCGGTGGCTGGCAGGCACTGGCGGCCAAGATCGAACACGCGCCGCGCGAGGACCACCCGCATTACGACGCATTCACCCGCGAGGTGCAGGCGCTGGCATCGGCGCTGACCGGGGCCGATGCGTTCCGTCCGGGCGGGGCGGTGCACGCGGCACACGCGCGCTTGCGCGAATCCATCGTCTTCATGCATCGCGATCGCCCGATGCAGCACGACATCGCCGAAGCCTGCCGGCTGGTGCGTGAGCACGCGCTTGTGACCTGACGGTGCGTTGCCGTCAGGTTGAATCCGTCCCGAAGTGCCCGGGTTCGCCCTGCGCGGCGCCCGTCGAACCATATTCTTCGCGACAGAGGTGGTAACGCGTTATCGCATTGCTCGCGCGCCGCCACGGTGCCGCCAACGGATCAGGCTGAGGGCACCAGTGCCTGCAAGGCGTCGGCTTGCGCGGTGAAGGCGGCAAACAGCGCGAACTGATTGCGCGCGCGTTCCAGGTTGTGGGCCGGGCGGTCGATGCGATAGTAGCGGTCGCCATCCAGCCAGTCGGTGAGGAACCGCAAGGCCATGACGCCCGTGACGAGTCGCGCGGCGAATACGAGGTTGTCGCGCTCGAGCGGCGTCAGCAGCCCGCCGCAGCCCTCGACGTAGCCGCGTGCAAGCGCCGCGAAGTGATCGTGCCGTACGCCAACGTTTTCGATGTCCGTCGAGTCTTCCGGCACCGGACTCACCATGGTGCGCGCCATGTCTCCGAAATCGAACAACAGGCTGCCGGGCATCACCGTGTCCAGGTCGATCACGCATCTCGCCCGGTCGCCTGCGTCGAACAACAGGTTGTTCAACTTGCAGTCGTTGTGCGTGACGCGCCACGGCAGCCCGGCCGCCAGCAAATCCCGCCAGTGCCCCAGCACGTCGCGGTACCCCAGTGCGGCTTCGCATTCGGATCGGGTCGCGGCGACGCGACCCGCGCGATCGGCTTGCTTCGCCGCAAGGAATGCGTCGAAGCGCGCGACCGGATCGTGGAATCGCGGAATCACTTCGCCGACATCCTTCGGGTCGACGCCGGACAGTGCGGCGGTGAACGCACCGAAGCCGCGCCCGGCTTTGAACACCAGCGACGCGTTGCCGGCGGTCTCGTGGGTGCGGGTGTTCGGCACATGGTCGTACATGCGCCACCACGTTCCGTCGGCCAGGATCGCGGCCGTTGCTCCCGCGAGCGTGGGTACCAGCTCCAGCACCGCGTAGGCGTAGCGACCCGCTGCGCGTTCGCGGCCGAGATGCGCCGTGACCGTGTGGCAGTTGCGCATGACCAGCGCCGGATCGCGGAACACCTGGGTATTGAGGCATTGCAGCACGCGCCGGCGGTCGTCATCGGCGACCAGCAAGGTGCGGTTGATCAAGCCACTGCCGAGCGGCGCGAATTGCGCGCGGGGACTCAATCCCCAGGCCGCGGCCAGCTCATGGCGCGTCGCGGCGTCGGGCCCGACGAAACTGCTCATGCGCGCGACCACAGCGGGGTCGGGTATGCGCCTGCCTGGTGCAGCGCCGCCATTGCGGAGACGACGTGTGAGCGATCGCCGGGATAGGTCAGGCCCAGCCAGTTGTCGCGGGTGGGCAGCACCGAAAGCTTCCGATGGTGCGTTGCGAGATGGGTCGCGATCGCGTGCGGCAGGAAGTATTCGTCTTTCGCACTGGCGTGCGCCAGAAACGCGCGCAAGCCGAGTTCGAGTTCGGGCAGCAGGTCGGGCAGGAGCCCCCAGCAATTCAGCGAAACGATGGTGTCGGGAGCGAGTGGCGTGCGCATTCCGTCCAGTGCGTTGCCGGTGAGCGCACCGTCGCGGACAGCGATGTCGAGAAACTCGGTGACGGTCACGAGGTGTCCTTCGGCATCGACCCTGCACACGCCGCGGTTGACGCCGCCATGGCTGGAAAGGGTGGCCTCGAGCCGATAACCGACCATCGCCGGCTGCGCGGCTCTCCGAAAATGGTCGGCCAGCAAGCGGAACGCGTCGCGGCCGTAGTAATCGTCGGCATTGATCACGGCGAACGGGCCGTGCAGCAGCGGTGCGCAGCACCACAAGGCGTGACCGGTGCCGAGCGGCTTGGTCCGGTCGACGGGCATGGCGCAGCCGGCGGGAATCTTGTCGAAGGTTTGCGCCACGAGGCGCAGCGCAGCGCGTCCCTCGAGGTGTGGCGCCAGTCGTTGTTGCAGGGTCCCGCGCAATGATTCACGGATCACCATCACGACTTGCGTGAAGCCGACCGCGACGGCGTCATGGATCGCGTACTCGAGCAACCACTCGCCGTGCGGGCCAATGCCCGCGATCTGCTTGGTATCGCCGTAACGGCTGCCGAGGCCGGCGGCGAGGATCACCAGCGCCGGCGCGTCCTTCGAAACGTTCATGGCGTGCTTGCGGCGGACGCGGGTGCCGAGGGAGCGGGTGCGAATGGCACCGCGGGGCCGGGCGTAAACCCTTGCCGCCATTTCGCGAGTTGCGGCACGATGCCGCGGCCGACCGACATCTGCGGTTCGGACGGCTCGAATCGCTCGCGCTTCTCCCATGTCGCAACTTGTGCGCGCGCAAGCTGGAAGGCTTGCCGCAGGTCGTCGGTCTTGTTCAGCGCGTTGACCAGGAACGCGTGCCCGAACCAAGTGAGTTCGGATTGCGCGCCGCAGCCGAACGAAGAGCGATCGCTGCGTGCGGCGCTGATGATCAGGGTGCCGGGGTTTTGCAGCGGCGGAATGAAACCGCCCGAATAGCACGCATTGACGATCACCACCTTGTACTTGAACGCATGCTCGTCGAGGATGTCCGACAAGTCGGCGGCGCCGATCTGGTCCAGCGGCAACGGGTCCATGTCCACAAGCAGCATGTGGTCTTCGCTGCCGTGGGTCGTGAAATACAGCAGCAGGATGTCCTGCTTCGCGTCCATCTTCGACGCGACCGCATCCAGGGCGCTTTCCAGGTTGGTCCAGTTTGCCAGCGGACGCGTGGTCAACGACGCGGGATTGTTTTCCAGCACCATCACATGACCGGCGGCGCCGAGGCGCTGCGCAAACAGCTTGTCGAAATACTCGGCTTCGTTGCGGAACACGTTCTGGCTGCCGTCGCCTGCAAACACGATGGCGTACAGATTCACCTTGCCCGGGGTGCGCGGCTTCAGCTTCGCTGCTTCGCGATCTACCAGAGCGGGTTGCGCGTACATCACCTGCTCGGGTGTCGGCGCGCCTTGCGGCCAGGCATGGTCCGGCAACAGCCCCGTGGAGGAGCCATCGCCTGCCGTGGCGGTCGGCAGCGGCGCGGACACCCGGGCGCCGCCGATCGTGCTGGCTTGATGGGTGAGCGCGCGCCGCGTCTGCAGGTCGTGCCAGCCGGCCATCGCCGCGGCACCGGCCAGGAACGCCAGGATCGGGAGCAGCACCCAGCCAACGTGTTTCATGCAAGCGTGATTGCGTCGAAGTCGGAAACGCAGGGATGTTTGGCGGATGCGGGGCAGCGTTCCGGCGGCCTGCACAGTTGAACGGTTTGCATGCCGGTGCCGCGCGCGGCATCGAGTTCGGCGCCGATGTCGGACAGGAACACGATCCCGGGAGGCGGCAGGCCGATGGCGCCGGCGATACGCAGATACGAACCGCGTTCGCGCTTGCCGCCCACTTCGGTATCGAACCAGCCGTCGAAAAGCGATGCGAGATCGCCGGCCTCCGTGTGGCCGAAGAACAGCTTCTGCGCCGCGACCGAGCCGGAGGAATAGACGAACAACTGCAACCCGCGCGCCTTCCATTCGCGCAGTTTCGCTGGCACTTCGGGGTACACGTGCGCGCGGTAATCGCCGGCCTGGTATCCGGCTTTCCAGATCATGCCTTGCAGCGCCTTCAGCGGCGTGGCCTTGCGATCCTCATCGATCCAGCGCAGCAGGGTGTCGACTACGCGGCGCGAGCGTGGATCGTCGATGCCGGCTTCGCGGGCCGTGGCGTCGAGCCACCGCAGCACCTCGGGATCGTTCTGGTGGTTTTCGATGAAGCGCGGCAGCCGCGCACGCGCGTACGGAAACAACACGTCCTTGACGAACGCGATCGAGCTGGTCGTGCCCTCGATGTCGGTGAGGACGGCGCGTGCGCCGGATGCGGTCACCTCGCTCATGCGGTCGCGCCACCCACGGGCGTTTCGATATGCGAGGAATAGGCGCTTTCGATTTCGCGCTTCACTTCGATCGGATGCGCGATGCGGTCCAGCACCATCGCCGTTTCGCCCCGTCCGGTGATTTCCACGTTGCCGTAGCCGAACACGCGGCCCCAGAACGATTGCCGCAGGTCGACCGTCTCGATCGAGGCCAAGCGGAGTTCGGTGGTATCGCGCGAAACGATGCCGAACTTGCGGACCACGCGGCGATTGGTGACGGCCTGTTCGATGCCCCGCAGCCACAGCCACTGGTAACCCGCGATCAGCACGGCGAGCACTGCGGCCGCGAGCGCGCCCCACGCGATCTGCGCAATCAACAGGGTGACCACGGCGATGATCCCGAGCACGATCACGATCCAGAAGCGGATCCACATGAACCAGTGCAACCTGAAGACCGCTACGATGGCTTCGCCCGGCGCCAGTGACTTTTGCAGGTAGGACATGCGCGATTCCCAAATGCCCGGTTCGGGCAGCAGGTTCAGACAGCAAAAAGCTTCAGTCTGCAATGAACGCCAAGGGGCGCGAACAAGACGATGGTGCTCGTGTTTGTGTTCCTTGCGCTTGATTGTGGACCGATGTGCTTTTTCAGTTCTCCAGGCGCGGAAAGCGCTCGGCAATGGTTTCGCCAGTGAAGTTTGCCACCCAGCCTTCCGGGTTGGTGAACAGGCGGATCGCGATGAAATTCGGGTTGGGCCCCATGTCGAACCAGTGCGGGGTGCCGTCGGGCACGCCGATCAGGTCGCCTTTTTCACACAGCACGTCGTAGATGCGCTCGCCGATGTGAAGGGTGAATTGGCCCTGGCCCGCCACGAAGAAGCGCACCTCGTCTTCCGAGTGCGTGTGCTCGCTCAGGAATTTCTGCCGCAGCGCGTCCTTCTGCGGGTGGTCGGCGGTCAGCGAAATCACGTCCACTGCCGTGTAGCCCTGTTCCTTCTGCAGGCGCTCGATGTCATCATGGTAGGCGGCGATCACCTCGTCCTGACTCGCGCCCGGTACGACGGGTTGGTTGGCTTCCCAGCGTTCGAAACGCACGCCGACCTCGCCGAGTGCGCGCGCGATCGCGTCGTGGTCGAGTTCGGTGGCGAGCGGACGGGTGGGTTCACGCTGGTCGTACACGCGCAGGCGACTCATGGGATGCCTCCGAGGCGCTTCAAGTCGAGTTCGCAGGCCAGCAGGAATTCCAGCGCCTCGAGATGGCGCCGCGCTTCCGGCATGCCGCGCCCCCAAGTGTAAAGCCCGTGGCCTTCGATGAGATAGGCGTAGAGGGGTTTGCCGGCGTCCAGCCAGGCATCGGCCCGGGCTTCGATCTGCGCCATGTCCTGCGAGTTCGGAAACACCGGTACGTCCAGACGGCTTTCGTGCGTGGTGTAGCCGGTGATGGCCTTCTGCAGTTCCCATCCGTGCAGCGCGATCACGCCCCGTCGCGCGAACAACCGCGAGGCGACCGTCTGGTTGTGCGAATGGGTGTGCAGCACCGCGCCCGTTTCCGGCTGCCGGCGATAGATCTGGAGATGCAGGGCGGTTTCGGCGGACGGCCGCAGCGCGGGATCGAGCGGTTTGCCGTCGAGTCCAACCGCCATCACGTCGTCGGGTGTGAGCGCGCCCTTGTCGCGGCCGGAAATCGTGACCGCGATGGTGGAATCATCCATCCGCATCGAAAAATTGCTGCTGGTGGCGGGCGTCCACCCGTGCGCCGCGAGTTCGGCGCCGACGCGCGCGATTTCGGCGCCGCAGATTCGCAGTGATTCGGTGGAAGAGGCGGGAACGGGCGCCATGCGCGAACGTAAGATGCTTTCAGATGGCTGAATGTAACACGCGACCGCGAGGAAATTCGTGCCGGGAGCATCGTGGCGGCGTACCATTGCACGCAGTGCCCGCGAATCCTCGATCACACAGGAGTATCCATATGAGCGAAGAAACCGCATCACCGCGTCGCCGGTTCCTCAAACTGGCGGGCGGCGCTGCTGCTGCAATGGTGTTGCTGGGTTCGCTGCCTCGTCGCGTGTGGGCGGCGCTGCCGCACTTGAGTGCTTCGAACAATGCGACGGCCAAGGCCTTGCATTACGTCGAAGACGAGACCAAGGCGCCGCCTCCGCACAAGCCGGGGCAGGACTGTGCCAAATGCGTGCACTTCCAGGGCAAGGCGGGTGAGGCCTATGGCCCCTGCGCGATTTTCCCGGGCTTCGATGTCGCCGCCAAGGGTTGGTGTTCGGGGTTCCAGGCCAAGGGGTGACAACTGGGTCCGTCCGTCGATCGGCTTCGTCCGATCGACGGACGCTCGCGGAATCTGGGCGCGATCAGGGTCGCGCTGGCGGGGGGACGTTCACGCCGCTGATCGCCCACTTCTGTTTCTTCTGCGGTTTGACGAACACCGAGACCACTTCCGGCAGCTTGTCCGTGATCGCGCGCTCCAGCCGTTCCACGCACAACTCCACCTCGTGTCCACTCAGATCATCGCGGAAATCGATGCTCAGTCCGACGAATACCTGCCGCGGCCCGAGATGCACCGTGGCCACGCCATTGGCATGGTCCACCGCCTCATCGTTGCGGGCGATCTGAAGGATGGTGCGTTCCATTTCTGGCGCCGCGGGCTCGCCCATCAGCAGCCCCTTGCTTTCGCGGGCGAGGAGGATTGCCGCAACGGCGAGGATCAGGGAAATCCCCACCGAGGCGACGCCATCCAGCACCGGCATGGACAGGAACGAGGCGCCGGAAATCCCGAGGAATGCCACGAGAATGCCGAGCAGCGCGGCGCTGTCCTCGAACAGCACCGTGAATACGCTCGGATCCTTGCTTTCGTGGATCGCATCGAGGTAGTCGCGGTTGCCCTTGGTGCGGCGAAATTCCCTGAGTGCCACGAACCACGAAGTGCCCTCGAACACCGCGGCCACGCCCAGCACGCCATAGGCGGTGACGAGATCGGTCGCCGGCTCGGGGTGAAGGATGTGCGTGAGCCCTTCATAAAATGAAACGCCGGCACCAAGGGAGAACAGCAGCACGGCCACGATGAAGCTCCAGAAATAGAGTTCCCGTCCGTGGCCAAAGGGATGGGTCCGATCCGGAGGTCGTTGCGACCGCTTGAGTCCGTACAGCAACAACGCCTGGTTGCCGGTGTCGACCAGCGAGTGCACGCCCTCCGACATCATCGCCGAGCTGCCAGTCAGCATGGCGGCCGCGAACTTGGTCAGGGCGATCGCGAGGTTGCCTGCCAGCGCGGCATAGATGACGATTTTCGATCCGGAATGTGCTGCCATGAAGCCATCCATTGCCGGCAGGATGCAAACACCGCCGGCGCGCGACGGCGCGGTGTCCGTTCGGGTGCTTGCGCTTGTGCCTTGAAGATTAGCGCGTCACGCCTTGATGCTTCCGTGAAGGCCCCGCATCAAACACGCTGCGGCGGGGAAGGAATCGCGCAATCACGCCGCCGCGATGCGCGCTCGTCGAACGCGCGGAAATTCAAGGCGCAAAACGCGCGGTTCGGGCAAACAGGAAGAGGCAGAAGAAAAGTTGCTGCCCGGATACGGCAAGCGGAGGAGCTGACTACGCTTGCCGCACCGGGCAACGGTCCGGGGTCCACTGCCAATGGGAAATTCCCTCGGAGC
>DAIUEL010000075.1:0-11810 GCA_036845145.1 Rhodanobacteraceae bacterium | reverse complement strand
TAAACAGTTCATGGACGCGCCGGTATTCGTCGTACCACGCGTCGGCGTGTTCGAACGCGTGGCGCTCGGTCGGGTACAGCGAAATCCAGAAGTTCTTCTTGTGCAGTTCGACGAAACGCTGGTAGAGCCGGATGGTGTCGCCCGGCATCACGTTGTTGTCGATCAGGCCGTGGTTCATCAGCAGCGGATCCTGGAGATTCTTCGCGTATTCGATCGGCGAGGAAATCCGGTAGGCCTCGGGATCGAGTTGCGGCGTATTCAGGATGTCGGACGTGTAGCCGTCGTTGTAACTGGTCCAGTCCGATACCGCGCGTTGCGCCGCGCCGGCCGCGAATTCGCCCGGCGCGCGCAGCAGCGCCATCTCGGTCATGAAGCCGCCGTAGGAACCGCCGTAAATCCCGACGCGCGCCGGGTCAACGTGGTGGTGCTTCACCAGCCACGCCTTGCCATCGAGCAGGTCTTCCAGTTCCGGATGGCCCATCTGCCGGTAGATCGCGTCGCGCCAGTCGCGTCCGTAGCCGGCCGAGCCGCGGTAGTCCATGTCCAGTACCACGTAGCCTTCCTGGGTCAGCAGGTTGTTGAACATCTGCTCGCGGAAGTAATACGACCAGTTCTTCGAAACGTCCTGCAAGTAACCGGCGCCGTGCACGAAGAACACCGCCGGGTGCGTGTGCGAAGCGTCGCGCATGCCCTCCAGATCGGCGGGCTTGTAGAGCTTGGCCCAGATGCCGAAGTTGCCGTGGCTGCTCGGCACTTTCACGAACTCCGGTTGCACCCAGGTGGAAGCCAGTGCCTTGTACTCGGGCGTGCGGGTGTCGGTGAGTTCCCGCGCGCCGGAACCGTCCACATTCACCACCGCAAGCTGCGGCGGGGTGTACGCGCTGGAATGCAGCACCGCGAGTTGGCTGCCGTCCGGTGAAAGCTCGAATCCGTCCACGCCCTCGAAGCGCGTCACCTGTTCCAGCGCGCCGCCCACGACCGGCACGCGGTACACGTCATAGGCGTACGGGGCCTGCTTGTTAGAACGCACGTAGAACCATTTGCCGTCGGGCGACAGCACGGGCGCCGAAACCTCAAAACCGGTGCCGGTCAATGCGCGTGCCTTGCCGTCCAGCGCTTTGACGAACAATTGCGCGTAGCCGGAGGCTTCCGATTCGAACCACAGCGTCTGGTTGTCCGCCAACCAGCCAAGTCCATTGAAGCTCCAGTTGATCCAGGCGGGATCGGTCAGGCGATCCTGTGTCACCAGTTCGTGGTTCGCAAAATCGATCGACGTGATCCAGCGATCCTTGTGGTCGTTCGCGACCAGTTCCACCGCAAGCTGACTGCCATCCGGGCTCCACATTACCGCGGGAAAACCCGACTCGCCCACCGCGACGAAATTCACCGACACCGGACGCGTCTTCGGCGCGGTCAAGGCGGCGGCTTCATCGGCGTGGCCATCCTGCTTCAACTCGGCGATGCGTTTGACGCGCAGTTCGTGCAGCGGATCGTCATGGATGCCGGGCAGGTCGTCCAGCGACAACGGATATTGCTTGTGCTGCTGCAGGTCCAGCAGCAGCAACGATTGCGGCGCCGGGTTGTTGTGGCCGACGTAGGTGCGCGCGGGTTCGGGTTCGGGGTAGCCGGAATCATTGACGTAGTGCACCACCACCGGATGCTTGCCGCGTTGATGGCCTTCCGGCCGCGTCACCACCAGCATCCAGCGCGCGTTCGGCGACAGCGAAGTCATCGCCACGTGCACCTTGTCGCCCAAGTAGAACGGCGCCGGCGCGCGCGCGGGGTTTTCGGCATCCAGCTTGTCGTCGTGTGCGCGCACCGCGTCCTTGTCGGCCTTGTCGGCGCGCAGCGTGGAAAACAGGCTGAGCTGCAGGCGCTCCATCTGATCTGGTTTGGCGTCGTCCGGATTGTCTTCGGCCTTCAGCGTCGCCGCCGGCGCGACCACGCCGGTCGCGGCATTCCACACGTACCAGCCTTCGCCTTGGTTCCAGCTCACGAATTGGCCGTTCGCGGAAATCTGCAGGCCGGATTTGTCTTCGTTGTCGCGGGTGAGCTGGCGCGTGGTGCCATTCGCGATGTCGCGCACGAACACGTCGCCGTGGCGCAGGAACGCCGCGCGACGGCGCGCATGATCGAACACCGCGGGGCCGTCGGCGTGCGCGAGTTCGACATCGCTCAATTTCGCGGGGGCGCCGCCGCTGGCGGCGACGCTATAGAGATCCCGGATCGAGGCGCCCTTGCGCTTCAGCTTGAAATAGACGTCGCGGCCGTCGACGCTCCAGTAGGCATCTTCGACGGGCGGTCCGATCCAGTCCGGATCGGCCATGATCTGTTCGAGGCTGAGCTTCGGGACCGTGCCCGGCGCGGTCGCGGGTGACGCATCCTGTGGCGCGGCGGCGAACGTGCCTCCGCTTGCCAGAAGGCAAACCAGACCGGCGACGGCGATGCGATTCATGGATGAGATCCCCGAGCAAAGGACCGGAGCGTAGCCACACGTCGCGCGGCGGCGCAAGCGCCGAAAGTATCGAGGTGTGCGAAGCGTGCGGCGGGGCGCTAACCTGCGCGGGTCGCCACCGCGTTCGGGAGTTTGCCCATGCCTGTCCTTCGCGTGCTCGCCGGTTTCGTCCTGGGCCTTCTTTCCTCGGTGGTGGTAGCGCAAACAGCTCCGCCGACCTCCAGCGCGGCGCTCGACTACGCGTTGATCGACACCCAGCACCAGATCCCCGCGATGCCGCCACCCACCCGCAAGCACGACGTCACCGAAACCTACTTCGGCACCACCGTACAGGATCCGTATCGTTGGCTGGAAGACGCCGACGCGCCCGCGGTGAAGCAGTGGATCGCGGCACAGAACGCCTACACCGAGAAGGTGATGGATGGCTTCAAGGACGCCAAGGCCATCGCCAGGCGCGTGGGCGAGTTGGCGCTCACGTCCACCCAGCAATTCGATCCGGAAATCGTCGGCGGCACCTTGTTCTACATGCGCCAGACGCCGCCGCAACCGCAGCCGGTACTGGTGGCGCAGGCGTGGCCGAATGGCAAGGCAAAGGTGCTGGTGGATCCCAACGCGGCGCACGGCAACGTCGCGATCACCGGCTACTGGCCGTCCCCCGATGGCAAGTACGTGGCCTACGGCATCTCCGAAGGCGGCAATGAGGAAACCACGATCCGCTTCATCGAAGTCGCCACCGGCAAGACCTTGCCGGATGCCTTGCCGCGCGCGGGCGGAGGCACCACGCCGCAGGCGCTGGTCTGGGATGCCGATGGCAAGGGCGTCGCCTACGTGCGTTTGCCTTCCGGTGTGCCGGCCGACCAGTCGCAGTTCAATGCGGCCCTGTACCACCACGCGTTCGGCAGCGATGCCGAAAGCGACACGCTGGCATTCGGCAAGGGCTTGTCGAAGGTGGCCGAGTACACGCTGCTCGGTTCCGCCGACGGCCGGAATGCCGCTGCGCTGGTGCACGCGGGCGACGGCGCGCCTGATGCGGTATATCTGCGAAGCGGCAGCGGCCCCTGGAAACTCACACTCGGCACCGCAGCCAATGTGCGTGCGGCGTCGGAGATCAACCAGGGCGCGGCGTGGGACGGCGATCGCCTGCTGGTGATCGCGCACCAAAACGCACCGCGCGGCAGGCTGCTCGCGCTGGACGAAAACGGCAAGTCGAAGGTGCTGGTGCCCGAGTTGCAGGACAACTGGGCGATGCATTCGGTGGCGCCGGTCAAGGGCGGTTTCCTGATCACCGAGGTGCGCGGACCGGATTGGCGCGTGCAGTTCTTCGACGCCAGAGGTGGTTTCATACGCACGGTGGGCTTACCGGAAACCGGCGTCGCGGTCGGCACGATCGCGAGCAGCGCAAATTCCGATCGGGCGCTGATCACGTATTCCGGCTGGACGATTCCGACCCGTTGGGTGGAATACGACGCGGCGCTCGACGCTTCGAAGGTTGTGTTCGAAGTCAAACCGGCGGCCGATTATTCGAAAGTCGTCGCGCATCGGCTCGATGCCACCTCAAAGGACGGCACCAAAGTTCCGGTCACCGTGATCGCGATGCAAGGCGTGACGCCGAACGGCGCTCGCCCGACGATCCTCTACGGTTACGGCGGTTTCGGCATCACCACCGCGCCGCGCTTCCTGGGTTCGACGCTGGCGTGGCTGGAACGCGGCGGCGTGTACGCGGTGGCGAACATTCGCGGCGGGGGCGAGTTCGGGGAGGGCTGGCATGAAGCCGGCATGCTGTCGAAGAAGCAAAACGTCTTCGATGATTTTCACGCCGCCGCGCAGGCGCTGGTGCAGAGCCACTGGACCGACACTGCGCAACTCGGAATCATGGGCGGCTCCAATGGCGGCCTGCTGATGGGCGCGGCGTTGACGCAGCATCCATCCGAATACCGTGCGGTGGTGTCGCTGGTCGGCATCTACGACATGTTGCGGGTGGAGTTGTGGCCGAACGGGCAGTACAACATTTCGGAATACGGCACGGTCGCGAAGAAGGCGGGTTTCGATTGGCTGCGCGCCTATTCGCCGCTGCACAACGTGAAACCCGGCACCGCGTATCCGGCGGTGCTGCTGATCACCGGCGTCAACGATCCGCGCGTCGCGCCGTGGCAATCGCGCAAGTTTGCAGCGGCGCTACAGGCGGCCAGCACATCGAAGCAGCCGATCCTGCTGCTGACGCGGATGAACGAAGGCCATGGCGTCACGGCGTCCTTCAGCCAGCGTGTCGGCAACGCCGCGGCGGCAATGTCGTTCTTTGCCGAGGAACTTGGATTGGGCGACAAAGCGGAGCCTGCCCGGTGACCCTGGAATGCGTGGAGATCGAAACCGCGCCGGCTCCGCGCCACGCGGTGATCTGGCTGCACGGGCTGGGCGCCGATGGCCATGATTTCCAGCCGATCGTGCCGCAACTGGTGCGACCGGAATGGCCGCCGCTGCGATTCGTGTTCCCGCACGCACCGGTGCGGCCGATCACGCTCAACAACGGCTTGCCGATGCGCGCGTGGTACGACATCGCGGGCTTCGATCTGGCGCAACGGCAGGACGAACCCGGCATCCGCGCGTCCATCGGTGCGGTCGATGACTTGATCGCACGGGAAGTCGAACGCGGCGTACCGGTATCGAACATCGTGCTGACCGGATTCTCACAGGGCGGTGCGGTCGCGTTGGCGGCGGGGCTGCGGCACGCGCAAAGACTTGCCGGTATCGTCGCGTTGTCCACCTATCTTCCGATCGCCAATCGCACCACCGACGAACGCCATGCCGCGAACGCGGCCACGCCGATCTTCATGGCACACGGCGCCTTCGATCCGGTGGTGCCGCAGGTGCTGGGCGAACGCTCGCGCGACCAGTTGCGCGCGTGGGGCTTTGCGGTCGATTGGCACAGCTATGCGATGGCGCACCAGGTGTGTCCGCTGGAAATCGAAGACCTCGCCGCGTTCATGACCGCCATCGTCGGGAATGCCTGATGGATGCGGCGCACACCGGGGCTCTCTCACGGCTTGGAAAGGTCATGCATGCCAATCGATCCGACGATGCGGCGATCACGGACGATCGCACGAACATTGCCCTGCCGGATTTCTGCTCGCTGGCTTCGGTGTTCACGCTGGTCGTGGTGGCGGAACTGGTGGTGGTGATCGACGCGCTGGCGCCGGACGCGCGGATGGACTGGCGCGGGTTTTCGACCGCGACGGTCTTCGTCGTGTGGCTGGCGTTGCTGGCATCGTTGTTGTTGTGCCGCCTGACGCCGCTGCTGATCCGATGGCCGCGCGCGGTCGCATGGCCGCTGGCGTGGTGCGCGCTGGTCGCGCTGGTCGCGGCGGCGAGCGTGGTGGTCGCATGGCTGGATCGGGCGCTGGCGACCCAACTGACGCCGGCATCGGGCTTGCGTTTCGTCATCGGCAATACGGTGCTGGCTGCACTGCTGGGCGCCGCGTTGTTGCGCTATTTCTACGTGCTGGCGGCATGGCGCGCACGACTGGCCGCGGTCGCGCGCGCGCAGTTCGACGCACTGCAGGCGCGTATCCGCCCGCATTTCCTGTACAACAGCATGAACACGGTCGCGGCGCTGGTGCGGGTCGATCCCGATGCCGCCGAGCGCACCGTCGAAGACTTGTCCGAACTGTTTCGCGCGTCACTCGGCGCGTCCGACAAGCCCAGCACGTTGGGCGCGGAGCTTGCGCTGATCGACCGTTATCTCGCCATCGAACAGCTGCGTCTCGGCGAGCGGCTGAAGGTGCATCGCGAGCTTGCCGATCTGCCGGCCGATCTGGAAATGCCCGCCTTGTTGCTGCAGCCGCTGGTCGAGAACGCGGTCTACCACGGCATCCAGCCGCGACGCGAGGGCGGTACGCTGCGGATCGCAGGCCATCGCGTCAGTGGCGGCATCGAAATCGAAATCTCGAACCCACTGCCCGACACCGCGTCGGTGCCCCGCAGCGGCCACGGGCTCGACAACGTCCGTCGCCGCATCGCCTTTCATTTCGGCCAGCGCGGCGGTGTGCAAGTGCGCAGCGAGGGTGGCGAGTTCCGGGTCAGCGTGAGGTTGCCGGATGTGCCGCGGCCTTGAGTCGGGGAATGTGCAAGAGATGCTTCGCGAAAATTATCTGCGGCCGATCATCTGGTCATGCGAATAGTCATCGTCGATGACGAACCCCTTGCGCGTGCGCGCCTAGCCGCATTGCTGCGCGATTGCGACGGTGCGGAAGTCATCGCCAGCGTCGGCGATGGTGATGCCGCGCTGATGGCGTGCGCGCAGTCGCGTCCGGACCTGCTGTTGCTGGACATCGCGATGCCGGGACTCGACGGCATCGGCGTGGCGCGCCGCCTCGCGGCCCTGCCCGATCCGCCGCAACTGGTGTTCTGCACGGCTTACGAGCAGCACGCCTTGCAGGCGTACGAACTGCGCGCCGCCGATTATCTTTTGAAACCGGTGCGCATCGAACGCTTGCGCGAAGCGTTGGCGCGCGCCGAGGCGCTGCGTCGCCGCGCGGCGACGTCGGTGCCGACGCTGCTGGCGCAGGTGCACGGCGCGCCGGTGCGGATTCCGCTGGCGGACGTGTTGTACCTGACCGCCGACGACAAGTACGTCACCGTGCATCGCGATGCCGGTGACGTGTTGATCGAGCAATCGCTCCGGGCGATCGAGGAAGCAATGCCCGAGCGGTTCGTGCGCGTGCACCGCGCCTGCCTGATTCCGATGCAACGCCTTCTGGGTCTGCGCCGCGAAGCGGACGGCACCATGCGTGCGTTGGTCGCCGGCAGCGATGCCGCGCCGGAAATCAGCCGGCGCAACCTGGCGGCCGTGCGGAAGCTGTTGCGTGGTGGGTGAGCAGATCGCCTATCTGTAGGTTCGTGCTGAGCCGGGCTTCATCCGGCGAAACCCAACGACACGAACTGCCACGTTGGGCTTCATCCGCTACAAGCGCGGATTCAGCCCAACCTACAATTCAGCGTCAAGTGACCCAACCCGCCAGTACGATCAGCGCGACCACCGCCAGCCACACGATCAACACGCGCAGCATCAGGCTGCGTGCGTCGGCGAGTTCGGCGATCGGATCGTGGGTATCCAGCGTCAGGCCATCGCCCGCCTCGATGTCCGCGTTCACGCCGGAGCGCGCCACGGCGCCCAGGAAATCCGGGTCGAGTTCCCACATGGAGCGGCTGGGCTGCGTGTGCCATGCGCGCCACGCGCCGATCACCGCGTCGAAATTCGAGACCATCGCCATCGCCAGTGTCATCAAGTGTGCCGGAATCCAGTCCAGCGCCAGCGCGAAGCGGCGCGCGGCATGGCGGGTGCGGGGATCGACGCGCTCGGGATCGCTGTCGGCCGTAACCCAGGCCAACCGATAGCCCAACGCGCCGGCCGGACCCAGCAGGAAAAACCAGAACAGCACGCCGAAGCGGCGGCGCAGGGATGCGGTCACCGCGGCCTCGACCAATTCGGCGGCCGTGAATGCGCGCGGCGCGCCATCGGGCAGGCTGCGCAGGTTGGCCGCGGCAGCGACGCGCGCAACCGGGTCGTTTTCCTTCAGCACCGCCTCGAAATCGCTTTCGAGTTCGCGCGGGCCGAACGTGTAGAACAGGATCAGCACCGCGAACACCAGCGCCGCCAGCGCGTAGATCCAGTACTGGATGAAGTGTGCGATCAGGGCGCACGCGATCACCGGCAGCACCATCGCCAAGGCCACGCGGCCGCCGCCCTCGGCGAAATCCAGCACGTCCAGCCACGCGCGGTACCAGCCGAACTGCCGCAAGCCCGCGACGTTGCCGGGCCACAGCAGCAGCACCAGCAATACGATCAGCGCAGCGACGAGTTCGACGGCCATGCAGTCACGAGGTCATCATCGGTCGCGCGAATTGTAATGGTGCGACTTACCGAGTGCCCGTCAATTCATCGAGCTCGATGCCCGCGCGGGCGCGCAGCCAGTGCTCGATCAGGCGATAGGAAATCGACAACGGCGTCGACACCCGCAGCGAGCCGTCACGCAGGCCATCGACGATGTCGCGCGCGGTGAACCAGTGCGCATCTTCCAGTTCGCCGTCGGCGAGACGGATGTCGCGGCCCGCGGCGGTGGCGGTGAAACCCAGCATCAGTGAGGCGGGAAACGGCCACGGTTGCGAGGAATGGAAATCGCAGTCGACCACTTCAATGCCGGTTTCCTCGCGCACTTCGCGCCGCACCGCGTCGGCCAGCGACTCGCCGGGTTCGACGAAGCCCGCCAGCGTGGAGTACTGCCTCGGCTTCCAGATGGACTGGCGGCCGAGCAGGCAGGCATCGCCCTGTTCCACGATCACGATGATCGCGGCGTCGGTGCGCGGAAAATGCAGCCGGCCGCAACCCGTGCACGACGCCCGATGGCCGCCGTCGACCAGCAACAACGGCGCGCCGCAATATGCGCAATGACGCGTGGCGTCCTGCCAGTTGGCAAGGCCGCGCGCGTAGGCGAACAGGCCGGCGTCACGGCGCTCGATTTCGGCGGCGGCGGTACGCAAATCCAGCCATGTCGCTTCCGGGAACACCGTTTGCGCGACGGGTTCGCGCAGCGAGTAGAGCGGTGCGCAGTCGAGACAACCCAGGAAATTCGCTGGTGCGTCGGGATCGAGGTTTCCAGCCTCCAGCAGGCACAAGCGGTTGTCTCGCACCGGCGCCCGGCCTTCGCTGTCGAACGCCAGCCAGCGTGCCGTCGGCGCGGCACATTGCGTCGCCATCCACTCGGCGTTCGCGCGGTATTCGCCGCAGCGATCCAGCGGCGTCTCGGCAAAGGTGTTGAGGCGCGTGCGTTCGGCCGAACTCACGAAAGCTACGCCGTAAAGGAGCTGCCGCACCCGCAGGTGGTCTTGGCGTTCGGGTTGTGGATCACGAACTGCGCGCCCGAAAGTTCCTCGACGTAGTCCACTTCCGCGCCTTCGAGATATTGCATGCTCAGCGGGTCGACCAGCAGTTCGACGCCGCCTCGGTCGAGCACGATGTCGTCATCCGCGCGCGCCTCGTCGAAACTGAAACCGTATTGGAAACCGGAGCAACCGCCGCCCTCGATGAAGACGCGCAGCTTGAGCGCGGGTTTGCCTTCCTCACGGATCAGCTCACGGACGCGTTCGAGCGCGGCATCGGAAATCTTGAGTCCCGGTTCGGGAAGCGTGGTGGAATCGGCATTCATCGTCGGCACCTCTTCAAACCATCATGGAGGCGGCGCGCAGGCCGATCAAGGCACGCCATCACTGTGCGAGGCGGCGATGGCCTCGCTCCAATCCAGGCTGCGGGTGACGCTTGCGCCGCCCTTGGGCCGCAGGGTGACGACCACGCGATTGGGCACGAAGCCCTTGGGCAGCACGAATGATCCGCGTACCTGTTGGAAGAACTTGAACGCGAACGGCTCGCCATCCTGGCCGCCGGGTCCGGCGAGATCCGTCCAGCCCAGCGTTGCGAGTTTGCCGCCGCGCACGCCCTCGATCGCGAGGGTCAACGTGCCGCGCGCCGCATCCGCGTTTTCGGCGGTGTTCACCAGCGTCGTCACGAAATTCCAGGCGTCCGTGCCGGGCACCTGCGTCACCGCGATGCCGTGTACGCCGAGCCCGGAACGGTCGCCATCGATGCCGATGAGCTTGCTGTAGAACGCCTGTTCCTGCTTCAGCTTCTGCAATTCGCTGTCGCGGGCGCCGAGCGATTGCTTCAGCGCGGCCATCGCGGTCGACGCGGTTTGCTGTTGCTGCTGCAGGCTTTGGATCTGATCCTGCAGCGCAGCGTTCTGTGTCGTGAGCCGGCGCGCGCGCGCTTCGAGGCCATTGGGAAAGCCGAGCCCGCGCCCGGCGGCGATCCCCAGCACGAAAACTGCCACCGCCCCCAGCGTCCACGCGCCGCGGCGGATCCAGCGCTGGCGCTGTGGCGGCAGCGCGCGATATTGGTCCAGCCAGTGATGGAAGATGGTCGAAGCCATGACTGCGCCAGCAAACGGATCCGCCGCTTATAGCCAGCCGCCGCGCCGTGTGCAACCCGGCCGCCGCGAAAACCGCGTGGGCGGGTTTGATCGCGCGGTCGAGACTGAGACCGCGTGAACTTGCTTCGCGTTCTCGGGCTGTGCTTGAATCGACCCATGATCGACGTGGACGGCTACCGCCTCAATGTGGGCATCGTGTTGCTGAACGCGAGCGGCCAGGTATTCTGGGCGCGGCGGGTGCAGCGCGACGGCTGGCAGTTCCCGCAGGGCGGCATGAACACCGACGAAACGCCCGACGAGGCGATGTACCGCGAGCTGCAGGAAGAAACCGGCCTGCGTGCGGGACAGGTCGAGGTGCTGGGCTCGACCCACGGCTGGCTGCGTTATCGCCTGCCGCCGCGCTATGTGCGGCGTGGGCGGCACCCGACCTGCATCGGCCAGAAACAAGTGTGGTTCCTGCTCAGGATGCTGGATGTCGATTCCGCATTCCGGCTCGACGCGCATGCCAGTCCCGAGTTCGATGTGTGGCGCTGGGTGGATTTCTGGTATCCCGCCGAGCACGTCGTGGACTTCAAGCGCGAGGTCTATCGGCGCGCGCTGCGCTATTTCGCGCCGCTGGTCGAGGCGGCATGTTCCGTCGAAATAGGGCTCACCTCTTGCGATCATCCATGATCGCTGCATCGCCGAAGCGGCCGAGGGACGAGATCGACCCAAGTCGTGGAGGCCGGAACGGCCATCCCTGGCCTGACTTTCCACAGAAACCCGCCTCGTTCCTGGCTCCCTGAAGCTACTTGACAATCATTCGCATTCGCGTTCAAATGGCGCCCGTCGAGCGACCCTCTTCGAAAGCCGCCATGTACGTCTGCATCTGCAAAGCCGTCACCGACCAGGATATGCGCCGCGCTGTCGCGCGGGGTGCGGATACGTTCGAAACGGTGCAAGCGCAAACCGGTTGCTCCACCTGCTGCGGCTGTTGCGAAGGCGAGGCACGCGAGTTGGTGGAAATCGCGGTCGCGTCCGAACGCCGGGCCGCCGCCCTGCCCGTTGCGGCGTAGAACTGCGATCATCCCTGAACGCTGCGTCGCAGTGACGCCTCGTCTCCTTCCCGCCTTTCGGCAAGCAACGTCAGAACGCCCTTCCTTGGGCTGACTTTCCACGACAGCCGCGTGAGTGTGGCCGTTGGCGGTATAGTCGTGGGCGTCGCGCGCGCGTCGCGCGCCTTTGCACAAGGAAGCCACCATGAAGGGCGACGCCAAGGTCATCGAGCACCTCAACAAGGTGCTGGGCAACGAACTGATCGCGATCAACCAGTACTTCCTGCATTACCGGATGTACGACAACTGGGGCTACAAGGAGCTGGCCGAGCACGAGCGCGCCGA
>DAIUEL010000074.1:0-11829 GCA_036845145.1 Rhodanobacteraceae bacterium | reverse complement strand
TGTTCGCCTACGCCGAAGGCGCCGCCCAGCGCGGCATCGAGGTGATCATCGCGGGTGCCGGTGGCGCCGCGCACCTGCCGGGCATGCTGGCCGCCAAGACGCGTTTGCCGATCCTCGGCGTGCCGGTGCAGTCGCGCGCGCTGAAGGGGCTGGATTCATTGCTGTCGATCGCGCAGATGCCGGCCGGCGTGCCGGTGGGCACACTGGCGATCGGCGAAGCCGGCGCCAAGAACGCAGGCCTGCTCGCTGCCGCGATCGTGGCGCTGCACGACGACAAGGTTGCGCGCGCGCTGGATCGTTTCCGCGATGACCAGACCGAGGAAGTGCTGCGTCATGCCGATCCACGACTGACGCCGCCGCGGCCAGCGCCGGTGAATGCGCCAAGTTCCCGCAGCCACAAAGCCAGCGCTTGATGAAAACGCTCGGCATCCTGGGGGGCGGTCAATTGGCGCGCATGCTGGTGCTGGCCGGCGCGCCGCTGGGCGTGCGTTTTCGGATCGTCGACAAGGCCGCGGACGCGTGCGCCGGCCAGTTGGCGCCGCTGTCGGCGGTCGGGTGGGATGACGTCGAAAAACTGGAAGGATTCGCGCGCGAGATCGATGCGGCCACGTTCGATTTCGAGAACGTTCCCGCGGCGACCGCCGAATGGCTGACCGCGCGGACGCGCGTCGCGCCCAATCCGTTGTCGCTGGCGACCGCCCAGGATCGCGTGCTGGAGAAGACCCTGTTCCGCGAATGCGGCTTGCCGACGGCGGAGTTCGCCGACATCGTGACGCGCGCCGACCTGGATGCGGCGCTCGCGCGCATCGGCGCGCCGGCGATCCTGAAGACGCGGCGCGAGGGCTACGACGGCAAGGGTCAATTCCGGATCAAGAAGCTGGCGGACGCCGACGCCGCGTGGCAAGCGCTGGGCGCGCAGGCCAAGGCGCGTGGGCTGATCCTGGAAAGTTTCGTGGCGTTCGATTTCGAAGCCTCGGTCGTGGCCGTGCGTGCGACCGACGGCGAATTCCGCGCCTGGCCGGTTACGCGCAACTGGCACGTCGACGGCATTCTGTCCGCCAGCCTTGCGCCGACGCCGCGTGGCGCCAGCATCGACAAGGCGGCGTTCGCGCATGCGCGCGCGATCGCGGAGAAACTCGATTACGTGGGCGTGTTCGCACTTGAGTTGTTCGTCAAAAACGGCGAGCTGCTCGGCAACGAGATGGCGCCGCGCGTGCACAATTCCGGGCACTGGACCATCGAAGGCGCGGTGACGTCGCAGTTCGAAAACCACGTGCGCGCGGTGCTGGGCATGCCGCTGGGTGACACCTCCGCGCGCTTTCCGTCGTGCATGCTCAACTGGATCGGCGAGATGCCCGATCGCGACGCCGCGCTCGCGATTCCCGGTGTGCATTGGCACGACTACGGCAAGTCGCCGCGCCCCGGCCGCAAGGTCGGCCACGCGACCGTGTGTGCGCCGGATGCGGCGACGCTGGCGCAGCGATTGCAACGACTCGGCGATACGCTCGGGCGCGCGGCGCAAGTGCGCCCCGTCATCGACGCATTGAACGCGGCGCGTTGACAAGCCGGGCGACGGCACGCAAGGTTCACGGCTTGCCACGTCGGTTTCGGGGAGCAAACATGCGCAAGTTCCTGCTGGCTGCCACCATCATCTTGCTGGTGGGCGGAGGTTGCGCGTCCTGCGCATTCGCAGACCAGTCCCAACCCTTCAGCGCGTCGAGCGCGCCGGTCGCCCAGGACGGTCCGATCCAGCCGCGGCTGCAGAGCAACGCCGAACGCAATTTGCCGGACGAGCCGCTGGTCACCGCGAAACGCGGCATGGTGGTGAGCGCGCAGCACCTTGCGACGAAGGTCGGCGTCGACATCCTGAAGCAGGGCGGCAATGCGGTCGATGCGGCGGTCGCGGTCGGTTATGCGCTGGCGGTGGTGCATCCGTGCTGCGGCAACATTGGCGGTGGCGGGTTCATGACCATCCACCTCGCCGACGGCAAGAACCTGTTCCTGGATTTCCGCGAAAAGGCGCCGCTGGCGGCGACACCAGACATGATGCAGAGCGCCGCCGGCAAGGTGGTGAAGGGCCGCAGCACGAAAACATACCTCGGCGTCGGCGTGCCCGGTACGGTGATGGGTTTCGACGAGGCCCTGAAAAAGTACGGCACGATGACGCTGAAGCAAGTGATCGTGCCAGCGATCAAGCTGGCGAAGGATGGCTATGTGCTGCAGCCGGGCGACGTGCGCATCCTCGACACCTCCACCGATTACTTCAAGCAATTTCCGAACGTGGCCGCGACATTCCTCGACCACGGGCAGCCTTGGAAAGCGGGAGAAGTGCTGAAGCAGCCGCAACTCGCGGCCACGCTGGAGTCGATCGCGAAGGTTGGCACCCGCGCGTTCTACCAAGGGCCGATCGCCGCCGCGGTGGTGAAGGCAAGCCGAGCCAACGGCGGCTTGCTGACCTTGCAGGACTTCAAGGCGTACACCGTGCAATGGGAAAGGCCCATCGTGTGCGGCTACCACGGCTACACGATCTATTCGGCGCCGCCGCCGAGTTCGGGCGGCACCACGATTTGCGAAACGCTGCAGATCATTGCGCCGTATCCGTTCGCGGAGTGGGGCTTCCATTCCACCAAGGCCACCCATTATTTCGTCGAGGCCGAGCGGCGCGCGTTCGCCGATCGCAATACCTATCTCGGCGACCCGGCGTTCGTGCGGAATCCGATCACGCGGTTGCTCTCCGCCGAGCATGCCGCCGAGTTGCGCGCCAGCATCGATCCGGACAAGGCCACGCCATCCCCGGAAGTGCAGGGCAGCCTCGGGCCGTACCAGGCCACCAACACCACCCATTATTCGGTAGTGGACGACAAGGGCAACGCGGTCGCGGTCACCTACACCGTCAACAGTTATTTCGGGATCAAGCAGATCGCGGGCGACACCGGTTTCTTCCTCAACAACGAGATGGACGATTTCACGTCCAAGCCCGGCGTGCCCAACCAGTTCGGCTTGGTGCAGGGCCAGGCCAACCAGATCGAACCCGGCAAGCGGCCGCTGAGTTCGATGAGCCCGACCATCGTGCTGAAGGACGGCAAGCTCCGCATGGTCACCGGCAGCCCCGGCGGTTCCACCATCATCTCCACCACGATGGAAAGCATCCTCAACGTGGTCGAGCACGGCATGAACGTGAAGCAGGCCATCGACGCGCCGCGCATCCACATGCAATGGTGGCCCGACGAGATCTTCGCCGAACCCGGCGCGTTCACCCCGACCGTGCAGTCGGCGCTCGAAGCGATGGGCTACAAGATCCGCGACGTGCATTCGATGGGCGACATCGCCGCGATCGTGGTGGACCCGAAAACCGGCATGCTGGAAAGCGTCAACGACCCACGTTATCCCGCGGGTTCCGCGGCGGGGTATTGATTTCACAAGCCAGAGCGAAGGCTTTCGCGAAATGATCAACCGCGCGCTTCAAACCTGATGCTGCGCGCCAACGCCCAGGACTTGCACATCCGGCACCCACACTTGCAGCCACCTCGATACTTTCTCCTCCGGGGTCAATTGCTGCGGCGATGCAGGAACGGGAGCGCCGAAGAGCGAACGCTCATCGAGGCAGCCGACATTGACCGCACCGTAAATGTTGCCTTGGTGCTCGAAGACCACGGCAACCAGTACACCACACCGGCCGCATAGCTGGAAGCGCGCCGTTTTCGAACCTTGACGGTAGGAATGGAGGGCGTCGGGCTCTGCGACGGTGATGCGAAGGCGGCCTGATGGATCCGAAACGTATGCAGCACCGTGCTTTTGGCAGAAACTGCAATCGCATGCCCGAGGTGTCGTACGTGCAAGCTCCTTGCTCGTGCTGAATTCGACTTGCACACCACCACAATGACAACTGCCATGTACTGTCGCGGGTCTGTCTTGCATATCTGCACCTGGTGAAGGCCGGAAGTAATCAGACCGCAAAGCGGCCCGGATTGAATAATTGCCGGATTTACCCAGCCCCATGCATCCAGTCCTCAACAACACCATTGTCATGCAGGAAATCGATGCCTTTGTCGTCGGTGGCCAGATGGCTCCGTGATTGCTGGCCCCGCGGATCGCACCCAACGAATTTCTTGCGTTCTAACAACTTGTTGCGGACGAGGCTAATGGTGGCTGACGAGAAACCACCCCAGCACCGCGAAGAAATTATTGGCCGCGTGCAGCGTGATCGACGGCCACAGCGAACGCGTGCGCACGCGCAGCCATGCCAGCACCAGACCCAGCAGGATCAGCGCCGGCACCGGGTACCACGCGAACTTGAAATCGGGCAGGTGCACGCAGCCGAACACGATCGCGCTCGCCAGCATGGCCCAGCCGATGTGCATGCGGCTGGCGAGGCCCGACAGCAACACGCCGCGGAACACCAGCTCCTCGACGAACGGCGCCACGCACACCACCAGCAGTGCGAGCAGGATGCGCATGTCCGGCGACACTTTGCCGGCCATCACCGCGACATCCTGATGCACCGGATGCTGGCCGGCCAGCAGATGCGTGATCGCGCCGCCCAGCAGCAGCACGATGAATCCGAGGATGATCGTGGCGGGATAGACGGCCACGTTTGCGGGCTTTGCCAAGCCGAAACCGGGCAGGTCGGCGCGCGACCATTGCGCGGGCCAGAACTGGCGAACCAGCAAGGTCATGATTACGGCGGCCGCCGCGATCGTGATCACGGTGATCACGATCGGCAGGTCGGGGTTGCTGCGCATCATCTGCACGATTGCCCTCATGTCCGGTCGCTGATGATGCAGCCCTGCGTTGAAGCCGGCCTTCAGCGCCAGCGCGAAGGCGATCATCCCGCCGACCAGGATGCTGAGCCCGAACTGCAGCAGGAAGTACAGCGCGACGATACCGAGGCCGCTCCACACGCGCGGACGTTTGGTTGGCGGCACGGCGATCGTCATGTCGCCGGCGGGCGCATCATCGTGCGGCCCGGGCGCCTTGTCCCCTGTAGGTAGATCCATTCGCGCGCGTTCCGGTCGAGCCAACCAGTCCGCACTCTAGCAGTGCGCATGGTGTGTGCCGCGTGCCGGATGGTCTCCCGCCTCGATGCCTCGCCCGCGGCGCGCCGACTATTTTTCGATCTTGTAGTTGAAGCTGGCACGATTGCCGGTGGTCGCGTTTTCCGCTTCGAACTGCAGGAAGCGGTTCAGGGTGTAACGCAGCGTGATCACCTGGCCCGGCGTGAACAGGCCGACGCCGTAGCTCAGGAACAGGCGCGGCGAAAGATACTTGCCCGCGGTGAACGCGGAACCGCCCAGCGCTTCGCTGCTGGATACGCCGGCTTCCAGGCCGAGCCGCGATCCGATCGACTTCGCCAGGCGATCGCCAGCCAAACCGCCCAGCGCCTGCGCCGCGGTGTTGAGCGTGTCGCTCTCGCCGCTCTTCAGCGCGTTCAACGGCCGGCCGGTGACGAGGTACGACAGCGCCTCGGCCTGTTCCATCGCCGGATCGGAGAAGACCGTGAGGATCGGCCTCTGGGCGGTGCCGCGGATGCTCAAGCCCACGGTCACGTCCTCGCTGCGGATGTTGCGCACCGCACGGATGTCGAGCCCCGGATTGTCGAGGCGCGTGCCGGCGAACAGCAGGCGTCCGCGTTCGATCGACAGGTCCTGCCCATATGCCTGGTATTTGCCATCGACGCGGATCTCGCCGCGACCCGTGGCCGTTTCACCCGGGCGCACGCGCACCGCAAGTTGCCCGTGCACGGTACCGTCCAGTCCGTAACCTTGCACCTTCACGCTGTTGCCGAGTTTCACTTCGATGTCGGCATCCATCGCCAGCGGTGCGACCTCGGCTGCCTGCGGCTGGTCGACGATCACCACGTCCGGCGAAGCCTTGGCGGGGCCGCCGCCCGGCAGTTTCTGGACCGCGACCTTCGCATTCGGAATCGCGACGCTGCCCGTGAGCGCGAACACGCCGTTCGCGCGCGTGATGTGCAGGTCCGGCGACGCCACCACGTGCGCGGCCGGAATGTCCGCCACCAACACGTTGTCGCCCTTGATGTCCAGACCCAGCGGTGCATTCGCCGCAAGGCCGACGCTGCCGTCGACGTGCAACACGCCGCCGCCGGAAGCGACCTGACCCGTGATGGCGAGTTCGCCCTGCGCATTGCCGGTAACGGCGAAGGTGCCGTCGTGCATTTTCAACCCGGCGCGCGGCAGTTCCGCCGAGAAACTTTGTGTTTGGATGCGCCCCTGGAATTGCGGCGCGGCGAGGGTACCCGAAAGCGCGAGGCTGCCGCCCAGCGTCCCGTGCACGTTGGCAATTTCCGGCGACAGCGCTTCGAGGAACGCGAGGTTGCGGATGTCCGCGTCCAGCGTGCCTTGCAGTGCGCGCGTGGCGCCGCTCACCGTGACGTCGCCGCGGACGTGGCCACCGTCGTTCAACGTGCTTTGCAATCGCACGTGCTGGTTCGCGCCATTCGCGTCGATGCCGATGACGAGGCTCGACCAGGCCAGCAGCGGGTGGCCGGGGTTGGATACGTATGCGATGCTGCCGGCGCTGGCTTCCAGCCTGCCATGCCCGTTGATGGCGTTCGCCGCGTTGATGGTGAACTGTCCCGTGCCCGACAACTCGCCGCTGGCTTGCATCGAATTGGCGCCGGGCGCCAGGGTCGCGAGCAACTGCAAGGGCAATGCCTGCAGATCGTAGCGGGCGGTGGTCGCACCCTTTGCGTTGCGATCGGCGGATGCGCAAAAGTGCGGCGCGCCGGAAGTCAGGCAAAGTTGCGACAGCGTCATCGCGCCGCGCTGCCACACGATCGTGCTTGGTTGCTGCTGCTGCCACGCGGGCAGGCCTTGCGGCACCAGCCGCACCCCGCTCAGTGTGCCCGTCCAGCGCTTCGCCTTCTCATCCCACTTGCCGTGCAGCGCGAGCGCGGTGCTCAACTGCGGGCCGCGTGCGTCGAGATGCAGATCGTGCGAGGCGGCGTTGCCGTTGCCTTTCACCTCGACCGTTTCGAAATCGAGCGCAGAGGCGTGCACGCCATGCAGTATCAGGTCGAGATCGCCACCAGGCTTCGACACGTCGGGAATCGACGCGGTAAGTTGCAGCGCGTCGATGCTCTGGGCGCCGTTACGCAAATCGCTGCCGTGCAGTTGTCCCGCGATCGCCAGCTTCGGCCACGCGCCCTTGATAGTGAATTGCCCCTGCAATGTGCCCGAAGCATTCGGCATCCAGTCGCCGAGCGAAGCGACATCCAGCATGACGGTGGCGTTGGTCCGCTTGCCGTGTTCGCCGACGGCGCGGATGCGGCTTTGACCGGCCACCAGCAACAGCGAACCCTGCAACAGGTTGCCTGGCGTGATCGCGAGATCGGCCTTGCTGCCCGCGATGCTGCGCTGGCGCAACGTGCCCGCCACCTTGTCGAGCTTCAGCGCGGCCTCGGGACCTCGCGGGGTAATGCGGCCTTCGGTGGTCAGCGTGAAGTCCATCGCGCCGTTCCATCCGGCGAACATCGCGCCGGGATCGAATCGTTTCGCCATCGCATCCAGCTTCCACGACACTTGCGGTTGCAGGCCAATGGTTCCGCTGGCGTCGAGCCCGCCGTTCCTCTGCACCAGTTTCAGCGCGCGCAGGTCGATGGCCTGGGGCGTACCAGCGAGGTCGACGGTGAGCTCGGCGAGCTGATCGGGCGGCCCGATCGCGAGCGCCCCGTTCATTGTGTAATGCTCGAGACTGCCCTCGAGCTTGACGTCGCCATGCGTCGCGAGCGCCTGGCCGGCAATGTCGGCCGGCACCCGCACGTCGCTCCACTTCGCATCGAGCGCGAACGACAGCGGCGCGGTGTCGAGATGCACCACGCCGGTCGCGACGGCGTTGCCCGCGATCTGCGGCGAACGCAGGCGCAGCGGATCGAGCGTTACGGTCTTCCCGTCGTAGCGGAATTGCGCGGGATCGAGCAGCAGTGTGGTGTCGTTGACGACGACGCTGCCTTCCAATCTGCCGCTGTTCGCGTTGCCGGCGCCGCGCAAGTTCAGCGCGAGCGTGTTCAACGACGACGGCAGCATGGGCAGTGCGCGGGCATCGAACTTCGGCGCACCCAGCACCAGTGTCCATGCGTGCGAAGCGTCCAGGCTCAGCGAAACGTTCGCATCGAGGCGTGTCGGCGCCGAGACCTGCGCGTGCAGCTGCGCGGTCTTGCCGTCGGACCGCGAAGTAACGGTGCCGGTGTAACGGGTGCCGTCCTGCGACCAGTCAAACCTTGCAATGCCGTGGCCGGCGTGGCCCGCGGCGACCGCGAGTGTGCCTTCGAGTTCGGCGCTCCCCGATGGCGCGCGCAGCGCCAGTTGCCGGATCACCACCTGCTCACTGTTCCATACCCCCGCGATCGCGAGGCTGTCAGCGGCGAAGGCCTGCGTGCCGTTCTGCCTGACGACGATGTGGGTGAGCAGAGTGTCATCGAGCGAAATCGCCAAAGGCGGTTCCAGCGAAAAGGTGGTCGGCTTGCTTTCCGTTTGTTGCGAAGGCGCGATGTCGACGACAATGCCGTCGATGCGGGCCTTGGCGATTTGCAACCGGCGCCCCAGCAATGCCCACGGACGCAGATCCACCGAAGCATGTTCGATCGCGACGGTGGTGCCGCTCTCGTCGCGATAATGCAGGCCATCGATCGTGGTGGTGCCCGCCAGGGTGCCGTTCGCGCTTGCGTAGGCAAGTTGACCGTGCATCATCGCGACGCCGCGGTCCAGCGCGAACCGCAGTCCGGATGGCGTGTACAGCACCCAGAACAGCAGCGCCACCAGCACGACGATCAGCGCGGCGATCGCGGCGCCAATACCGGTCAGCCATTTGCGCCGGCGTGTCACAGGTCGGGCCCGATCACGATGTGCAACTGCGCGCCGTGGTAATACGGGTTGTTGATCGGCACGCCGACGTCGACGCGCACCATCCCGACGGGCGAACGCCAGCGCAGGCCGATGCCGGCGCCGGTGCGCGCGTGGAAATCGCTGCCGTTGAACGCGTCGCCCGAATCGACAAACGCTGCAATGCCCCAGTCGCGCGTGAAGTAGTGTTCGACTGTGGCGCTGCCGACCAGCAGGCGTTTGCCGCCGATCACGAGGCCGTAACTGTTGCGCGGGCCGATCGCCTGGTACGCGTAGCCGCGGATCGAGCGGTCGCCGCCCGCGAAGAAGCGCAATTGCGGCGGCAGCTTGCTGAAGTCCTGCACGCTGGTGATGCCGGCATCGCCGCGCAGGATCAGCCGGTCGCTGCGGCCGAGCGCATGGATCCACACGACGTTGGCCAGCGCCTGGGCGAAACGCGTGTCGATGCCGGGCCCGGCGCGTCCGATCAGGTTGATCGAATAGCCCTTGCGCACGAACAGCGGGTTGTCCGCGACTTTTTTCGTGAGCCCGATCTCCGGATATATTAACGTGCTGTTGCCGCGCTCGATGCCGGGGATGTTCACGTTGCTGCGCGAGTTGCCGACCGTGAACGTGCCGCTCAGGAGATGCACGCCCAGCGTCCGCACGAAACCGTGCCAGTCGCGGGTGGCGTTGGCGGCGATCGAGAACGTGCGCGATTTCGATGTCCGGGTGTTTTCGTCGCGATAACCGATGCCGAGATTGAAACTGGCGTGATCCTTGCCGGGACGCGGAATGCCGTACACGATCTGCGCGGTCTTCAACCGCTGCGCGATCAGCACTTCGTTGTCCAGCGTGTGTCCTAGCCTGTTGATCCAGCGCCGCCGGAGGCCGGCGCGCACGCCGGGGCCGGTATCGGTGCCGACGAACAGGCCGGCGGTGTAGACGGTGCGCTTGGCCGGTGCGACCTCGACCTTCACCGGCACCACGTGGTCTTTTGCTTTGGCGACTTCGGGCTCAACGTCCACGATCGAAAAATAATCCGCATCGGTGAGTGCCTGCTGCAGCGCCAGCAGGTTCGACTGCGAATACCAGTCGCCGCTTTCCCACGGCACATAGCGCTGCAGGAAGCCGGGCGCGAACTGCGAACCGGTGAAACTGACTTCGCCGAGCTTGTAGCGTTCTCCGACGTCGTAATGCAGATGAATGTCCGCGCGATTGTCGGCGCGCGTCACCGCGACCTTGTGCTCGGTGGCCTTGGCGTCCAGCCAGCCGGTTTCCAGCAGCGCGCTGGCGATCGCGCCCTTGGAACCTTCGTACGTGCCGTCGACCATCGGCTCGCCGGCTTTCGGATGAAAGCTGCGCACCGCGTACCGTACCGGCGCCAGTTTCAACGCGATGTCCGGTACCCGCAGATCGAGTTTGGCGACCCGGGTCGGCGGTCCCGGCGTCACCCGCAGGTTCAACGTCCACTGGCTGCCCTGATGCTGCAGGTCACTCGCGACCTCGGCGTTGTAATAGCCATAGGGTTGCAGCGCCGTGGCGGCCTGCGCCGCGGCATCGTCCGCGAACACGCGTGCCTGCGTCGCGCTGACGTCGTTGCGGTTTGCATACTGGCTCGCCGTCAGGTTGGCGCGCACCGCAGCGGCCATGTCCTTGTCGATTCCGCTGATCGTTACCTTCAGGGTGTCGGCGCGCGCGAGGGGCGCAATGGCGAGCGCCATCAGCGCGGCAAGTGCACACGCGCATTGCGCCCAGGATCTGCCAAGCGGGTAGGTTGGGCTGAGCACGGGCTCCATCCGTGGGAAGCCCAACGTCATCGCTCTGTCACGTTCGACAGGGATGTCGAGCCAAACCCGGAATATCTTCGCAAGGTTGCTCCCATCCGCCCTATGGGCATCTTCCCCCGCAAACGCGGGAAGGAAAACAATGGGTTCCGGCCTTCGCCGGAATGATGAACCAAACTGTTCGAGGAGCCCAAGGGCGGGCCGGACCGCGTGTCGCGCCAAAATCCCTGTGCGTGTTCGTCGCACGAGCACGTCCATCCTTGCTACGTGATTGCGGTGCGCGCTTCGATCGGCTCGGCGCTTTCGACGCGTGCCGCATGCGAGGGTTCCGGTTGCGCCTGCGTGGCCTCGACCGGATGTTCGTGCGAGTAGTGCGCGACCAGCGCGCCGACCAGCGCGGAAAGATAGGGGATCGCCTGCGCGAACAGGATCACCATCCACAACTCGCCTTCGATGTAGCGCGAGCCGAAATTGATTCCCATCCCGACGATCGCGAGGACCAGTGCGATCGACATCAGGAGTTCCTCGCGCACCGGTCCGAGCGCGCCCGCCGCGCCGCCACCGAGCCGGCGGCTCTTGGCGGTACGGATGAACGCGGTCTTCTGCTTGATCAGGCCCATCCAGATGCCGCGCGCGATCGCGTGCGACAGGCCCATGCTGGCGATCGATGCCATCAACGCGTCGCGCCAACCGCACGGCACGCGCGCGCGGTACAGCACGATGCCGAACACGGCCTTGGTGACGAAGAAACCCATCACCGGAATCAGGAACAACTGCATCGGCAGGCTGAAGATGGTCGGCGCCAGCAGCATGCCCGCCGTCCAGCCCAGCGCCATCAGCGTGAACACCATGTGCAGTGCATCGGCGAACCACGAGAACCAGCCGGTGAGGAAGTGGAAGCGCTGGCCGGCGGAGAGCGGGCCTTTGTGCACCATCCAGTTCCAGCGCCCCTTCAAGATCTGCATCGCGCCGAATGCCCAGCGGTAGCGCTGGCTCTTGTAGGCGCGGAAATCGGCGGGCGTGAGGCCCCGGCCCATCAGTTCGTCGACATAGATCGTCTCGTAGCCCGCGTGCATCAGGCGCAGGCCGAGTTCGGCGTCTTCGCAGATGGTCCATTCCGACCAGCTGCCGGTGCCTTCGAGCGCGACGCGCCGCACCATCGTCATGGTGCCGTGCTGGATGATCGCGTTGCGCTCGTTGCG
>DAIUEL010000073.1:0-11940 GCA_036845145.1 Rhodanobacteraceae bacterium | reverse complement strand
GTGCCGGTGCTGATGATCGCGCGCTGGATGAAGTACCACGCGATCGCGACGATCACGCCGAGGAACAGGCGCTTGCCGAGGCCGCCGGAGCGCAGCGTGCCGAACGCGAACGGCAGCGCGGCGAGCACGAGCAGCAACGTGTTGATCGGATAGAACGCGCGGGTCCAGTAAGCGTTCACGTACACGCTGGGGTTCTGGCGGTTGGCGCGCAGGTAATCGATGTTGCGCGAAAGGTCGCGCAACGACAGGTATTCGGGATGCACGACCGATGCTTCCAGCACCTCGGGATCGAGCGACGTGCTCCACGCCTGGCGTGCGTGCGTCGTGCTGACAGCGCCCGAGGGTGACACGCGGGTGTCGCGCACGTCGCGCAGCGTCCAAGCCTTGCCTTCCTGCGTGGCGAGTTTGGCGTGGCGGAACGAGGTGAGTTCGCCGGCATCGTCGAAACCGAATACGCGCACGTCGGCGAGTTCCACTTCCGGCCGGCCGTGCACGATGTGCGCCAGCGCGGCCTTGGCATTGATGATGTCGTTGCCGTCGCGCGCCCACAATCCGCCGCCCTGGCGGACGCTCAACTGGCCGGCGGTACGCTGCAACTGGATTTCCTGCGCGCGCTGTTCGCCGGCGGGCGCCGCGGTTTCGCCGAGGATGAACACCCCGATCAGCAGCAGCACGACCAATCCGCCGACCGACAGGCTGACCCGCAGCTTGGACATGCCGGCGGCGCGCAGGGCGGTGAGTTCGTTGGAGGTCGCCAGCGCGCCGATCCCGATCAGGCCGCCGATCAGCGCCGCGAACACGAACCACTGATAGGCACGTCGCGGCACCGTGAGCAGGATGTAGGCCACCGCCTTGCCGAGCGAATAACCGTTGTGGCCGATGCTGCCGATCTGGCCCGCGAACTGGATGAAGGTGTCGAGCCCCGTCAGCACCAGCCAGGTCAGCAGCAGCCCGCCCAGCACGGTGCTCGCGATCAGCACGTCGGCGCGCTAGATGCGCAGGCGTTGCCTTACCGCGCCGATCACGCAGACGCTCCCGCCGTGCCACGTGGTTTGCGCGTCGCGTACTGTCTTGCGAACACCCACGCCGCGCCGATGAATACCGGCACCAGCACCCACCACATGCCGGCCAGTGCAGGCAGTTTGCCGCTGGCGATGAACATGCGTGCCAGTGTCATCAGGTTCACGATGATGAGATAAGCCAACACTGCGACCAGGACGCGACCCACGGGCGACGAACGCGGCGCCTGCCGTGCCATCGGCAGCGCCAGCATCGCCAGCACCAGTGGCCCGAACGGAATGGCGATGCGCCATTGCAGTTCGGCGCGAGCGTCGAGGCCGGTGTCGCCGATCAGCGATGTGGTGGTGCGAAGGCTTTCCGGGTCGGTCTGGTCGTCGTCATCGGCCGGTGGCGACAGCGCGATGTCGTTGCGCTGGAATTGCATCAGCCGCCAGTTGTCGTGGTCCAGCCGGATGTCGTAGCGGTGCCCGTCGTGCAGCGCGATGAAGCGGTTGTCTTCCTGGCCTTCATGGAACAGATCGCCATGGTCGGCCGTGATCACGCTGAGGGTGACCGTGCCGTCCTTCTCCACGCGTTCGCTTTCGAC
The DNA here is from genome assembly GCA_036845145.1 of Rhodanobacteraceae bacterium. Lineage (GTDB taxonomy): Bacteria > Pseudomonadota > Gammaproteobacteria > Xanthomonadales > Rhodanobacteraceae > 66-474. The sequence continues at coordinate 10,334 of DAIUEL010000073.1, read as the reverse complement.
GAACAGCTTGCCGAGCCGGGTGCCGTCCGGGCTCACCGTGTTGGCGAACAGGATGCCGCCGCGCCCGGCCAGGCTGGTGAAGCGACCGGCTTCGAGTCCCGCCGCGATCACCGAGCGGTTGGCCTGCTCCACTTCTGCGTTCGACGTGCGCGCGGCCAGCGGCCCGAGCCACAGCGCCACCAGTGCCACGATGCAGCCCGCCCCGATCGCGAAAATCGCGGCCGGCTTCAGCAGCCCCTTCGGTCCGAGTCCCGATGCCGACAACACGTGCATCTCGCTGTCGCGATACATGCGGCCGAGCGCCAGCAGCATCCCGAGGAACATGCCCATCGGCAGCAACGCCTGCAGCGTGTTGACGAGATTCAGGCCCAGCACCGTGAACATCACGGCGCCGGGAAGCCTGCCGGTCGCGACCTTGTTCACCACGTCCGCGAACGTGCTGCCGGTGAAGATCACCAGCAGCACCACCACGGCGGCAAGGCTGCCGAAGAGGAATTCGCGCAGGATGTAGCGATCGAGAATCGAAAGACGCGGCATCGGCTAGACTGGAACGCTTTGCGAGCGTGCAGTGTAGTGGCACGCTCGCCATCGACCGATTCCCGGAGCGTTCGACGATGCTTGAATTCAGCCTCAGTTCCGATGCCGCTGCCGACAAGGCGGACACGCCTTGCGTCGTGGTGGGCGTGTTCGATGGCGCACTGTCGCCGGCCGCGGCCGCGATCGATGCCGCCAGCGGTGGTGCACTGACGCGCCTCGTCGAATCGGGCGACTTCACCGGCAAATCGGCTGCGACGCTGGTGTTGCACGGGCTCGCCGGCGTCAAGTCGCCGCGGGTGCTGCTGGTGGGGCTCGGCCGCGAGGGTGAAGTCGATCGACATGCCTTTGCGCGCGCCTGCGGCGATGCCGGCAAGGCGCTGAAGAGCCTGCCGTTGACCGATGCGATGACCTGGTTGCCGCAAATCGACGTGAAGGACTGCGACGCCGACTGGCGCGTCCGCACCTGCGCGCTCGCGATCGATCACGCCTGTTTCCGCTATACCGCGACCCTGAAGCCCGGCAATGATGCCGTGCGCCTGGAGAGGCTGGCACTCGTTGCCGGCGGGGCCACGACGGGCATCGAACAGGCGCGCGCGATCGCGCGCGGGGTCGCCTTCGCGCGCGAACTCGGCTGCCTGCCCCCGAACCTGTGCACGCCCAGCCACATCGCGGCGCAGGCGAAGACCATCGCGGACGGGCACGCGGATTCGGTCACGCTGGAAGTGCTGGAGCGTGCCGACATGGAGAAGCTCGGCATGGGCGCGTTGCTCGCGGTCTCGTCGGGTTCGGCGACGCCGCCCAAGCTGATCGTGCTCGAATACAAGGGCGCGGGTGGCGCCAAGCCGTACGCACTGGTCGGCAAGGGCGTCACCTTCGACACCGGCGGCATGAACATCAAGCCGACCGGTTCGATGGAGGAAATGAAATACGACATGTGCGGCGCGGCCGGCGTGTTGGGCGCGTTCCTGTCGGCGGTGGAATTGAAGCTCCCGATCAACCTCGTGTGCGTGGTGCCGTCGGTCGAGAACATGCCGGACGGCGGCAGCTACCGTCCCGCCGACGTGCTGCACACCCACGCCGGCATCACGGTGGAAGTGCTGAACACCGACGCCGAAGGCCGGTTGATCCTGTGCGACGCGTTGTCGTACACCTGCAAGCGCTTCGCGCCGCAGGCGCTGGTCGACGCCGCGACGCTGACCGGTGCCTGCGTGATCGCGCTGGGCGCGCATGCTTCCGGCCTGTTCAGCGCTGATGACGCGTTGGCCAATGAGTTGCTGGCTGCGGGCGACGCTTCCCTCGATCGCGCATGGCGCTTGCCGCTGTGGGACGACTACCGCAACCAGCTCGAATCGGCGTTCGCCGACATCGCCAACGTCGGCGGCAAGAGCGCCGGCGCCGTGACCGCCGCGCTGTTCCTGTCGCGTTTCACCGAAGGCACGCGCTGGGCGCATCTCGATGTGGCGGGGACCGCGTGGGTGCCGGGCCGGAAGGGCTACGCCACGGGCCGGCCTGTGCCGTTGCTGGCGCAGTGGTTGATCGACTCGACCGGCGCCTCGAATTAGCGCACCGCTTGCCTTCGCTTCGGGGAACGGCCAACTTCGTTTGCGCTGATTCCTGCAGGTTCGCGCGTGCGGAGGACAACCCGTCGCCTGACGTCGTTCGGCGGGATACGCTGCGCTTCTCCCGTCCTACTTGTTCTGCTGGTCATTCCGGAGCGGGCCGCAGGCCCGGATCTGGAATCGGTTTGAAGAAAGTGATGACGCGCGAGAAACGGCCGACTCACGCCGGTACGCGCATCGCGCGTTCCAGCGCTTCGCGCAGGTCGTCGGGCAACACCGGTTTGCGCAGGAACGCGTTCATGCCTGCGGCGAGTGCGCGCTGTTCCTCGTCGCCGTGCGCGCTGGCCGTGAGCGCGACGATCGGTGTGGTGACGCCGCGTTGCCGCAGCATTCTCGTCAGCTCGCAGCCATCCATGCCGGGCAGGTCGAAATCGCACACCATCAGATCGAAGCCGCCGTCGGCGTCGAGTTCGGAGAGCGCCGCCAGCGCCTGCGGCGCCAGCGTCACCGCGTATCCGAAGGTCTCTATCAAACCCGCGATGGCTTGTCCGGCGACGGGATCGTCCTCGACCAGCAGCACGCGCGACGGTGCGGCGCCCGGCCCGGCCGCCGATGACGACGGTTCGGGATGCTGCGTGGGCGCGCGTGCGGCAGCGGGCAACGCCACCTCCGCGAGCGGGAGCTGCACGCTGAAGGTACTGCCGCGCCCCGGCACCGATTGCACGCCGATGCGACCGCCCATCAGGTTCACCAACTCCCGGCTGATCGCGAGGCCCAATCCGCTGCCACGTTGCAGCCGCCCATAATCGGCTTGTTCGAAGCGCTGGAATATCCGAGCGCATTCCTCGGCGGTCATGCCGGGGCCGTTGTCGATCACGTGGTAGACGATGCCGTCGCCTTCGCGCTCCAGTTTCAGCGTGATGCCACCGTGGGTGGTGAACTTCAGCGCGTTGTGGGTGAGGTTGAACAGGATCTGCTGCACGCGCAGCGCATCGCCGCGCACCGCGCGCGGCGCGTCCTCCGTGATCACGACCTCGATCACGAGACTTTTCTGCGCCGCAAGACCGGCGTCGGCATTCGCGATTTCGCGCAGGATCGCAGCGGGGTCGAACGGTGCGAGGTTGAGTTCCAGACGGCCGGCCTCGATGCGCGCCACGTCGAGCGCATCGTTGACGTGCCGCAACAGCAGAGTACCGGAACGCCGGATCGCGTCCGCGTATTGATGCTGGCGGTCATTGAGCTGTGTTTTCAGCAGCAACTCGGTCATGCCCAGCACACCGGTCAATGGCGTGCGGATTTCGTGCGCCATGTTGGCGAGGAAGCGCGACTTCGCCGCGTTGGCCTGCTCGGCGATGTGCTGGCGCTCCTCGCTGAGCGCGAGCCGATGCTGTTGCTGCAGCCGGCGCCGCAACGCCCACGCCGCCCACACCAGCAGGGCGGCAATCGCAAGCACGTACGCCGCCCATGCCCGCGGCGTGTTCCAGGGCGCCGCCGACACGCGCAGCGAAAACGCGGCAAGTGGGGCACTCCACGGCCCGTCGCCGGTGCGACCACTCACCAGCAGGCGATAACTGCCCGGCTCCAGCACCGAGAATTCACGCACGTCGCGATTGCCGGTTTCGATCCAGCCCGGATCGAATCCCTGCAGGCGAAACCGGTACTGGTTGCGCACGGGATCGACGAACGAAAGCACCTGCGCGGTGACCGTGAGTTCGCGGTCGCGCCAGTCGAGGTCGATCGGCTTGCCGGGGTCGAGGTTCACCAGCTTGTCGTTGCGGCGGACGTTCACCGATTCCAGCGCGACCTTCGGCGTGGCGAGCCGCCACGGCAGTTCGCGGGTGCGGATACCGATCACGCCCGCGAGGCTGCCCGCGAAGAGCTGCCCGTGGCCGGTGGCGAGCAACGCGTCGCCGGTGAAGTCGGTGGTCGCCAATCCTTCCGCCGTGGCGAACGCGTGCAGTTGCCGGTTGCGCGGATCGAACACCAGCAGGTTGCGGGTTCCGAGTGCGAACACGCGCCCCTGCTCGCCGACCTGCAGGCCCAGCACGTTGTTGTCGTGCCAGCCCTGCGCGGCGCCGATGGTGGAGAGAAGCTTTGCTCCGTCGTGCTCGATGCGATAGTGCTGCAGGCTGGCCGCGCGCGCGATCCACAGGCCGCCATCGGGTCCGAGCGCGAAGGCATGGATGTCGCTGCGCGCGACGCCCGGCACGAACGCGAAGGCGTGTGTACCGGCCGCGAGGCGCGCGATGCCCGCGTGGGTCGCGATCCAGATCGAACCGTCCGCGGCCTCGCGCAGTTGCACGATTTCGCGGGCACCCTCGTCGGTGCTCGGCGGTGAAAGCGCCTGGATCGTGGACGTCCGCGGATCGACGCGAAACACGCCGGTCCCGACGCCGGCCACGTAAATGCTGCCGTCGTGCGCGACGAGCAGCCGCCACACGCCATGTTTCAAGGCCGGATCGCCGGCGGCGATCGGCTGCAGACGCTTGCCGTCCCACACGAAGCAACCCTTGTGGCTGCCGATCCACAAGTGTCCCGATGCGTCTTCCGCCAGCGCGGAAATCGACATGCGATCCAGACCAGGAATCGCGATGTGCCGGACCTCGCCGCTTACCGGATCGACGCGGTCGAGCATGCCCGCGCCGCCCACCCACAACGTATCGTCGTGCGCCAGCGCCAGCGCACGTACGCGATTGCGGGCAAGGCTGTCCGCGTCGCCGGGGATCTGCCGATACATGCTGAACGCGCGCCACTGCGGCGGCAGGTAGGCGAGTCCGCCATCCACCATCGCCACCCACAAGCCGCCTTCGTGATCGCGGAACAGACCATCGGGAAGATGCCCGGGCAGGCTGCCCGCCACGCCGGGCGTCGGTTGCTCGAACCGAGTCGTGCCGTCGGCGGCGACGCGGGTGAGGCCGCCGCGTTCGGCGATCCACAGGCTGCCGTCGTCGTCGCGCAGGCTGGCCAGCGCTTCGCGCGCGGCGCCGATCGGTGTCGCGATGCCGCGTGCATCGACGTGGAACAATCCCGCGCTGGTGGCGACATCGACGCCGTCGGAACCCGCGTGCACCTGCCATACGATCGGCGGACTCGTGCCGGCGACCAGGGCAACATGATGGACGCGGCCCTGCGCATCCATCCGATCGAGCCCGGCGTCGGTACCGATCCACATGCCGCCGTCATCGGCGGGCGCCAGCGCGGTGACGTTGTCGGAAGCGATACTCGCAATGTCGTCCTTGCTGTGGCGCCAGTGCATGAAGCCACGGCCGTCCGGTTGCAGCTTGTCCAAGCCGCCGGCATACACGCCGACCCAGACCGCGCCAGCCTTGTCCTCGGCGATGGCCATCACGTCATTGGCCGACAGGCTGTCGGGCCGTGCGGCTTCGTGCATCCAGTGGCGGAAGCCATTCGTCGCGGGCTCGTAACGATTAAGACCGGTGCCTTCGCCACCGGCCCATATGCGGCCGGCGCGATCGACCAAGACCGCCGAAACATCGTTCGCGGGCAGCGAATCGGGTCGCGTCGGATCGTGGCGGAATACCTTGAAATCGCGGCTGTCGTAGCGCACCAGCCCGGCATGGGTGCCGATCCACAGGTAACCCGCATCGTCCTGCGCGACCGTGTACACCTCGGTCGAGGGCAGGCCGTCGGCCACGCCGTAGCTGCGGAAAATCGGAGTGGGCGGCACGTTCGCCGCATCGGGTGTGGCAGCGCTCGCCAGCGCACCGGCCAGAAGCAATGCACAGAGCATGTCGCGTTTCCCCCGCGGACCGGTCCGTGATGATGCCGCAAAAGCGGTGACGGTGCGCGTCATGGCGCGCAGGCGTCGCCGGTCTGTGTGAAGATAACCGCGATGGTGGTCCCTACGCCCATGCCACGTTCGCTCGCCATGCTTGCCGCCGCGGCGCTGTTTTTCGCCGGCGCGGTCCGCGCGCATCCGCTCGACTATCGCATCGACAACGTGCATTCGCAGGTGCTGTTCAGCGCCAATCACGATGGTTATTCGAATCCGGTGGGGCGCCTGGCAATCGCGCGCGGCTGGTTGCGCTTCGATGCGGATGACTGGACCGCATCGAAGGTCGTGGCCGACATCGATCTGGTCTCCGCCGACCTCGGCGACAAGGGCTGGAACACTGCGGTGACCGGACGCAATTTCCTGAATGCCGCACAATTTCCGGTCGCGCATTTCGAAAGCGACAGCGTCACGAAAACCGGCGAGGACACCGGCACGCTCGAAGGCCGGCTCACGCTGCGGGACATGACGCTACCGGTGAAGGTCGACTTCACGGTCAACCGCGTGGGCACGACCCTGTTCGGCTTCGAAACCATCGCAGGCTTTTCCGGACACGCGACGCTGGATCGCACAAAGTTCGGCATGACGGCCTTCCCGAAAGCGGTGGGCACCCAGGTGACGATCCGGCTCGAAATCGAAGCCAAGCTCGATCGCAGCGCGGAATCCAATTACCGGCAGGCCGTGGAGAAGTCGATGAGGAGCAGGGCGCATGCCGCTGCGCAGCACTGAACAAGGTTGGGGCGCGCTGGTGCGCGCGTTCCACTGGTTGATCGCGGTGTTGATCGTTGCGCAGGGCGTGATCGGATTGTCGATGGTGCAGATGGGCCTGACGCCCGCGAAGGTGCGGGTGTTCGCGCTGCACAAGTCCATCGGGATGACCATCCTCGCGCTGGTGCTGCTGCGCATCGCGTGGCGGCTCACCGAAAGGCGACCGGCCGATCCGCCCGCGATGCCGCGCTGGCAGCGGCGCGCGGCGCACGCGCTGCACCTCGCGTTGTACGTGTTGATCCTCGCGATTCCGCTCAGCGGGTGGTGGTTCAATTCAACGGCCAATGCGCCGCTGGTGTGGTTCGGCTGGTTCGACATTCCCGGCCTGACCGGCGGTTACGATCCGGTGTGGAAACCGCGCGCGTTGCTGTTGCACCAGACGTTGTTCTGGATCCTGGTCGCGTTGCTGGCCGGTCATGTTGGCGCGGCGTTGTGGCATCACTTCGGGGAGCGCGACGACGTGCTGCGACGGATGACGGTCGGACCGCGAAAGCAGAACGGAGAAGTTCGATGATGAAATGCCTCGGCCGGTTGTGCGTCGCGATGTTGCTCGGATGGGCCGTGCCCGCGTCGGCGCAGATGTGGCAGCTCGATGCCGCGCACAGCACGCTCACCTTCACCAATACCTATCAAAACGTCGAGTACACGGGGCAATTCCGGCGCTTCGACGCGACCATCAACTACGATCCCGGCGATCTCGCCCACGCCAAATTCGACGTGAGCGTCGACATCACCAGCCTCGATACCCGCAACAGCGAGCGCGACCACACCGCGCTGGGCGCCGACTTTTTCGATGCGCCGAAATTTCCGAAGGCGCATTTCGTGACTACCGCATTTCGCCAAGCCGCCGGTGGCAAGGTGACCGCCGACGGTGTGCTCACGCTGCGCGGCATCAGCAAGCCGGTCGTGCTGACCGTCACGTTTGCGCCGCACGGCGACACCGCCACCCTGGACGTAACCGCATCATTGAAGCGGCTCGATTTCGGGATCGGAGCAGGGCAATGGGCCGATCCGTCGATGATCGGCGACGGCGTCACCGTGCACGGGCACCTGCAGTTGCGCAAAGCGAATCCGTAGGGCGGGTCTCGAAACGCGCCATTGCACCGCAGTGCGACGCCTCGGTCGAAGATTCAGCGTGCAGTGCCTATAGTGACGACTCCACCTTCACGGAAGAACGGTGATGGATTTCATCCATGGCATCTTCGCGCAGCCGTGGGCGCGGGTGGCACTGGTACTGGTCGCGGCGCTGGTCGCCGCGATCGTGATCTTCAATGTGCTGCGCTTCGCGGCCCGGCGCGTGCTGCGTCCGGGTGCGGTGCTGGCGACCGTGCTGCAGCGTTGCGAGCGACCCTTCGAAACGGTGTTGCCGCTGCTGGCCCTGCAGTTTGCGTTGATGAGCGCCAGCCTGGGATTGCCGCAAACGGTCTGGTTCGAGGCTCTGCAGCATGCGGTGACGGTGGCGGTTTACGTCGCCCTGACGTGGCTGGCGATACGCGCGGTATCGGGCGTCGAGCAGGCGATCAATCTGCGCCACCCGGTGAACGTCGAAGACAATCTGCGCGCGCGCCAGGTGCAGACGCAGGCGAAGGTGCTGTCGCGCTCGGCGATGTTCCTGATCGGGGTGCTGGGCGCCGCGCTCATCCTGATGACCTTTCCGAAGGTGCAGGCATTCGGTGCGAGCATCCTGGCTTCCGCGGGCGTCGCGGGGCTCGTGGTCGGACTCGCGGCGCGGCCAGTGCTCGGCAATTTGCTGGCGGGCCTGCAGATCGCGTTGGCGCAGCCGATCCGGCTGGACGACGTGCTGATCATCCAGAACGAGTGGGGACGCGTCGAGGAAATCACCGGGACGTTCGTGGTCCTGAAGATCTGGGACGAGCGGCGACTGGTGATTCCGTTGCAATGGTTCATCGAGAATCCGTTCCAGAACTGGACGCGCACCAGTTCGCAGATACTCGGCACGGTATTCCTGTACGTGGATTACGGGCTGCCGGTCGCGCCCCTGCGCGCAGAACTCGATCGCCTGGTGCACGGCGCGCCGGAGTGGGACAAGCGCGTGGTCGTGCTGCAGGTGACCGACGCCGACCAGCGCACGATGCAGTTGCGCATCCTGGTCAGCAGCAGGAATTCCGGCCTGAATTTCGATTTGCGCTGCCGGGTGCGCGAGGGCTTGATCGATTTCCTGCAGCGCAATTATCCGCAACACCTGCCGCGGCTGCGCGTGGACACGGCGCCGTATGACGCGCCGACCGGCGAACCGGTGCACATCGTGCAACCGCTCGGCGGCGGCGGATCACCATCGCCCGAGCCCAAGTGAGGCAATCGCCGCTCGGGCGTGCGCCCCGGAATGACAAGCCCAAGGTCGATCGCAACGAACGGTAGCTTCATTGCAGAGGTCATTCCGGACGCGCGCAGCGCGATCCGGAATCGGTTTCCATCTCGGTGATGCCCAGAAACGCCTGCAGCGTCGCGGCATCGAACGGCCAGCCGAGTTCGCGCCCGGATGCGTCCTCACGCAGCACCGGAACGCGTTCGCCGTAGCGCGTTTCGAGTTCCGCGTCGCCGTCGATCCACACGCTTTCGAAGTCCGGTACATGCGCGCGCGCCAGCAGCGCGACCGCTTCGTCGCACAGCTTGCAGTCGTCGCGTTGATAGAGGGTCAGACGCATGGCGCGATCGAAGTGTGCCGGGGGCAGGGAACAGGGTCGGTGAACGCGTACAATAACGTCGATCAGGACTGCAGGTATCCGCAGACGGCCGCGTCGGGCGGCATCGCCTGCGTAGTCCGTTCGAACGCGGCCGTTGCGCGGTACGAATCACCATGGCGGTAAGTGTTTTCGACATCTTCAAGATCGGCATCGGACCGTCGTCTTCGCACACGATCGGACCGATGCGCGCGGCCGCGCGTTTCGTGGAGCGCTGGCTCATCGAAACGGGCGACCTCGACCGCGTCGCGCGCGTGCAGGTGGAGTTGTACGGCTCGCTAGCGGCGACCGGCCGCGGCCACGGCACCGACAAGGCGGTGATCTGCGGGCTGGAAGGCAACTGGCCGGACCGGATCGATCCGGATGCCATTCCGCCGCTGCTCGAACGGGTGCGCCGCGGTCAGCGTATCCGCCTGCACGGCACACGCGAAATCGCGTTCGACGAAAAGACCGACCTCGTCTGGAACAAGCGCCAGAAATTGCCGTACCACGTCAACGGCATGCGCTATACCGCGTTCGATGCAAATGGCGCAACCATCGTCACCCGCGATTACTACTCGGTGGGCGGCGGTTTCGTGGTCAATGCTGACGAGGCAGCGGCCGACCGCATCGTCGCCGATACCACGCCGCTGCCGTTCGCGTTCCATTCCGGCGACGAATTGATGGCGTTGTGCGAGCAGCACGGCGTGACCATCGCGCAGTTGATGCTGGAAAACGAGAAGGTCTGGCGCAGCGAATCCGACGTGCGCGCGGGGTTGCTGACCATCTGGAAAGCGATGCAGGATTGCGTCGCGCGCGGGCTGCGCTCGGCGGGCGAATTGCCGGGCAGCCTGCACGTGAAGCGCCGCGCGCCGGCGATGTATGCGGAACTGCGTGACCGCCCGGAAGCGTCGCTGAAAGATCCCCTGACGATTCTGGATTGGGTGAACCTGTACGCGCTCGCGGTCAACGAGGAAAACGCCGCGGGCGGCCGCG
>DAIUEL010000072.1:0-11981 GCA_036845145.1 Rhodanobacteraceae bacterium | reverse complement strand
GGCGGCGACGTCAACGGCAATGCGCAATTGCGCAGCGCGGTGGACAAGGCCATCGCGGCGTCGATGCCCAAGGACAACATCGATCGCGCGATCAAGAAAGCCACGGGTGGACTGGAGGGCATCACCTACGAGGCACTGCACTTCGAGGGTTACGCGCCGGGCGGCATCGCCGTGCTGGTCGAGTGCCTGACCGACAATCGCCAGCGCACCATTTCGGACGTGCGCCACGCCTTTACCAAGTTCGGCGGCAATCTCGGCACCGACGGTTCGGTGGCCTACCTGTTCAAGAAGATCGGCGTGCTTTCGTACGCCGAAGGCGCGAACGAGGACAAAATCACGGATGCGGCGATCGAGGTCGGTGCGGAGGACGTCAAGGTATGGCCGGAAGACGGCCAGATCGACGTGATCACGACGCCGGAATCGTTCGACCCGGTGCGCGAGGCGATGGAGAAGGCCGGCCTGAAACCCGATCACGCCGAAGTCACGATGCGCGCGGAACTGGACGTACCGGTGCCGGCCGACCAGGTGGAAGCGGTACAGGGTTTGCTTGCCCGGCTGGACGAACTCGACGACGTCCAGCACGTGCATTCCAACGCGGATCTGTAGAAAAGCCGGGAATGGAGAATCGGGAATCGAGGATCGAAGTGCGGCCATTCCGTCTTGACGTGGCGCATATTTCCCGTACCTGCATCATCCAGTCGTCCAAGGGTCGGTCATGCGCGTGACTACCGATTCCCGATTCCCGGTTCCCGGTTCCCGTTGTATTCGGATCCTCGGCATCGATCCCGGCAGCCAGCGCACCGGCGTCGGTATCATCGAAGCCGATGCCACGGGAAAGCTGCGTTGCGTGTTTCGCGCGACGCTGCAGGTGGCCGGCGAGGAGACGTTTCCGCTCCGCCTGAAGCGCATCTATGACGAACTTTCGGACATCATCGAGGCGCACGCGCCGGCGGAAGCAGCGATCGAGCGCGTGTTCATGGCGAAGAACGCCGACTCCGCGCTGAAGCTCGGGCAGGCGCGCGGCGCCGCGATCTGCGCGGCGGTCGGCTGCGGATTGCCGGTCAGCGAGTACGCACCCAACGCAATCAAGCAGGCCGTGGTCGGCAAGGGCCACGCCGGCAAGGAACAGGTGCAGCACATGGTCGGAATCCTGTTGAACGTGCGCGAACCGTTGCAGGCCGACGCGGCAGACGCGCTGGCGATCGCGATCACCCACGCGCATCTGCGCGCCAGTGAAGCGCGCACGGGGATTCCCGTTGCAGCCTGGGGACGCCGTCGATGATTGGCCGCTTGCGAGGCGCGTTGATTTCCAAGCGCCCGCCGTGGGTGCTCGTCGAAGTGGGCGGCGTCGGCTACGAACTGGAAGTGCCGATGTCCACGCTGTACGACTTGCCGGATGTCGGCAGGGAAGTGATCCTGCTGACGCACTACGCACACAAGGAAGACACCGTCGCGTTGTACGGTTTCCTGCGCGACGACGAGCGCAACCTGTTCCGCGACCTGCAGAAGGTTTCCGGCATCGGCGCGCGGATTGCGCTGGCGGTGTTGTCGGGTGTGCCGACTTCGGAATTCGCGCGGCTGGTGCAGGCTGGCGATGTCGCGGCGTTGACGCGCATTCCCGGCATCGGCAAGAAAACCGCCGAACGCATCGTGGTGGAGTTGCGCGATCGCGTGGCCCATGCCGTGGTCTCCGCGCCCACCGGCACCACCCCGATCGCACGCGACCCCCGCAGCGAAGCGGAGGCGGCCCTGCAGCAGTTGGGTTACAAACCCGTCGAGGCGGCGCGTCTCGCGGCCGCTGCGTGCGAAGACGGCGACGACGCCGAAACCATCATCCGCAAGGCGTTGCGCGCGGCGCTGGGTCGGTGATGAACAAGACCGACACCCGTCCGGTGCAAAGCGAGGACTCGAGCCGCAAGGCCATGCGCGTCATGGTGCTCGGCGCAATCGGCGTGGTGTTCGGCGACCTCGGCACCAGCCCGCTGTACACCTTCAGCGAAGCTTTCAGCGACCAGCACGGCATGCCGGTGACCACGTTCAACGTGCTGGGCGTGCTGTCACTGGTGCTGTGGACGTTGCTGATCGTGGTGGCACTGAAGTACGTCACTTTCATCATGCGCGCGGACAACAAGGGCGAGGGCGGAATCATGGCGATGATGGCGCTGGCCCAGCGCGCCACGCGCCAGCATCCGCTTACCCGCAAGCTGGTGGTGCTGGCGGCGGTGCTGGGGGCGGCGTTGTTCTTCGGCGATGGCGTGATCACGCCATCGATCACGGTGCTGTCCGCGGTGGAGGGCCTTGGCGTGGCCGCGCCGGCCCTGACGCACTGGGTCGTGTGGATCGCCGTGCTCGTGCTCGTCACGCTGTTCCTGATCCAGAAGCGCGGCACGGGCGGGGTCGGCAAGGTGTTTGGTCCGGTGATGTGCGTGTGGTTCATCGCGCTGGGCTTGATCGGCGTGTACAACATCGCGCAGCACCCGCTGGTGCTGCGCGCCATCAATCCCTGGTACGGGTTCAATTTCTTCGCCCACCACGGCAGTGGCGGGTTCCTGGTGCTCGGTGCCGTGGTGCTGTGCGTGACCGGTGCCGAGGCGTTGTATGCCGACATGGGTCACTTCGGGCGCAAGCCGATCACCGTCGCGTGGTACGGCTTCGTGATGCCCGGCCTGATGCTGAATTACTTCGGGCAGGGTGCGTTGCTGGTCCACAATCCTGAGGCGGCCAGCAACCCGTTCTACCTCGCGGTGCCGACCTGGGGGCTTTATCCGATGATCGCGCTGGCGACCGCGGCCGCGGTGATCGCTTCGCAGGCCGTGATCGCGGGCGCCTTCTCGATCATGCGCCAGGCCATCCAGCTAGGTTTCCTGCCGCGCATGCCGGTGGTGCATACGTCCAACGAGGAAGCCGGACAAATCTACCTGCCGTGGGTCAACCGGCTGCTGATGATCCTGGTGGTGCTGGTGGTGATCGGCTTCGGTTCCTCCAAGGCGCTGGCCGGTGCCTACGGCATCGCGGTGACCGGCACGATGGCGATCGACACGGTGCTGTTCGTGATCGTGGCCTGGCGCATGTGGAAATGGCATCCGTTGCTGGTGCTCGCGGTGCTGGTGTTCTTCCTTTCGATCGACCTGGCTTTCTTTGGCGCCAACACGTTGAAGGTCGAAGACGGCGGCTGGTTCCCGCTGGTGTTGGGGCTCGCCGTGTTTGCGATCCTCACCACCTGGCGGCGCGGCCGCGACCTGGTGCTGCGGCAGTTGAAACACGGCGGACTCGCGCTCGCGCCGTTCATCGCCAATCTCGCGGAACATCCGCCGACGCGGGTGGAAGGCACCGCGATTTTCCTGGTCAGCGATCCCGATGCGGTGCCGCATGCATTGCTGCACAACCTCAAGCACAACAAGGTGCTGCACAAGCGCAACGTGATCCTGACCGTGGACACGCTGGAAACCCCGTATGCCGATGCCGACGAGCGCCTGGAACTCAAGAATCTCGGCAACGACTTCTATCTGCTGACGCTGCGCTTCGGTTTCGCCGAAGATCCGAACGTGCCCGCTGCGCTGCACGCGTGCGCCAAGCAGGGACTCGAACTCAAGATGATGGACACCACGTTCTTCCTGTCGCGCGAGACCATTGTTGCCACCGACCGTCCCGGCATGGCCTTGTGGCGCGACAAGCTGTTCGCGTTCCTCGCGCGCAACGCGCTGCCCGCCACCGCCTTCTTCAGCATCCCCGGCAACCGCCTGATCGAATTGGGCGCGCAGGTGGAGATCTAGGCAACTTCTTGCGCGAACCAGGCCGAGCGCATCGAACTGTACGGCCTGGGTCCTTCGTTCCACGCGCTGACGCCGCGTTTCGGCTTCATGGAAGCCCCCTACATGCCGCTGCGCTGGCGGCATGCGCGCAACGCGCTGCCCGCCACCGCCTTCTTCAGCATTCCCGGCAATCGCCTGTTCGACCTGGGCACGCAGGTCGAAATCCAGGCAGCGTCAGGCGCCTGATCGCATCCTGAATATGCGATGTGACATCCGGTCGCCCACGGCGCATGATGAAAATCACGCAAGTGCGGCCGTCGCGAAAAAGTTCGTGCATGCCGCGGAGGCGAAGTCGCTTTGCGGCGTCCATGGACTGACGAGGAGGTGTGGCATGCCCGAGAAAGAGGTCATCGAAAGGGCCAGGAAGGACAAGCGCGAAGGCAAGTCCGCCAGCACCCAGGCTGGCGAATTCGTTCGCGAGGAAATCGACCACATACGCGAGGGCAAGCACGGCGCGCGCTCGACCAAGCAGGCCATCGCAATAGGGTTGTCCGAGGCGCGTCGCGCCGGCGTGGATCTGCCGCCGCCAAAGAAGGGCGAGGCATCGTCCAAGACCGTCAAGCGGGCGAAGCGTGACCTCGCAGCAGGAAAGAAAGGGGCCGCGCGCCACACTTCGGCGAAGCGCTCGCGCGCAACCAGGAAGGCCCTCGAACGCGAAGGCCATTCCGCCGCATCGAAGCGTGCGCTGTCGAAGCACGCCCGCAAGGCGGCGCGCAAGCGCTCGGCCGGCGAACGCTCCGCCGCGGCGAAAAAAGCCGCACGCACCAAAGGCGCGAAAGAACGTTCCGCCGCGGCGCGCAAGGCGGCGCGGACGCGCGCGAACAACCGCGGGCGCTGAGCGGCGTCGATGATCGGCGGCTTGCGGGTTCCGGCATAATCACCGCATGAGCGAATCCCGCGTCGTCGACGCCGTCGAAAGTCCCGCCGAGCAGGTCGTCGAAGCCAGCGTGCGTCCGCGCACGCTGGCCGAATATGTCGGCCAGGCGGCGATGCGCGAGCAGCTTTCGCTGTCGATCGAGGCGGCGAGGAAACGTGGCGACGCACTGGACCACGTGCTGGTGTTCGGGCCGCCCGGCCTCGGCAAGACCACCATCTCGCACGTCATCGCCAACGAGTTGGGCGTGAATCTTCGCACCACCTCGGGGCCGGTGCTGGAACGCGCGGGCGATCTCGCGGCGCTGCTTACCAACCTGCAGCCGCACGACGTGCTTTTCATCGACGAGATCCATCGTCTGTCGCCGGTGGTCGAGGAAGTGCTGTATCCGGCGCTGGAAGATTTCCAGATCGACATCATGCTGGGCGAAGGCCCCGCTGCGCGTTCGATCAAGCTGGACCTGCCACACTTCACGCTGGTCGGCGCGACCACCCGCGCGGGCATGTTGACCAGTCCATTGCGGGATCGCTTCGGCATCGTGCACCGGCTGGAGTTCTACACCCCGGGTGAACTCGCATCGATCGTGGCGCGCTCGGCGCGCATCCTGGACATCGCCTGCGACGAGGAAGGCGCCACCGAAATCGCGCGGCGTTCGCGCGGCACGCCCCGAATCGCCAACCGCCTGCTGCGGCGCGTGCGCGATTACGCCGAAGTGCGCGCGGGCGGGCGCATCACCCGCGACGCCGCGTCGGCGGCGCTGGAAATGCTGCAGGTGGATGCCGGCGGCTACGACGAACTCGATCGCCGCCTGTTGCGCCTGATCCTGGAACAGTTCGACGGCGGGCCGGTGGGCGTGGAATCGCTTGCGGCGGCACTGGCCGAGGATCGCGACACGATCGAGGACGTGCTGGAGCCCTATCTGATCCAGCAGGGCTTGTTGGCGCGCACGGCGCGCGGGCGCATCGCAACCGCCAGGGCGTGGCGGCATTTCGGCCTGAAACCGCCGCGCGGCAGCGAGCCGGCGATGAACCTGTTCGAAGATCAGGGGTCCTAGTCGAATGGTCGATGGGCTCGATTGCGCTCAACCGGCGTTCAGGTGGCGGACAAGGGTGTATTGGGAAGATACCGACGCTGGCGGCGTGGTGTATCACGCGGGGTATCTCCGGTTTCTGGAACGCGCGCGCACCGAATGGATGCGCGCGATGGCAATGGGGCAGGATGCCCTGCGCCGGTCACACGGAATCGTGTTCGTGGTGCGCGAATTGAGCATCGCCTATGACAAGCCGGCCCGACTGGACGACGAACTGGATTCGACGGTGCGCGTCGCGCGCCTGCGTTCGGCCAGTCTCGACATTGCACAGGATGTGCTGCGCGTTGCCGACGGCGTTACGCTGGCGCGCGCGCAAGTGCGCATCGCGTGCGTGGATGCCGAGGCGTTCGTGCCGCGACGGATTCCCCGGCAAGTTGCAGCATTGATTGAAGGAAACACACACGAATGAACGGTTCCATCAACATCCTCGATTTGGTCATCCACGCCAGTTGGCCGGTGAAGCTGGTGCTGTTGATCCTGGTGATCTTCTCGTTCACGTCGTGGGTGATCATTTTCCGGAAGAAGGCGATGCTGGATGCCGCCGCCCGCGATGCGGACGGCTTCGAGGAACGCTTCTGGTCGGGCGTGGATCTCGCGGCGTTGTTCCGCGAGGTTGGCAATCGCGCGAGCGAAGCGGGCGGGCTCGCCGCGGTGTTCGAATCGGGTTTTCGCGAATTCGTGCGCCAGCGCCAGCGCGGCAGTGGCGAAGATCGGCGCGCGGTGATGGAGGCTTCGGAACGCGCGATGCGCGTCGCCGGCACGCGTGAAGTCGAAAAGCTGGAACACAACCTCGAATACCTTGCCAACGTCGGTTCCATCAGCACCTACGTGGGCCTGTTCGGCACCGTGTGGGGCATCATGATCGCCTTCCAGGGCCTCGGCAGCCTGAAGCAGGCCACCATCGCCACCGTCGCGCCTGGCATTTCCGAGGCGCTGGTCGCGACCGCGATGGGCCTGTTCGCCGCGATCCCCGCGGTGTGGGCGTACAACCGTTATTCGACGCGGCTGGAGCGCATCACCGTCCGCTACGACACCTTCCAGGAAGAGTTTTCGTCCGTCCTGCACCGGCAGATGCAATCCGAGCAGGCCGCGCCGGCCGAACGCGCGAAGGCGCCGGTGCGGTAGGAGGCGTCCATGGCTCTGCAAACCCGCAACCGTCGCCGCCGCCGCATGGCGGAAATCAACATCGTGCCGTACATCGACGTGATGCTGGTGCTGCTGATCATCTTCATGGTGACCGCGCCGATGTTGAATCTCGGGGCCGACATCCAATTGCCGCAATCGGGCGCCAAGGCGCTGCAGGACGAAAAGCAGCCGGTGCTGGTGACGGTCGACCATGACGGCAACGTGTTCCTCACGCTCGGCAAGAGTCCGCGCGAACAGGTTGACGACGAAACCCTGGTGAACGACGTGTCCGCCTTCGTCAAGCAGGATCCGAAAGCCTCGGTGATGCTCGGCGGCGACAAGCGCGTCGACTACGGGCGGGTCAATCAGGTGCTGGGATTGCTGCAGCAGGCCGGCGTCGCCAAGGTCGGATTGATGAGCCAGCCCGAGGCCGCAGTGGCCCCCGCGAGCAATGGAAAGCGCTGACGCCACACCGCGCGCGGTCGCCTACTCCGCGTTGCTGCACCTCGGCATCGTCGTGTTCCTGGCGCTGGCGACGCTGAATTGCACGCATTGGGAAAGTTTGGCCGACGTGCTGCACCTGCCGGAAGGCATGCGCCCGGTGACCTGCGCGCGCATGGTGCAGTTGCAGGGTCCGGTGATAGAAGCGACCCTCGTGGGGCCGGTCGGCGCGCCACCGCCGCCCGCATCCAAGCGCGCGCAGAAAGCCTCGCCGAAGCACGAGGAAAAAGCCGAGCCGAAACCCAAGCCGCCCCCGCCCGCGCCCGTGCGGGTGCTGCCGACACCCGTGCCCCAGCCGAAATTGAAGGATCAGGAAAAGATCGCCGAGATCGCCGAGCAGAAGGCCGAGCAGGAAAAGAAGGCGCAGGAAGAACAACAGAAGCAGCGGATGGCCGAACTGACCAAGCAGAAGGAAGCCGAGCGCATCTTGAAGGAACTGGCCAAGGTCCGGGCCGAAAGCGAAGCCCAGCAGCGCAAGATCGACCTCGAAGCGCAGAAGGCGCAACAACTCGCCGATTTGCGCAAGGCCAGCCAGTCCCAGAATGCGCAGAACGTGCCGGAGGCCAAGCAGGCCATGACGGGGCAGGCGGGCACCTCCAACGATGCCTACGTCGCCGCGCTGCAGAATGCGATCACGCAGAACTGGTTGCGCCCCGACAATATCCCGGTCGGCGTGGTGTGCCCCGTGGAAATCAAGCAGATACCGGGCGGTCAGGTGATTTCTGCGACAGTATTGCCCAGTTGTCCTTTCAACGACGTGGCACGGGCGTCGGTCGAACATGCGGTGCTGCGGTCCTCGCCGCTGCCCTACAAGGGGTTTGAAAAACAATTCAGTCGCGACATCATCTTCAATTTCACGGTGACTTCATCGCAATGAAAGGTGCTCGAATCATGCGGATGCCAAAAATGCTGTTTGCCCTGATCTTCGCGTTGCTTGCGGCGTCGTTTGCCGCGCAGGCCGGCGCGCAGGGCCTGACGGTGCAGATCGTCAACGGCGTGCCCTCGGCGATCCCGATCTCGGTGGTGCCGTTCGGCCAGCAAGGATCCGGGCCGGCGTCGCCGGTCGACATCGCGCAGATCGTCAGCATGGATCTGAATCGCTGCGGGAAATTCCGCACCTTGCCGACCAGCGAAGTGGTGGAATCGCCGACGACGGGCTCGCAGATCAAGTTTGCGACGTGGCAGCAGTTGAAGCAGGACTACATCGTGGTAGGCCGCACCAGCTACGACGGCGGTGCGCTCAAGGCCGATTTCGAGCTGTGGGACGTCAACAAGCAGCAGCAATTGCTGGGCCTGTCGATCACCGGGCAGGGCAGCGACCTGCGCCGGGTCGCGCACCAGATCGCGGACCAGATCTACCAGAAGATCATCGGCGTGCGGGGCGCGTTCGACACGCGCGTCGCCTACGTGACCATGGTGGGCCTGGGCGACAACGCGCAATACGCGCTGGTGGTGGCCGATTCCGACGGCTACAACCCGCAGACGGTGGTGCGTTCGCACGAGGCGCTGCTGTCGCCGGCATGGTCGCCCAACGGCCAGGAACTGGCTTACGTTTCCTTCGAAAGCGGCAATTCCGCGATCTACATCCAGAACATCGCCACCGGTTCGCGCCGGGTGGTCTCCGCCCGGGCCGGCATCAATGGCGCCCCCCGCTTCGCGCCGGATGGCAGGCGGCTGGCGGTGAGCCTGTCGTTCCAGGGCAATCCGGAAATCTACGCGATGGATCTAGCCACCGGCGCGCTGACACGATTGACCCACAATCTCGCGATCGACACCGAGCCGCGCTGGACCCCCGACGGGGCCAGTGTGGTATTCACCTCGGACCGTTCCGGCAAGCCGCAGTTGTACCAAATCCCGGCCTCCGGCGGCACGCCGCAGCGCATCACTTTTCAGGGGCAATACAACGCCAACGCCTCGATCAGCTACGACGGAAAAAAGATAGCGATGGTGCAGGGCAACGGGAACGTGTATCGTATAGCAGTGATGGACCGCTCTCTCGGCGGTCAGGAGACGTTCGTTTCCCCGGGCAATCTGGACGACGCGCCAAGCTGGGCACCCAACGCCAGCATGCTCCTCTACGCAGCCAACGAAGGCCCACGCGGCGTCTTGTACGCTGTTTCGGCCGACGGGCGGGTGCGTCAGCGGCTGGTGTTGGGCGACGGCGACGTGCGCGAACCGGCCTGGGGACCGTATCGGAATCCTTGACGCTGCCTTGATCGAAAGGATGCTTCAATTCAACACGTTGTACCCACCACTCACTCACTCACTCGTTCAAAAAAAGGATGGATTCGCCATGAACGCAACCGTTCGCGTCTCCGTAGTTGCATTGTTCTGCCTGGCCGCTGCGGCCTGTGCCAAGAAGCAGGAAGTCAAGCCTCAAGTGGCACCCGAAGCTCCGACCACCACTACCGCGCCGACCACCGAAGGCGCGTTCACGCCGGCCGACCTGCAGTCCAACGCCTGCCTGCGTACCCGCGTCATCTACTTCGACTTCGACAAGAGCGACATCCAGTCGCAGTTCGACAACATCGTCGCCTGCCATGCCAAGTATCTGCGCGATCGTCCGATGGCGCGCATGACGATCGAGGGCAACACCGACGAACGCGGCACCCGCGAGTACAACCTCGGCCTCGGCGAACGCCGTGGCAACGCGCTTGCAAGCGCGCTGGAAGCCGCCGGTGCCTCGGCCGACCAGATCAAGGTCGTGAGCTATGGCGAGGAACGTGCGGTGTGCCGCGAGCACAACGAGAGCTGCTGGCACCAGAACCGCCGCGACAACATCGTCTACACCACCGAGTGATCGGGTTGGCGATGGACGCACGCAAGTCGCGCACGTTCGCAAGGATCATGGCCGCTTCGGCGGCCATGATCGTTGCGGGGGCGGGCATTTCCACCGCATTGGCGCAGGACGCGTACCAAGGCTCCTCGGTCGCGCCGCCGCCATCGAACAGTCTCGCGCTGGTCAACCAGATCCAGGCCATGCGCGACCAGATGCAGCAGATGCAGGGTCAGATCGAGGAACTGCAGCACCAGTTGCAGCAGCTTCAGCAGACCGGCAAGGATCAGTACGTCGATCTGGATTCCCGCGTTGGCAAGCTGGAACACGCGCAGCCTGAAGCCTTGGCTTCAGCGCCCACGCCGGTTGCATCCGCGACGAGCGCGCCGGTAGCGCCTGCGCTCACCGCATCCAAGGCGCCGCCATCGGCCAAGGCCGCTTCTCCCGCTGATCAAGCGGCTGCGCAAGCCGATTTCGACGCGGCATTCAAATCGCTTCGGGCCGGCAATTACGTCGATTCAGCGCGCGGCTTCCGCGCCTTCGTCGACAAATACCCCGACAGCACGTTGACTCCGAACGCCTATTACTGGTTGGGCAGTTCGTACCAGGTCACCCAGAACTACAAACCCGCGCTGGCCGCATTCGAGACGTTGCTGAGAAAGTATCCGGACGACGCCAAGGTTGCGGAAGCGCAACTCCGCGTCGCCGACTGCGAGATCGCGCTGAAGGACTTTGCCGCCGCGCGCACCACGCTGCAGGCGGTGATCAAGGCACATCCCGGCACGCCGCTGGAAAAACGCGCACGCGACCGGATGAACGACATCCCGCCATCCGCAGGCACGAAGTGATCCGTTGGCCATGATGGCCAGCACGCGTTCCACGGCACCCGCGGTGGTGCTGGTCTCCGGAGGCATGGACTCGGCGGTCACGCTGGCGATGGCGCGCGCACAGGGGTTCGCGTGCCACGCCTTGTCGGTGGCGTACGGTCAACGCCACGCATCCGAACTCGCTGCTGCCGCACGTGTGGCCGCGATGCTGGGCGCGGTCGGGCACAAGACCGTTTCCGTGGACCTGCGCTGCATCGGTGGCTCGGCGCTCACCGCCGACATCGCGGTGCCCGAACACGCCGACACGCACGGCGAAAACGACATACCGGTCACCTACGTGCCGGCGCGTAACACCATCATGCTGTCGATCGCGCTGGGTTGGGCGGAGACGCTGGGCGCGAGCGACATTTTCTGCGGCGTCAACGCGGTCGATTACTCGGGCTATCCCGACTGTCGGCCCGCCTTCATCGAAGCGTTCGAGCGGCTCGCCAACCTCGCGACGAAAGCCTGCGTCGAAGGCCGTACGCTACGCGTGCACGCGCCGCTGATCAAGCTGTCGAAAGCCGACATCGTCCGTGAAGGCGTGCGTCTCGGTGTCGATTTCTCGGTGACGGTGTCGTGCTATCGCGCCGACGCCGGTGGCCGCGCCTGCGGCCATTGCGACGCTTGCGTGCTGCGCGCGCGCGGATTCGCCGATGCGGGCGTTGCCGATCCGACGCACTACGCCTGATGCGCGTGTGCGGTTAGAATGACCGGCTCCCTTTCCCGCGAGGGAATGAGTAGGGGGTCGGGACTTCGTTGCGACTGTGTCGCGGCGAGTCCCTAGGCCTCTCCTGCGAGCGGGAGGGAGCGATAATCGCGTTTGCGCGATGCGACATCGATAAGCGCGGGGGCCGTTAGCTCAGCGGTAGAGCAGTGGACTTTTAATCCATTGGTCGATGGTTCGATCCCATCACGGCCCACCATTCGAATCGAT